>NZ_FSRL01000001.1:929250-1239000 GCF_900142295.1 Vannielia litorea
CGGCCCGAGGGTGATGGTCTCTTCCTTGCGGTCGGCCTCGCGGCGCACGAGGGCGCGCAGCCGGGCCTCCAGTTCGCGCTGGTCGAAGGGCTTGCCGAGGTAGTCGTCGGCACCCTGGTCGAGCGCGGCGATGCGGTCCTCCACCGAGGAGAGGGCGGTGAGCATGAGCACCGGCACGCGGTCGGCCTCGGCCCGCACCTCCCGCAGGAGCGCCAGCCCCGAGCCGTCGGGCAGGTTGATGTCGAGGATCATCGCGTCGTAGCGCTGCACCGCGCGGCAGTCGCGCGCGTCCTCCAGCGTGGGCGCGAGATCGCAGACGATGCCCGAGCGCGCCAGATGGGCCACGACCCCCTCGGCCAGGTCGCCCGCATCCTCCACCATCAGTATCCGCATCCGGCTCCCCCTTCCGCCAAACTGTCGCGGTGACAGGTTGGTGACAGGAACAACGGTTACACATCCTCAACCCGCAGGGAAAGAACCGCCAGGTTCGCGCTGCGGGGCACAGGACCGGCGCGTGGGAGTGCGCCGGCCAGGACCTGAGGAGGATCTTTATGAAAACGTCTTTCATCCGCGCGGCGCTCGCCGTGGCGGCTCTTGGTGTCGCCGGTACGGCCCATGCCGAGAGCCATGGCTTCATGCCCGAGAACCCCGAGTGCATCGCCCCCGCCAACCCGGGCGGCGGCTGGGACTTCACCTGCCGGCAGGTCGGCAAGTCGCTTCAGGACATCGGCCTGATCGACAAGACCATGCAGGTCGTCAACCTCGCCGGTGGCGGCGGTGGCGTGGCCTATGCCGAGGTGGTCAACAAGCGCAACGACAGCAATGACCTGATCGTTGCCGCCTCGACCGCAACCGCCACCCGCCTGGCCCAGGGCGCCTATCCGGGCAACACGATGGACCAGGTCCGCTGGCTCGCCTCCGTGGGCGCCGACTACGGCGTGATCGCCGTGGCCGCCGACAGCGAGATCACCACGCTGCCGCAGCTGCTCGACGCCATCAAGACCGACCCGGGCTCGATCTCCGTGGCCGGCGGCTCCGCCGTGGGCGGCTGGGATCACCTCAAGGTGCTGATCGCGGCCAACGCCTATGGCATCGAGGATGTGCGCTCGGTCAAGTACATCGCCTTCGACGGCGGCGGCGAGGCCGTGACCCAGCTGCTGGCCGGCTCCGTGCAGGCCTTCACCGGCGACATCTCCGAGGCCAAGGGCTTCGTGGACTCCGGCGACATCAAGGTGATCGCGGTTCTCTCGCCCGAGCGTCTGGGCGGCGAGTTCGCCGACTTCCCGACCGCCCGCGAGCAGGGCGTGGAAGCCATCGGCGCCAACTGGCGCGGGTTCTATGCCCCCGGCGGCATGTCCGACGAGGCCTATGACGCCTGGGTTGCCGCCATCGGCACCCTCTACGCCTCCGACGAGTGGAAGGCGATCATGGAGACCAACGGCCTTGCCCCGCTCGACCTGCAGGGCGCCGAGTTCGAGCAGTTCGTGGCCGAGTCGGTCGCGCAGATCGAATCGATCTCCAGGGAAATCGGCATCATCAAGTGATGCCGTCCGGGCGGCGGGGCCTGTCCCTGCCGCCCGGTCTCACGTTTCAAGACATCGGGGGACAAGCCATGAGCGACCGTATATTCGGCGGGTTTGGCGTGCTGCTGGCGATCTTCTACGCCTGGGCCGCGCTTCAGACCGAGGAGAGTTTTCTGAGCGATGCGGTAGGGCCAAAGGCCTTTCCGGTGATCATCGCCGTCATCCTGGGGCTGGCCTCTGCGGTCATCGCGCTCCGCCCCGACCCGGAGCCCGTCTGGCCGCCCCTCACACGGCTGGCCGAGATCGGCGCCGCCGCGGTGGTCATGATCCTCTACGCGCAGTTCCTGCCCGAGGCGGGCTTCATCATCGCAACCGCGCTGGCGGCCACCTATCTCACCTGGCGGCTCGGCTCGCCGGTGATCCAGTCGGTGCTGATCGGCGCGCTGACGGCGCTCGGCATCTACATCATCTTTCACGCGGTGCTGGGCCTCTCGCTCGCCCGTGGCCCGCTCGACCCCTTCGTCGATGCGGTGGTGGACCCGGTGCTCTCGGGCATCGGCAAATTCTTTGCGCTGTTCGGCGGAGGGGCTGAAGAGATCGCCCCCGAGGCCACCGGCGCCACGGGCGCAGGAGACTGAACCATGGACCTCTGGGCAAACCTCTATTCCGGCTTCGAGATCGCACTGACCTGGCAGAACCTCGGTCTCGCGCTTCTGGGCTGCTTTCTCGGCACCATCATGGGCGCGCTGCCGGGCCTCGGCCCCTCCAACGGCGTGGCCATCCTGATCCCGCTGGCCTTCACCCTCGGGCTCGACGCGACCTCCTCGCTGATCCTGCTCACCTCGGTCTACTACGGCGCCATGTACGGCGGGCGGATCTCTTCGATCCTGCTGAACATCCCCGGCGACGAGCCCGCGATGATGACCTGTCTCGACGGCTACCCGATGGCCCGCAAGGGGCAGGCGGGCGAGGCGCTTGCGCTCTCCGGCATCGCCAGCTTCGTCGGCGCATTTCTCGCCACCTGGGGGCTGATCCTTCTGGCGCCCCAGCTGGTGAAACTGGCGCTGCTCTTCGGCCCGGCCGAGTACTTCGCCCTCTTCGCGCTGGCCTTCGCCACGCTGGGCGGGGTCTCCTCGACCAACCAGGCCAAATCGGCCTTCGCCGCCATGCTCGGTCTCGGCCTCGCCATGGTCGGGGTCGACACGCAGACCGGCGTGCCGCGCCTCACCTTCGGCGAGGTGCACCTCTATGACGGCCTCGATTTCCTCGTCGCCATTGTCGGCCTCTTCGCGCTCTCGGAGGTCTTCGTCTTTCTCGAGCACCGCCACGGCAACGCGGATGCCGAGGAGAGCAAGGTCAAGGTCGGCCGCCTTGTGCCGCCGCTGAAGATGATCACCAGCACCATCCCCACCATGCTGCGCACCTCCTTCCTGGGCTTCCTGGCGGGCGTGCTGCCCGGCGCGGGTGCCTCGCTGGGCAGCTTCATCAGCTACTCGATGGAGAAGAAGCTGGTCGACAAGCAAGGCACCTTCGGCACCGGCGACCCGCGCGGCGTGGCCGCTCCCGAGGCGGGCAACAACGCCGCCGCCGGTGGCGCGCTGGTGCCCATGCTGGCGCTCGGCGTGCCAGGATCGGGCACCACCGCCGTGCTGCTCGCGGTGCTGCTGTCGCTCAACATCACCCCCGGCCCGCTGCTCTTCCAGAACAACCCCGACGTGGTCTGGGGCCTTATCGCCGCCCTCTTCATCGGCAACCTGATGCTGCTGGCGATGAACATCCCCATGGTGGGCCTCTTCACCCGCGTCCTGCTGATCCCGCCGCGCATCCTGATGCCGGTGGTGGCCATGGTCAGCTTTGTCGGGATCTACGGCATCTCCGGCTCCAGCTTCGACCTGCTGGTGATGATCGCCTTCGGCGTGGCCGGCTGGCTGCTGCGCAAGCTCGACGTGCCGCTGGTGCCGGTGATCCTCGGCACGCTCTTGGGCAACACCATGGAGAACAACCTGCGCCGCGCGGTCACCATCGACAACGGCAACTGGTGGACCCTGATCGACAGCCCGCTGGCGATCACCCTCTGGGCCATCGCCATCGCCGGCTTCATCCTGCCGATCTTCGTCGGCAAGATCGTGAAGGCGCGGATGGTGCGGCGCGACGAAGAGGGCTCCCTGTCGGACTGAGGCAAGGCCCCGATCCTCGGGTCAGGCCCCGGCATCACGCCGCGCCCTCACTCCACCGAGAAGGCCACCATCGAGAGGTCCGGGGAGATCCCCCGGGCCTCGAGTTCTTTCGCAAGCGCCGCGAAGAAGGCCGAAGCCTCCGCGCCGTTCTCCGCCGTAACCACGTCGAGCCGCGCGGGCGTGCCCACCGCCAGCAGGAGCTGCTGGGTCACCACCGGCCCGGCGGTCAGGTTCATCGGGATCGAAAAGCGCGCCCCCTCGCGGGTGAACTGCAAAAACCCGTCGAGCGCCTGCACCGTGCCCTCGTCGTCGATAAGAAGAAAATGCACCACCTGTCCCGAGACGTTGAGGATGCGCCCCTCGAGGTAGTCGCCCGAGGCGATCACCCGGTCGCTCATGTCGAAATAGAGGTTGAAGGCCGGGTAGGCCCGCGCCTCGCGGATGAAGACGAGCGCGGCGCATTGGGCCTCGCTCACCGGCTTGAGGAAGGTGTTGGGGATCTCGCCGGTCTGCGCCTCCATCCCGGCCCGAAAGCCGTCGAGCGAGGCCGAAGTCGGGCCGAAGGCATCGAGGGTGAGCTGGGCGGTCTCCTCTCCCAGCGCCGGCAGGGCGGCAAAGCAGGGGCCGCCGTCATAGGTCTTGAGGTAGTCGAGAATCGCAGTGTAGCGGGTCCGGTCGGCCTCGGAGATGTCGCTCTCGGGGGCGGGCGCAGCAAGCCCGCCCTCGGTGCCCGGGCCGGGCAGCTCGCTCTCGCGCTCGGGCGGCGGCGGGGCGGCGGCGACATCCTCCACAGGCTCCGCATCGGGGGCGGTGGGGGCAAGGCGCTCGGGCTCCATGCCCTCGGGAAGGGCCGGCGCGGCGGCCACCCGCTCGGGCGGGGCGGAGGCGGCGGCCACGGTATCGGCGGGCGGGGCCTCGCTCCCCTCGGGCGCAGGTGCGGCGGCAGGCTCGGGCGCGGCGGCCACCTGCACCCCTCCGGTCTCGCGCACGGCCTCCTGCGCCTCCACCTCCGCCTCGGCCCTGAGCCGCTCGCGGCCCTCGTCCTGCCCGGCAACCACCCGGTCGTCGGACACCCGCGCCGTCGCGGTCTCGGGCACCTCCTCGGGCGCGCGCGCGGCGCTGGCCACCTCGGCGCGGCTGGCCTCCTCGGTCACTACCGGCGCGGCGGTGATCCGCGCGGGCGTGGCCTCGCGCGCCTGCTGCACCTCCTCGGCACGGGCCGCCTGCGCGGTATCGGCCCGCGCGGCGGGGGCCGCGCCCGACTGAGCCGCCACCGGCGCACCGGTGATCCGGGTCACGCCTTCGCTCACCGGCTCGGCGGCGGCAGGGGCCGGGGGCGCAGCGGGCGCGGCCGCGACCCGCTCGGTCGGCGCCGGGGTGACCGGCGCGGCCACCGGGTCGGCCCGCTCGGGCGCCGCGGCCACCGTGGCGGGCTCCTGCGGGGCAGGGGGGGCGGGCTCGGGCGGCGCGGGAGCTTCGGCGGCGGCCACCGCCTCGGCCTCGGCCACCGTCGGCTGCGCCGCCTGCGTCGCCATCTCTATCATCTCCACCGTTACTTCGGTCTCCACCGGGGCGTCCTGCGGCGCAGGGTCCGGCATCCGCTCGCTGGCCCAGGTGAAGGCGGCGAGATGGGCGGCCACGGCCAGCAGGAGCGCCGCGGCCCAGAGCACCGTCTCGGTCTGCGCGCGCGGCTCGATGTAGCGCACCGGGCTCTCGGCGTAGCTCATGGCCCGCCCGCCTTCAGCGTCACCAGCTTCACGGTGCGGCCCGCCGGCAGCAGCACCTGCATCGCCCGCAGCAGCCGATCGGCGGCCATGTCGCGCGGGGCGAGAATGTAGACCGCGTTGGGCTGACCCTCGGGCGGCGGCGCGCGCAGCGCCTCCACCACCGCGGCCTCGCCCAGGGGCGCACCATCGAGCGACCAGTTGCCCTCGCCGTCGATCAGCAGCAGCGGGCGCGGCAAGCGCTCCAGCGGCAGCTCGGTGGTCTCCGCCAGGTCGACGGCCAGCTCGTCGGTCTCCACGATCGTGCCGACCACCAGGAAGAAGAGCACCAGCAGCAGCACGATGTTCACCTGCGCCAGCCCGAAATCGGGGCGGCGGCGATGGCGCTGGGCGGCGAGCCGGGAGGCAAGCATCAGCGGGCCCCCCGTGCGGGCGGCCGGTCGCGCGGATCGGCGGCCGCGCCCCTCACAGCCCCGGCTTTCCGATGAGCCGCAGCCTGGCCACCTCGCCCACCCGGATCGCCTCGATCACCGTGGCCACGTCCTGCGTGGTGGCGACGGGCGTGGTGAACAGCAGGATCTCCTCCAGCCCGCGCTCCTTCAGCGCCGGGATCAGCTGCGGCAGCGCGTCGAGCGGCAGCACGGCGGACCCCGCCCGCAATTCGCCCCGCCCGACATGCCAGATGACGATGCTCGAGGCCCCGCCGCCCGGCGCGCTGTCGGGCGCGGCGCTCTTGCCGGCGGGGGCGGCAGGTGTGCCCAGCGTGATCAGCGAATAGGGCGCAAGCGAGGTCGAGAGCATGAAGAAGATCAGCAGCTGGAACATCACGTCGGCCAGCGGGGTGAGGGCAAAGGGCGCCTTCCGGTCGCCGCGGGTGTCGGGCAGGTAGACATCGCCGGGGCGGCTGCCCGAGCTGCCGATGGCGGTCGCTCCGCCCGCGTGGCCCGCCCCGCCCGAGAGCCCGGTGGCATGGGGCATCGGCCCGCCGATGACCGTCTTGCCCGCCACTCCCCCCGCCTCAGACGATCGTCTTGCCCGGCCGGGTCTCCACCCGCCCGTGCAACACGGTCGATATCAGGCGCTCCAGCGTCTCGCGCTCGCGGGCGATGCGGCCCTCGAGCCAGAGCGAGATGAAATAGAAGAAGATCGCGATGGCAAGGCCCGCCGCCGTGGTGATGAGCGCGGTCCAGATCCCGCCTGCCAGAACGCTTGGGTCCACCGCCCCCTCGGCGCGGGAGAGCCTGCCGAAGGCCTCGATCATGCCCACCACGGTGCCCAGCAGCCCCAGCATCGGCGCCGCCTGAACCACTGCCTCCAGCGCGTTCATCCGCCGGCCCATCAGCGCCAGCTCGTCGAGCGCGGTCTGGGTGGCGAGTTCGCGGGCAAAGTCGCGGTCGCCGGGGTTGGAGCGCAGCGCCGAGAGCGCGGCAAAGAGCACCCGCACGGCGGAGGTGTTGCGCTTTTCGGCCAGGGCCAGCGCGCCGTCGCCATCGCCGCGCAGGTATTTTTCAACGATCTGGCCGGGCAGCCGGCGCCGGCCCACGCCCAGCCGCATGAACTGGAAAACCTTGAACAGCGCCACGGTGAGCGCCACCAGCGAGGCCCCCGCGAGAACCGCCAGAATAGCCCAGGCGTAGCCGTTCAGCCCTTCAGGCAAGTAGGCGTCCATTCGCCCCTCCCGTTACACGGGTCCGAGGCGGCGCTCAAAGCCCGAACTGGATTTCGGCGCGCGACGAGGTGGTGAGCCCGCTCATGCAGTCGGGGCTGGCCCCGCCGGCGCCCACGCATTCGCTGACCGAGTTGACCAGAAGCCGCGAGATGTTCGAACAGGCCATGTCGGCGAGGTCGAACTGCACCACCTTGGTCTTGTCGGCCTGAAGCTGCCCGAACTCCAGGATCAGCAGGCGCGAAACCACGCCGTCCTGGTCGAAGACAGCCACCTCGTAGGAGGCCTTCTCAAGCCCCTCGCCGGTGTTGTTGGTCGCCACATAGGTCAGGCGGCAGCCTTCGCCGACATCGCGGGCGGCGTTGAGTTCGAGGCCAAAGTTGCCCGCCTGCGCAAAGGCCGGAAGGCCGGTGCCAGCCGCCAGGGCGGCGGCGAGAAGCGTGGTCGAAAAGGTTTTCATTACAGGCACGTCGCGCCTCCCCGTTGCGATGAGTTCTTGTGGGCAAAGTGCTAACACGCGGCTTCGTCTGCGCAAAGCCTTCGGTTGCGAAATTCGCGCGACGGCGGGCAGGGCGGGCCCGAAGATGCCGCGCCCCCAACGTCAAAGGGCCCGGCGTGCGCTTGGCGCAGCCGGGCCCTCGAAGGCTCAGGATGTGGCCGGGGTCAGCGGAACTCGCCGACGCTCCAGATCGCGCCTGTCTTGATCTTCGAGCCGCCGCGCGGGCTCTTCGTGCGGGTCCGCACGATCACCTGCTTGCCGGTCTCGGGCCGGGTCGTGACGGTGGTGCCGAGGTCGGCCGCGGCCAGCAGGTCGGGGCGCGGCAGCGGCGGGGTGATCCGCTCGCCGTCGTTGCCGCCGCCATTGCTGTCCGAGGGCGCGCGGTCGGCCACGCGGTCGTCCTGACGGGTGCTGTCGTCGATCTGCTGATCTTCCCGCGCCACGATCTCTTCGGACTCGCGCATTTCGCTCAGCGAGGCCGACGTTTCCTTCGCCATGTCGCCGGTGGATCCGAGGAACTCGGAGGCGGCGTCATCGGAGGAGGAGATGCGGTCCAGCTTCGACAGGCCCGGGATGGCGGGGGCCATCACGTGGAACTTGGCGATCTGGGCGGAGGCGGGGGCGACAAGAACCATCGACACGGCTGCGGCGGCCATCATCGGCTTTACGAACTTCACAGTCATGGTTTCTCTCCAGCGTTGTTGCCAGACTACTCTCTCACGCGATTGTTTTCAATCTGCGGCCCAAAAGTGGCGATTTCTTGCCCATCCTCCAAAAAGCGGCTTAAGTCGCGCCATGTCGCGCAGATTGTTATCGAGAAACGCCGCCTTCATTGCCGTTGCCTGCGCCGCAACCCTCGTCGGATCGGGCCGCGCGGAGGCCGAATTTGCCGTCTGCAACCAGAGTTTCGATGTCATCAACGTGGCGATCGGGCAGCTTGTTGACAGCCAGTTCCAGACCGAGGGCTGGTGGACCATCGGCACCAACCAATGCGCCAATGTCATCAAGGAAGAGCTCTCCAACCGCTACATCTATGTCTACGCCACCGACGTCTTCGGCCAGCCGATTCTGGATGGCTCGGTTTCCATGTGCATCGGCGCCAAGGCCTTCGAGATCGAGGGGATCGAAAGCTGCTGGGAGCGCGGCCACCGCGCCGCGATGTTCCACGAGGTCGATACCCAGGCCACCGTGCGCTGGACTCTCTTCATCACTCCGCCGGGCGGCGGCTGACCGGCGGGAGGGGTTGAATTGACCCGGCGGAAATCACATCTTGTTGAAGACAAAGATTTGAACGGCTCAGGGTCGCATTTTCGAACCCCTTCCGTTACAGTGATACACAAGTTTTTTGACCCAGAGATGATTGGCGGCTGACCATGGCGACTGCGCCCGAAACCCGAACCTTCTCCAAAACTCTTGCCCAGGCGGGGCTCGGCTTCAGGTCGGCGACCGCGCTCGTGGGGGATGTCGCCCGCAAGGCGGGCCTCACCCGCGCCGCCCGCAGCGCGCCGCTCGCCCTGGTCTTCGTCACCGCCGCCACCCTGACCGCCGAGGCCAAGCGCGTGGCCCTGGTGGTCGGCAACGCCGATTACGACAACGTCTACGCCCTGAAGAACGCCACCAACGACGCGCAGGATCTCGCCGCCGCGCTGGAGCGGCTCGATTTCGAGGTCACCCTGCTGACCGACGCCACCGAGGCCGATTTCTGGAGCCGGCTCGATACCTTCGCCGCCTCCGCCGCAGAGGCCGAGAGCGCCATGTTCTTCTTCTCGGGCCATGCGTTCCAGCTGGGCGGCGCCAACTATCTCGTGCCCAAGGACGCCACCCTCGCCTCGAAGGAAGCCATCGAGAACGAGACCTGGCGCCTCGACGAGATCGTCAAGCGGCTCTCGGCCAAGAACCGCCAGACCCTGATCTTCCTCGACGCCTGCCGCAACAACCCGCTGCCCGAGAGCCTGCGCGGCGGAGCCGAGGGCCTGGCGCAGATGGAGAAGGGCTCGGGCACCTTCGTGGCCTTCGCCACCCAGCCCAACAACGTCACCTCCGACGGGGCAGGGGAGAACTCGCCCTTCACCCAGGCCCTGCTGAACCACATCGAGGAGCCGGGCATCTCGGTCTCCGACCTGATGATCCGCGTCCGCAACGACGTGGAGAGCGAGACCTTCGGCCGCCAGACCCCCTGGGACCAGTCCTCGCTCCGCGCCCAGTTCTACTTCAACCCGCAGGTCGAGCAGACCGCGGAGCTGACCGACGCCGACTACGAGCTGATCGCCGCGCTCGACCCCGAGACCCGCAAGCGCCTGCTCGCGGCCCTGGGCAACTCGGGCACGAACATCGTGATCGAGGATGTCGAGGAGGAGGTCGAGGAGATCGTCGAGGCCGTGGCCATCGTCGATATCGTCGACGTGCCCGACGAGAACACGCCCACCGAGACCCCGGGCAAGGCCACCGGCGATACCGTCGTGGCCTCCAACGAGGCCGACACCGCCACCGGCGCCGACAGCGCCGTCGTGGTCATCGGCGGCGACCAGGCCCCCGAGCGGGTGGCCGCAGGCGGCGAGACCGAAACCGCGGATCCGACCGGCGACGCCACCACCGTGGTGGCCTCCAACGAGGCGCAGCGCACCGAGGGCACCGTGGGCGCCGAGCGTGTGACCGGCACCGAGGTCGCGGGCGCCGAGCGCGTCACCGGCTCCGAAGTGACGGGCACCGAAGTGGCCGGCGCCGAGCGCGTGACCGGCACCGAGGTCACCGGCGCCGAGAGCACCGGCACCGATGTGGCCGCCGCCGTGCCCGCCGACCCGAACGGCAGCCGCACCAAGGTGATCGGCCCCGACGGCGAGGAGCGCGAGGCGGTGATCCTCGCAGGTCTCGCCCCGACCCGTTCGCTCGAGCCCTCCACCGCCGAGCCGCGCAGCCGCGTGGTCGGCCAGGAGATCGAACGCGACAGCGAGGAGGCCCGCGCCGCC
Source organism: Vannielia litorea (assembly GCF_900142295.1). Classification (NCBI taxonomy): domain Bacteria; kingdom Pseudomonadati; phylum Pseudomonadota; class Alphaproteobacteria; order Rhodobacterales; family Paracoccaceae; genus Vannielia; species Vannielia litorea. The sequence goes on from NZ_FSRL01000001.1 coordinate 939,806, forward strand.
GGCGTGGCCCCCGAGGCCCCCAAACTCACCGGCAAGGATCTGGCGATGGCCGTGCAGACCGAGCTGAGCCGCCTGGGCTGCTACCGCATGGCGATCGACGGCGACTGGGGCAAGGGCTCCCGCGTGTCGCTGTTCCGCTACTATGCCGCCCGCGCCATCGCCACCGACCAGCTCGAGCCCACCAACTCGCTCCTGCGCAGGCTGGAGGCCGATGACGAGGTGGCCTGCAAGGCCGTGCAGCAGGTGGCCTCCAAGAAGGCCTCCCAGGCGATCACCCAGGTTCGCAAGGCCGCGGCGACCAAGCGCCAGGCCGCGCCGACCAAAGCCGCCGCCAGCTCCTCGAGCAAGAAGCGCATCCAGGGCAACACCACCACCGTCCGCACCAAGTCGGGCGGCACCAAGAAGACTGTGACCAAGAAACTTCGGGCCGGCGTGTTCCGCTGATCCGCAACGTCCCGCCGTGGACGGGCAAGACCGTTTGGGGGAGGGCGAGATGGTCCCTGTGATCGCTGTGTTCCTGCGCATCACCCGCCGCCGCCTGCGCGGCGCGGTGCTGCTGCTTGCTGCGCTTGTCGCGCTTGCAGGCGATCCGGCCCGCGCCGAGGGCCGCGTGGCGCTGGTGATCGGCAACGCGGGCTACACCGCGCTTCAGCCGCTGGCCAACCCGGTGAACGACGCCAAGGGCATCGCCGCCGCGCTCGAGCGCATCGGCTTCGAGGTCACGCTTGTCACCGACGCCCCGCACGACCGGCTCGCGCCCGTGGTCGATGCCTTCGCCGCCCGCGCCGAAAGCGCCGAGACCGTGCTCTTCTACTACTCCGGCCATGCCTTCCAGCAGAACGGCCGCAACCTCCTGGTGCCGGCCGATGCCGCGCTCGGCGCCCCCGAGGCCTTCGAGGCCGAAACCTGGTCGTTCTCCGACGACATCGTCGCCCGGCTCTCCGGCGAGGGTCGGCAGACGCTCTTCTTCCTCGATGCCTGCCGGACCAACCCGCTGCCCCTGTCGCTGCGCGGCGCGGTGGGCGACGGGCTGGCCAAGCCCGACACCGGCACCGGCTCCTTCGTGGCCTTCGCCACCCAGCCCGGCGCCGTCGCCCGCGACGGTCTGGGCGTCAACAGCCCCTTCACCCTCGCCATGCTGAAGCACATGGAAACGCCGGGCATCTCGATCTCCGACCTGATGATCGCCGTGCGCAACGAGGTGGTCGCCGAGACCCGCGAGACCCAGGTGCCCTGGGACCAGTCCAGCCTGCGGGCGCAATTCTACTTCGTGCCGGTGGAGGAGGCGGGCGACGAGCTGACCGAGGCCGACCTCGACGCCATCGGCGGGCTCGACGAGGAGAGCATCCGCAACGTGATCGGCGCGCTCGCCGACAACGGCGTGACGCTCGAGATCCTCGTGGTCGAGGACGAGCCCACCGAGGTGGCCGATGCCACCCCCAACCCGATCGTCGCCATCGACGAGGTCGAGGACCCCAACCAGGCGGCCACCGACCCGGAGACGGGCACCGGCGACGAAGACACCCAGGTCGCCATGCTCGATGACACCCGCTCCGTCGGTGACGACGCCCCGGACGACACCGGCGAAGCCACCCTGGCCGACAAGGTCGCCGCCGCCGAGGCGGTGGTGGCCGCCGCCGCCGCCCGCGCCAGCACCGGCCCCACCGAGGCCGATCTCGCCGCCGTCGAGCTGCCCGGCGACCTGCCCCTCGCGATCCAGCAGGAGCTGTCGCGCACCGGCTGCCACCGCGCCGTGGTGGATGGCATCTGGGGCAAGGTCAGCCGCATCTCGCTGCTGCGCTACTACACCGCCAAGGGCAAGGTCACGGCAGAGGAGGCCCGCGCCGAGCCGACCGAGCTGGCCTATCGCCGCCTTGCGCTGGAGCCCGGCGTGGTGTGCGAGGGCGTGGTCGCCGCGCCGGTTCGCACCGCCTCGGCCAGCACCGGCAGCAAGCGCACCGTGGTGCAGAAGGCCGCCGCCCCCGCCGCGGCCACGACCGCGCCCAAGACCACCACGCCGCGCATCTCCAGCAAGCCCACCACCAGTTCCTCTGGCACCAGGGTGCCGCCCAAGATCAACCGCGCCAAGCCGGGAGTTTTTCGTTAAACTCCGGGTATATCGTTGAAAACCGCCCCGATCCTGTCATCGTGACGCCGTGCTGAAAGATCAGATAGACCCGCGCTTCACCCAGGCCGCCAGCGCCGCCAAACGGCGCAAGCGCGCGGCCCGGCGCGGGCGCGTGCTGATCGGCCTGGTGGCGACGCTGCCGGTGCTGCTGATCGGCCTCGGCATCTGGCTGACCTGGGACAAGTGGACCTTCAACACCGGCGGTGGCGAGGTGGCCGAGGAAGACCTCGACGAGGGCTTCGCCATCTCTTCCGACGAGGATACCGCCGCGGCCTCCTCCGCCTTCGTCGCCGCCTTCGTCGATCTCGCTGGCGACCCGCTCATCATCCGCTTCGCCGAAAGCGGCGATGACACCAGGAAAAAGCTCGACGCCCCCGCCTCGCTGCGCGGCGACCGCGTTCCGCGCGGCGAGCTGGTGCTGGTGAGCGACGTGATGGTTTCGACCGAGGCCCGCTTCGTGACCACGCTGCCCTCCAGCCAGGAGGATTTCGCCTTCTTCCAGCTCCAGAAGAGCGCGCCCCGCAAGGCCGAGGAAGCCTCTGCGGAGGAGGCCCGTGAGGTGGCCGGCGCGCTCGGAGAGGCCGGCGCCGACGAGGCCGCCGAAGACCTGGGCGAGGTGGCCGAGACCGAGGGTTACGAAGAAACCGCGCTCGACGACGAGACCGGCGGCTGGGGCGAGGCTGTGGGCGAGGGCGAGCAGGAGGTGCCCGGCTTCACCGAAACCGTGATCGAGAACACCACATCGGTCGTCTACACCCGCCCGCAGGACCTGCGCGACAAGCTCGACCGGGATATCTTCGTCAAGATCCAGTACGACCGCGCCCTCGACGAGCTTCTGGTCGACAACGGCTTCTTCGAGAACGAGGCCAAGGCGGTGGCCGAGGCGGCGCTGGAGTATTTCCAGCTCGAGGGCCTGAAGGCGGGGCAGGTGGTGGCGATGCGCGGCCAGCCCCAGCTCGGGGGCAGGCTCTCCTTCCGGCAGATGTCGATCTACGACAACGAGGTCTATTTCGGCACCCTGGCGATCACCGACGAGGGCGCCATCGGCCCCGGCTCCGACCCCTGGGTGGACGACGAGCTCTTCGACTACGCGGGCGAGGAAGAGGAGGAGCAGGTCACCGAGCAGCGTTACCGCATGCTCGATGCCTTCTACTCCGCCGCCATCCGCAACGGCATCCCCTCGGTGGTGGTGGGCGAGGGCATCGCGCTGCTGTCCAAGGAGCACGACCTCTCGGCCTTCGCCAACCCCGGCGACAAGATGCGCTTTCTCTACGCGCCGCCGAGCGAGGGCGACGAGGGCGGCACCGGCGCCAGCCGCATCCTCTACATCTCGATCCAGGGCGAGGCGGTCGATATCGAGTGCTTCGTCTACGCCACCAACGCCGAGGGCGACATGGGCTGCTTCGGGCTCAAGCCCAAGGCCGGCGGGGGCGGCGGCGGCGGGCTGGTCGGCGGCATGGTGACCCCGGTCAAGGGCGTGCTGACCTCGCGCTTCGGGCCGCGCCACCACCCGATCCTCAAGACCGTGCGCGTGCACAAGGGGGTGGATTGGGCCGCGCCCACCGGCACACCGATCATCGCCGCCTTCGGCGGCACGGTGAGCTACGCGGGCGACGGCTCGGGCTATGGCAACCTGGTCAAGATCGACCATGGCAACGGCATGGAAACCCGCTACGCCCACCTCGACCAGTTCGCCACCAGGGCCGGCACGCGGGTGCAGGCGGGCGACCTCATCGGCTACGTCGGCACCACCGGCCGCTCCACCGGCCCGCACCTGCATTTCGAGCTCTACATGGGCGGCCAGGCCGTGGACCCGCTGGGCGCTGCCGGCCCCGGCGGCGGCGCGGTGGCCTCGGGCGACAGCTCCGGTGCCGTGGAGGCGCTGGTCAACCAGATCATCCGGGTCGAGTCGGGCGGCAACGCCACCGCCAAGAACCCGCTCTCCAGCGCCACCGGCCTCGGCCAGTTCATCGAGAGCACCTGGATCCGGATGATGCGCACCTACCGGCCCGACCTCGCCTCGACCCTCTCGCGCGCCGAGCTGCTGGCGCTGCGCAACGACCCCACGATCAGCCGCGAGATGGTCAAGCGGCTGGCGATGGAGGGCGAGAGCTACCTGCGGGCGCGGGGCCACGGCATCACCGCGGGCCGGCTCTACCTGTGCCACTTCCTCGGCGCACAGGGCGCGGCGGTGGTGCTCTCCAGCCCCGACGACGCCATGCTGATCGACGTGCTGGGCGCGGGCGTGATCAAGGCCAACCCCTTCCTGACCGGCAAGAACGTGGCCTACGTGAAGGCCTGGGCCGAGCGCAAGATGTCGGGCTCCAAGGGCGCGGTGGTCGTCACCTCCGCCCCCGTGGTGATCCAGGAGCCCGGCGGGCTGCCCGACTACCGCAAGGACATCAACGCGCTGCTCACCCGCATCTGAGCCCTTGGCCGCCCGCGCACCCTGCGGGCACCGCTCCGCCTGCCGTGCCGCGTGGCGCCCCATATCCCGGCCCGAGGCCCAAAGTTCCGGCGCCTGGCCTGTCATCGCGGCGTTACCTCGCCATGTCACGCGGGCAAGGCTGGTCAAGGGGCGCGGCTTGGGCCAGTCTGGCGCAGCATTTGATTGGAGCGATTTGGGATGATCCAGGAATTTCACAACACCCCCTACGACAAGCTCGAAGTGGGCATGGAGGCCGAGCGCAAGCGGCTGGTGCTGGCCGATGACCTCTACGTCTTCGCCAACAGCTCGGGCAACCTGAACCCGCTGCACCTGCCGCGGGAGGACGGCGACGGCGACGGGCTGCCCGAGGCGGTGACCCCCTCGATGTGGCTGGCCGCCCAGATATCCGCCGTCTTCGGCAACCAGCTGCCCGGGCCGGGCACGCTCTACCGCTCCCAGGATCTCGAGTTCTGCGGCCGCGCCTTCGCGGGCGACGAGGTCGTGACGCGGGTGGTGCTCACCGCCAAGGAGCCCGACCGGGTGGCGCGGTTCCACACCACGGTCACCCGGGTCAGCGACGGCGCGGTGATCGTGCGCGGCGAGGCCACCGTCTTTGCCCCCGAGCGCCCGCAGAGCTTCAAGGCCGACGACATCCCCGGCCTCACCGTGCGCCGCCACAAGCATTTCGATGCGCTGATCGACCTCGCAGGCCCGCTGCCCGCCATCCCCACCGCCGTGGTGGCGCCCGAGGAGGCCAACTCCCTCGGTGGCGCGCTGCTGGGCTGGGATCACACGCTGATCACCCCCATCCTCATCGGCGACCCGCTGAAGATCGCCGACGCCGCCGCCGAGATCGGGCGCGACATCTCCGCGCTGGAGATCATCGCCGAGCCGAACCACGCCAAGGCCGCCAAACTGGGCGTGAGCCTCGTGCACGAGGGCCGCGCACAGGCGGTGATGAAGGGCCACCTGCACACCGGCGAGCTCCTGGGCGCGGTCTTTGCCCGCGAGGGGGGCCTGCGCACCGGGCGGCAGATCTCCCATGTCTTCGTGATGGACGTGCCGGGGCTCGAGCACCTGCTGCTCATCACCGACGCCGCCATCAACATCGCCCCCGACCTCGAGACCAAGGTCGACATCGTGCAGAACGCGATCGACCTGGCGCACACGCTCGGCATCGCCGAGCCGAAGGTGGGCATCCTCTCGGCGGTCGAGACGGTGAACCCCAAGATCCCCTCCACCATCGACGCCGCCGTGCTCTCCAAGATGGCCGACCGGGGCCAGATCAAGGGCGGGCTGGTCGACGGGCCGCTGGCGATGGACAACGCCATCGACATCGACGCCGCCCGGACCAAGGGCATCAAGGGCCTCGTCGCGGGCCGCGCCGAGATCCTCGTGGCGCCCAACATGGAGGCCGGCAACATGCTGGCCAAGGAGCTGACCTTTGTCGCCCATGCCGAGGCGGGGGGCATCGTGATCGGCGCCGCCGTGCCGGTGATCCTGACCTCGCGGGCCGATGACGACGCCGCGCGGCTCGCCTCCTGCGCCGTTGCGGCCCTCTACCAGAGCAACCGCAAGCCATGAGCGCGATCCTCACGCTGAACGCCGGCTCCTCCTCCATCAAGTTCGGTCTCTTCGATGCCGACACGCTGGAGGAGGAGGCCGGCGGGCAGGTCGAGAAGATCGGTGGCAAGACCGAGCTCGACCTCGAGATCCCCGGCCAGCCCAAGCTGGAGCGGCGGATTCCGGCGGCCAACCACCAGGAAGCGGTCACCGCCATCCTCGCCGCCATCGCGCCCTATCTCGACGGGCGCGAGGTGGTGGGCATGGGGCACCGGGTGGTGCATGGCGGGCCGGATCACGCGGCCCCCCTGGTGCTCGACGAGGCCGCCATCGCGGCGCTGACCCGGCTGGAGCCGCTCGCCCCCCTGCACCAGCCGCACAACCTCTCCGCCGTCCGGGCCGCCCGCCGCGCCTTTCCCGAAACGCTGCAGGTGGCCTGCTTCGACACCGCCTTTCACCGCGGCCACCCCTGGGTGAACGACACCTACGGGCTGCCGCGCCGGTTCTACGACATGGGCGTGCGACGCTACGGCTTTCACGGGCTGTCCTACGCCTTCATCGCGGGCAAGCTGGCCGAGGACTGGCCGGCGCTGCACGCGGGCCGGGTGGTGGTGGCCCACCTCGGCAACGGCGCCTCGCTCTGCGCCATGGAGGGCGGGCGCTCCATCGCCTCGACCATGGGCTTCTCGGCGCTCTCCGGCCTCTGCATGGGCACCCGACCCGGCCAGATGGATCCGGGCGTGCTGCTCTGGATGCTGGACGACCAGGGCATGAGCTCCGTCGAGATCACCCGGGTGCTCTACAAGGAAAGCGGGCTCAAGGGCCTCTCGGGCCTGACCAACGACATGCGGGCCCTGCTGGCCTCCGATGTGCCCGAGGCAGCGCAGGCGGTGGATTACTTCACGGACCGGGTGGCGCAGGAGGTGGCGGCGATGGCGGCGACGATGGGTGGGATCGACGCGCTCGTCTTCACCGGCGGCATCGGCGAAAACGCCGCGCCGATCCGCGCCCGCGTGCTCGACCAGCTCGCCTTTCTCGGCTTCGCGCTTGATGCCTCGGCCAACGCCTCCGGCGGCACCCGCATCAGCTCCGGCCTGCCGGCGCTGGTTCTGCCCACCAACGAGGAGCTCGTGATCGCCAGGGCGGTCCGGGATGCGCTGCGAGGGCGCGCGCGGGCTTGACGGTCCTCGCCGCCCTGTCCACATTCATCCCGACGCAACGAAGGACACGCACCCGATGCCCAAGGTCACCCGGCTGGGAGATATCGGCTCCGGCCACGGCTGCCACTTTCCGCCCTCTCCGGCGATCGGCGCCTCTCCCGATGTCTTTGCCGAGGGCAAGGCGGTTGTCCGCAAGGGCGACCCCTACGTGCCCCACGCCTGCCCGAGCTGCCCCGCGCCGCCGCACCCGCGCAACCTCTCGGGCGGCTCCGGCTCGGTCTACGTCAACGGCAAGCCCGCAGGCCGGATCGGCGATGCGATCTCCTGCGGCGGCGCCGCCGATGCCGGGGCGGCGCAGGTCTCCTTCGGGGATTGAGCCCGCAGCCAGCGCACCCTTGCCGCGCCGCGAGCCGACCCGACCCGGCATGCGGCTTGCCAAGCACCCTCCTGGCCCCGGTCAGCCGCCAACCCGCACGGGCCTTGCGGCCGTTCCTGTCACCCTGCGGCTCTGATGGCCTCGCGCAACTCGGCATGAAGGATCCAGTTTCCCGGTTTGTCGCCCTTCCGTTGCTCGCCCCGGTAACCCATGAAGGTCGTCCCGTCCTGGTCGCTGGTCACATCCTCCGATGATGTCTCGACAGACAGGTAGCTGGCGATCAACAGCCCGGCCGACGCGAAGGCGCGCACCGCCGACGCGATGGATTGGTACCCGGCCGCCTTGGCCAGGCGCATCTCCGACAATCCGCCGTCATCGGCCACGGCCAGCGCCGCCAGCATGGCCCGCTGCGGGCGCGACAGCGCGACCTGGGCCACCGCTTCGGCATATTCCTCGATGCTCGGCACCGTGATGCCCGTGGCCCGGTCCATGCGCCGGTCTCCGGTTCTGCGAACTTCCCTCGCGTCGATGACTTCGTGCAGGGCGGCGATCGCGGCTTCCTCCGTCGCGCCTCGCGCCTCGGCGATCAGCCCGCGGGCGTTGGTCGGCGGTTTCGGGAAGGCACGGGCGACATATTCCCCCGAGAGGCGGCCGGACTTGATCTGATAGCGGCCGTGTTCTCCCAGCTGAACCGCTGCCGGAGTATCCGACGGCCGTTCCACGACTTTCTTTTTCTTCTTGTCCTTGAAGAGGTCGCGACCGGTGGCCGTTCGACCTTCCATGCTGAAACGCGTCATGAGAGCTTTCTCCGAAGATGGGTGTTGGCAGGAACGCGGCGGGGCTGGATCACGCGGGCAACCGCCCGGCGTCCGCGACCGTCTCACGCCTCTGGTCGCCGTGACTGCGCCTGTCGAGGGAATGGGCGGCAGCATGAACGATCGCGTGGGTCTCTCGCCGCAGGGCAGGGGGCGCCAGGGCCAGGGTGCCGGCGGCACACGCGAGCCAGATGCGCAGGGGGCTGCCGCGATGAAACGATCCCTGGCCGCCACCGGGCCGGATCGTGCAAAGGCGCAGGACGCAGGCCGTAGTGCACAGGGCGAGCAGTATCGTCAGCGCCGTGCTTTCCCACAGCACCCACCGGGCAAATGCCCAGGCCGCGCAAGGCGGCGCAAGCGTGACGATCAGGGTCTGGAGGCTCCGCGCCGGATCGGCGGCACGGGAACAGGTCGGAACAGGCAACCAATGACGGCGATCGACCGGAACTCCGGTGCGGAACTGGTCATCGGTCGCAGTGCCCGGGCGCTCGCTGGGGAGCGCCCGGGCCACGCGATCACGCCAGCGCGAGATTGGTCGCGCTCTCGCGGCCGTCGCGGCCGGTCTCGACGTCGAAGGTCACCTTCTGAGCGTCGGCAAGGCCGGTCAGGCCAGCGCGCTCAACGGCGGAGATGTGCACGAACACGTCCTTGCCGCCGGTCTCGGTTTCGATGAAGCCGAAGCCTTTTTGGGAATTGAAAAATTTCACGGTGCCTTTGGCCATATCCGTGTCTCCTGTTCAGGTGCTGCCCGCAGGATGCGGCAGCCCGGCAAAGTCAGACTGAGAGAACGACTGAAGCCGGATGAACGGAAGCAGAGGGTCGCAGAGAATAACGTCAGCGCGCCCTACATGTGCTTTTTGCGCCCGATATACAAGGCTTATCACGTCGCGCCGCCAGATTCCTCGGTCGGCAGCCGCTGCCGAGGGCACGTCATTGACAAGCCTCCGGCCGGTCCCCATATGTATAGGGCGTTATCGCTCTGCCGCGTGAGCAGGCGGATGGACTTGTCCGCCCCCGGCCGTGACGCACCGTTTTCCCACATCACGAAGGGGAGACGCCACCCAGGGCGGCTTCTGGCACAATGCGGTGCGGGAGTGATCGGCCAGGATGCACCCCGACCGACCGCGCCTTCGTGCCCGTTTGCGTCCCGCTGATCGCCGCGCCGTGACGGCAGCCATGAGGGCCCAGGCCACGCCCGGCCCCTGTCTGCGGTGCGCCGCGCGAGCCACGCCGAAAAGACCGCGCTGAACCGGCAGCGGACTGCGACCCGGACAAGACGCTCTTACAGCGACGCGGCGCTTTCTCCGCAGGAGGATCCTTCATGAACTCTCCCGACTGGCGCACGCCTGGCCTCTCCGCCACCAGACCTCCCGACCGCGGCACTGCGCAGGCCTGCCTGGCCTCGCGCGACGCGGAGGCAGCGCCGGACCGCCCCGAAACCGCGGCGGACGCGGGATGAGCGCGCCCCTCGCAGCAACCGAGCCGAGATCGCGGCAGCAACACCTGGCTTGGGTCATGCTGGCCACGGTCGGGCTGATCGCTTTCCTGGCGCTGCCGGTCCTCGCCCAGGATGGCACAGGCGTCGTCCCCGAGAACGCGGAGGCGCGCAGCTATGGCGGCGGCTGGGACTGTGCCCTCGGCTACCGGGTGAGCGGTGCAGCCTGCCTTGCCGTCGACGTGCCCGAAAACGCCCATGCCACGGGGCAATCCTATGGGGCAGGCTGGGCGTGCAATCGCGGATATGAAGAGGCCGGCGCCGCCTGCAAGGCGATCCCCGTGCCCGAACACGCCTTTCTGCGGTCATCTGGCTACGACTGGCAATGCGATCGTGGCTTCCGGCCGGACCGCGAATCCTGCGTCCCGATCGTCCTCCCCGAAAATGCCTATCTCTCGGAGGATTCCTCGGGCTCCGGCTGGGCCTGTGAACGCGGTTTCACACCCTCGGCGGAGGCCTGCGTTCCGATTGTGGTTCCCGAGAACGGCTATCTCACCAATGCCGACTACGGCCCCAAATGGGCCTGCGAGCGGGGTTTCTTCGAGGCCGATGGCCGCTGCGATCCGGTTGCACTTCCCGCGCATGCCTATCTCGACCAGGAGTCCTACGGGCCCGGCTGGCGCTGCGAGCGGGGCTTTCAGGCCGTGAACGACAGCTGCATCCCCATCGACCTCCCGGCAAATGCCCATCTGGACCGGTCCGGTAACCGTTGGCGCTGCGACCCCAGCTTTCAACTCGCGGATGGGGAGTGCCTCCTTGAACGATGATGCGCCACGATCGGACCCGAGCGACGCGCCTGGCCTCCGGATGCGGATCGGATGCCGCCTGCGCTATCGCTTCACGCAGTCGACGCCCCTCATCGCCATGCTCAACGTGCACTACTCGCGCTTCGGCGATCTCGAGCGCGCGGATTACCTCGTGACCTCGCCAAGCGTGCCGCTCGAAAGCTACCGCGACGGCTTCGGAAACTGGTGCACGCGCCTCGTGGCCCCGGCCGGGGACTTCACCCTGTCCACCGACGGCATATTCCGGGACACCGGGCTGCCGGACCCGGTGGCGCCCGAGACCGGGCAGCAGGCGGTGCAGAACCTGCCCTTCGAGACGCTGGTCTACCTTCTGGGCAGTCGCTACTGCGACACGGATCTGCTGTCGGAGGAGGCCTGGCGCCTGTTCGAGAACACGCCGCCCGGCTGGGCGCGGGTGCAGGCGATCTGCGACTATGTGCACACCACCGTCGCATTCGACTACATGCAGGCCAGCGCGACGCGCACGGCATCCCAGACCCTGGCGGGCAGACAGGGTGTCTGCCGGGACTTCGCCCATCTCGCCATCGCCTTTTGCCGATGCATGAACATCCCGGCCCGCTATTGCACCGGCTACCTGAGCGAATTCGGCCAGCCGGAGCCGCATCCGCCCGACGATTTCGCGGCCTGGATGGAGGTCTATCTGGACGGCCAATGGTGGGTCTTCGATCCGCGCAACAACGCGAGGCGCATGGGGCGGATCCTGATCGCCCGTGGCCGGGATGCGGCAGATGTGCCGCTGACCCAGGCATTCGGGCCGAGCACCCTGACGCAATTCGACGTGTGGACCGGGGATGCAAGGCACGAGCCCGCCGAGGCGTCCCCTGTTTCGCGCAATTGATCGGCGGGCACCCCTTGCCCCGGGGATCCGATCGTTCCTCGGCGCACCGCCTTGCCCGCCGCTCGGGCGGTGGCCCCCCCGCCGCATCCCATGCCGCCGATCTGCCCGGAGGTCCCCAATGACCGCTTCGATCAAGACGACCGCCGTGTTCCTGCGCCCGTTCCAGCTTCCGAGCTTCAACGAGACCCTTCCGCCAGGCGAATACGAGATCGAGACCCGGCTTCCGGAGCCCCTGGATCGGATTGATCCGGGCACATGGACAACCTCCGTGCTCGTCCGGTTGCAGCCGCGGTCCACGCACCCCAGGCTTGCCCGAACGCTCACCGTGCCGCTCGCCGACCTGGAGCACGCGGTGGCCAGGGACAAGCTGACCGGCAAGGCCCTGGCCGATTTCTTCCTCGAGGAGATGCTGACCGACCCGATGACCCGCCTCGTCATGCTGGCAGACGGCGTGGCCGAGTCGGACCTCCGCGATCTTTATACCCTCCGCTCGGACAGAGGGCCCTCAGGCCGCCCCGACCCGTCACGGTCCAAGGGCCCCGGCGGCGGCACGACGGCCCGCGATTCCGGCCCATCGCCCGGCGCGGCGCGCCCGGGGACCGGGGAATGAACCGCCTGTCGCGGCAGGTCGCGCGCGCCAAGGCGCCGCAATGACCGATGACCCGATCGACCTGGACAAACGCAGGTCTGCCACCGCACAGCGGGAGGCCGCCAGCAGGCGGCGCCCCGCGCCGGGCCAACCCTCCGCGCAGCCCGATGCGCTCGACGCTGCGATGCTGGCGGAGCCCGCCCGAAGCTGGATCGAGGTCATGGAGAAGTGGCGCTTTCTGCTCGATCGTTACGCCGCAACGCCGGGGGCCGACACGCGCGTGCAGACCCTCGTCCGCCGCGCCCTGGGCGACCTGGACCGATTGAGAAAACGTGAGGAGCGAAAATGACGACCCGATCTTCGAGCCCCGACCTCGGAACCAGCAAGGCCACCTCCGACATCGCCGCCGAACGGCTCTGCCTGCGATGCAGGTCGGTCTTCTGGAGCGAAGGGTTCGGCGAGCGGATTTGTCCCCGGTGCAAGGGGTCGGCCGTCTGGCGCTCTGCTGTCTCCGAGGGCGGCGGACAGGGCCGGCGCAGCTCCGGCAGACGGCCGGGATAGGCGCACCGATGCCAGCCGTCACGATCACGCATGCGACCCGCTATCGCTACCGGACCGAGGTGCCGCTCGGGCCGCACAGGCTGATGCTGCGCCCCCGAGAAACCCGCGATCTCAGCCTGGCCTCCTTCGACCTCGAGATCACGCCCAAGGCCCGCATCGACTGGTCGCATGACGTCGCCGGCAACGCCATCGCGACGGCCCAGTTCGACACCGCGTCAGAGATCCTCTCGATCCGGTCGCAGACGCGGGTCGAGCTGCGCGCTCCGGTCTGGCCGGTCTTTCCGATCTCGGCTGCCGCGGCCTCCTTTCCCTTCGCCTACGCCCCCGACGACGCAACCGATCTGGCCGCCCTGGCCACGCCGCAATATGCCGACGCCACGGGGCGGCTGTCGGACTGGGCCGAAGGGTTCGTCATGGCCCGGCCCACGGATACGCTGTCTCTTCTGACCGACATCAGCAACGGCGTCTCGGCGCAGCTGTCCTACCAGAGCCGGGAGACGGAGGGCACACAGGGACCATTGGAAACCCTCGACAGGGGATGGGGCTCCTGCCGCGACTTCGCGGTTCTGTTCGCCGAGGCCGTCCGGACGCTCGGCTTCGGGGCGAGGCTGGTCTCAGGCTACCTCTACGATCCGTCCGGAGATCGGCTTGGCTCTGCGGAGGGCGGATCGACCCATGCCTGGGTCGAGGTCTTCGTTCCCGGCGCAGGCTGGATTTCCTTCGACCCGACCAACCGGTCGGTCGGCTCCGCCAATCTCGTTCCGGTCGCCGTGGCACGAAACATCGAGCAGGTCGCGCCGGTCACGGGCAGCTTTCTCGGCCACTCCGCCGACGTGGTGTCGATGGATGTGCAGGTGGATGTGCACGACAGCTGACGGCCGGTGGCGCGACGGGCCCGGACGAGGTGCCGAGGCCGCGCACAGCAGCCGCGCCATCGGCCAACCGAGATGGCTTGCCCATCGTCGCCCCACAAGGTGGGGGGCTGACGTCACGCCGCAGAGTCAGCCGCAACCGGATCGGCAGGCATAAAGCCCAGGTCGCAACAGACGTGCGCTCTCGCATGGCAACAGGTCCGGATGGGCGGGAAACCGACAGCAACCATGCTCTGGCGAGATCGCCCGCGTTGCGGTAAACCACCGCCATGGAGCGAAAATCGCAGAATACCCTGGCTTGGCGATTGTCTTGCGCCCCGATGATGGACTGGACAGACCGCCACTGCCGGTTCTTCCACCGCCAGCTCACCTCCCGGGCGCTGCTCTACACCGAGATGGTCACCGCGCCTGCGCTGGTGCGGGGCGGGGCGGTGCATCTGCTGGCCTTCGACCCGGCCGAGCACCCGGTGGCCGTGCAGCTTGGCGGGAGCGACCCGAGCGAGCTGGCCGAGGCTGCGCGAATGGCCGAGGCGGCGGGCTACGGCGAGGTGAACCTCAACATCGGCTGCCCGTCCGACCGGGTGAAATCGGGCTGTTTCGGCGCGGTGCTGATGAAGCAACCGGCGCTGGTGGCCGATTGCCTAGCCGCCATGCGCGAGGCCGTGAACGTGCCGGTCACCGCCAAGTGCCGGATCGGGGTGGATGACCAGGAGCCCCGCGAGGTGCTGCCGCAATTCCTTGAAATGCTGGAGAAAACCGGCATTACCCGCGTGATCGTCCATGCCCGCAAGGCCTGGCTCCAGGGCCTCAGTCCCAAGGAAAACCGCGAGGTGCCGCCGCTCGACTATGGCCTCGTCCACGAGATGAAGGCCGCCTTCCCGCGCCTCCAGCTCTGCCTCAACGGCGGCATCACCACGCTCGACGAAGCCCGTGCCCAGCTCGATGCCGGGCTCGACGGGGTGATGATCGGCCGCGCCGCCTACCACGATCCGGGGCTGCTGCTGGAGGTCGACGAGGTCATCTTCGGGGCCGCCCCGACCCGCCGCACCCGCCGCGATGCCGTCGAGGCCATGCGCCCCTACATCGCCTCCCACCTCGCGGAGGGCGGCAAGCTGGCCCAGGTCACGCGGCATATGCTGGGCCTCTTCCAGGGCCGCCCCGGCGCCCGTGCCTGGCGCCGCACCCTCTCCGAACAGGCCCACCGCGACGGGGCAGGGCTCGAGGTGCTCGACCGCGCCCTCGAGGCGCTGCCCGAGGCCAGCCTCGCCGCCTGAGCGCAACGTCGGAAAAATCTTCAAGAAGATTTTTCGGGACCGAAGAATTTTCGCTAAGATTCTTCTACTTGCCCGAGCGCACCAGCTTTGCCGCCCGCCCTCCGCGCCGCTTGCGGTGAAGTCCCTGGCGCTGCGGCAGGTCTTCGATCAGGGCATGCCGCTCCTCCGGGCTCATGCGGCCCCAGGCGGCGATCTCGTCGATCGAGCGCAGGCAGCCGGTGCAAAGCCGGGTCTCGGGGTGGATCACGCAGACCTTGATGCAGGGGCTTTCGATCTCGTCGCGGCGCCACAGCTCGTCCATCAGGCCCTCCCGAGGTAGCTGAGCCGGTCGAGCGCGCCCTGCAGGATGTAGCCTGCCGCCACGTGGTCGATCACCTCGGCCCGGCGGGCGCGGGAGGTATCGGCCTCCAGAAGCGCGCGTTCGGCGGCCACCGTGGAGAGCCGCTCGTCCCAAAACCCCACAGGCCCCGCCCAGAGCCGCGAGAAGTTGCGGGCAAAGGCCCGCGTGCTCTGGGCCCGCGGCCCCTCGGTGCCGTCCATGTTGCGCGGCAGGCCAAGCACGAGGCCGCAGATCGAGCGCTTGGTCAAGATCGCCAGCAGGGCCTCGGCATCCTGGGTGAACTTCTTGCGCTTCACCGTTTCCAGTGGCGTGGCGACCGAGCGCAGCCCGTCGGAGACCGCCACGCCGATGGTCTTGGTGCCAAGGTCCAGCCCGGCCACCGCACCCGTGCGGGGCAGGGCGGTGGCGAAGGCCTCGAAGGCATCGTGGATCACTGCCCGCCTCCCGCCGCCGCCTCGATCACCGCGATCGCATCCGGGTTGCCGGCAAAGACCTCGCGGGCCTCGGCGACGATCTCCGCCTGCCGCGCGATCTCGCCCAGCACGCCGAGCGCCCGAACCAGCTGCGCCCATTTTTCCGGCGCGCCGCCCTCCGTGGCCAGCTCTTCGGCCAGCCCCTCGACCATCGACCGGATGAAGGCCTGCCGCTCCTCGGGCGACATGTCCTGCGCGGCGGCCATGTCCTCCGCGCTCGGCCCGCGCACCGGCGCACTCGCGGGCGGGGTGTAGTCTACACCCGCCGCCCGCGCGGCAGCGGCGATCTGCGCCGGCAGGTCGGCGGCCCAGGGCGCATCCTGCGGCACCGCCGCCATCACCCCGCGCCAGACGTTGAAGGCCAGGTCCGGCCGCCCGGTCTGCGCGCGCATCAATCCCCAGTAGTAGCGGGCTTCCATGTTCTCTGGGTCGCGCTGCAGCACCTGCGCCAGAACGGCCTCCGCCTCGGGCGAGACATAGCCGCCGGCCGCGGTGATCCAGAGCTGCGCCAGCAGCAGGAAATCCTGCGCCTCCGCCGCTTCGCCCTTGATCCGCAGCACCGCCTCCTGCGCTGTCGCCGCCGCGCCAAAGTTGCCCATCGCCGCCTCGTTGCGCGCCAGCAGGACGTGGCCCTGCAAGTCGTCCGGGCGCCGCGCCACCGCCTCGCGGAGCTGCGCCATCAGCGTCTTGAACTCTTCCGATACGGTCGGGTCGGGCACATCCGGCAGGCTCTCGGCAAACCGCGCCTCCGCCGCGTCCTGCCTGGGCCGGTTGGCGCGAAACTCCTCCGCCGCCGCGAGCCGCGTGGCGATCGGCGCATCGCGGTAGCCCGGCACCCCGAGCGACAGGTAGAGCCCGAAGGCCCCGCCCAGCAGCACCAGTGCCAGCCCCGCCGCCGCGCCGCGGCTCACCGCACCCGGCGCGCGCCTGCTCTGGCCGGCAGCCTGCGCCGCCCGATCCGCCTCGAGGATCCGCCGCTTGATCTCCAGCTCCAGTCGCGCGGCCTCGCCCGCGTCTATCCGGCCCGCCTCGGCATCCTTGGCCACGGCGGCCAGCTGCTCGCGGTACAGCCCGATCCCGCCAATCTCGCCGCTCGGCTCACCGGCCCGCCCGCGCAGCATGGTGCGCAGCAGCACCGCCGCCACCAGCAGCACCAGCCCCCCGGCAAAAATCCAGAACCCCATGGTCCCTCCAACCTCGTCAATCCCTGCCATACCCGCCCGCGCGGCGCCCTTCCACCCCCGCCTGCGTCGCACCCGGTCAAATGGTCGCGGGGTGATCGGGCGATCCGGGGCGGCTTCGTCGCAATCCGTGGGCAGCATGTCGTTTCCCCACATTTGCCGAGCCGCCGCGAACTGCATTAACAGGGCGTGGATTCCCCGCCCGAAAGGCCTGCCCGGATGCGTCGCTACTCCGCCTTTGCCATCGCCCGTGAAGCGCTCCGCCACCACACCGGCTGGGGCCGGGCCTGGGCGGCCCCCGAGCCGAAAAAGCACTACGACGTGGTGATCGTCGGCGCCGGCGGCCACGGCCTCGCCACGGCCTATTACCTCGGCAAGAACCATGGGCTGACCAACGTCGCCATCATCGAGAAGGGCTGGCTCGGCGGCGGCAACACCGGGCGCAACACCACCATCATCCGTTCGAACTACCTGCAGGACGCCTCCGCCGCGATCTACGAAAAGGCCCGCGGCCTCTACGAGACCATGAGCCAGGACCTCAATTACAACGTCATGTTCTCGCCCCGCGGCGTGATGATGCTGGCCCAGACCGAGCACGAGAAGCGCGGCTACCTGCGCACCGCCCATGCCAACGCCCTGCAAGGCGTGGCGACCGAGTTCATCACCCCCGAGCGGGTCAAGCAGATCGCGCCGATCATCAACCTCGACGGCCCCCGCTACCCGGTGCTGGGCGCGCTCTGGCAGCCCCGTGGCGGCACGGCACGGCACGATGCCGTCGCCTGGGGCTATGCCCGCGCCTGCTCCGACATGGGGATGGACATCATCCAGACCTGCGAGGTCACCGCCGTGACCCGCGAGGGCGGCAAGGTCACCGGCGTCGATACCACCAAGGGCCACATCGGCTGCACCAAGCTGGGCATCGTGGTGGCGGGCCACTCCGGGCAACTGGCCGAAATGGCCGGCTTCCGGCTCCCCATCGAGGCCGTGGCCCTCCAGGCCTATGTCTCCGAGCCGATCAAGCCCGCGCTCGACTGCGTCATCATGGCCAACACCGTGCACGGCTACCTCAGCCAGTCCGACAAGGGTGAGATGGTCATCGGTGGCGGGGCCGACAACCACAACAACTTCACCCAGCGCGGCAGCTTCTCGCACATCGAGGAAACCACCCGCGCCCTGGTGGAAACCTTCCCAATGCTCTCGCGCCTCAAGATGCTGCGCCAATGGGGCGGCATCGTCGACATGACCGGCGACCGCTCGCCCATCCTGTCGAAAACGCCCGTGGACGGCATCTTCATCAACTGCGGTTGGGGCACCGGCGGCTTCAAGGCCATTCCAGGCTCGGGCTGGGGCTTCGCCGAGCTGATGGCCACCGGCCACTCCCCGCTCACCGCGGAGTTCGGCCTGGAGCGCTTCCGCGAGGGCCGGTTCATCGACGAAAGCGTTGCCGCCGGGGTGGCGCACTGATGCCCTTCGGCAATCTTCTGCTCACCCGCCCCCCCTTCGGGAACCGCAGGGCACCTTCTGCCGTTCTCTCCCCAATCGCGGCGCGTGCTGCTGCGCGCCGATTGGAGACAGATCGCAAAGGAGGCCCCTCATGGCCCAGTACGAAAACCATTCGACCCACACCAACGTGCCTCGTGAACCCGTGCGCGAAGGCTCCGGCACCGGCACCATGGCGTTCATCATCGGCGGCCTTGTCGTGGCCGTCGCCGTCATCGCCTGGTTCCTGTCGGGCGGCGACATGGACAACTCCGTCACGACCGTCCCGGCTGAGGGTGGCGATGCCGCCGTCACCATCGAAAACACCGCGCCCGCAACGGATGGCGGCGCCGCGATGGAAGAGGCCGCTCCCGTCGATGATGGTGCCGCCACTCCGGCCCCGGCCGAAGAGGCCGCTCCCGCTGACGGTGGCGCTGCCGCCCCGGTGGAAGAACCCGCCAACTGATACGACCCGGCCCGTCCCTGAGGGGACGGTAACCACCACTCACGCCATGACCGCGCCTCCCTCGGGACGCGCGGCCATGTGCGTTTCGCAGGCCACCCGCGGGGGGGCTGCGCACGTTGTGTTCACACCTGGCCCCCCCCACAAAAAACCGAAATCGCGTATGCATGGGTTGTGCATGGGTTGTGCATGGGTTGTGCATCACCCCTTTTTCGCCCCGCATGGGGCGATTAACGATTTCGCCGAATTCCGCAAACAGGGTTAACGCCGATGCTGAAATTCACCTGCCCCTACTGCGGCATCGTGGCCTCCGAAACCGAGCTTTCCGCCGGGGGAGAGGCCCATCTCAAGCGCTACGGCCCCGGTGCCAGCGACGAGGATTTCGAAGAGTATCTCTTCCTTCGCAAGAACCCCAAGGGCGTGCATCTCGAGCGTTGGCGGCATGCGATGGGCTGCGGCAAGTGGTTTCTGGCCGCCCGCCACACCGCCACGCTGGAGGTCTTTGGCACCTATCCGGCACAAAGCCACGAGCCGCCCACCGAGATCCTGGAAAAGATCCGCGCCAAATACCCGGAGGCCCTGAGATGAGCACGCGCCTGCCCTCTGGCGGCCGCCTGATCGACCGTTCCCACCGCCTGGGCTTTACCTTCAATGGCAAGCAATATCAGGGCTTTGCGGGCGACAGCCTCGCCGCTGCCCTGCTCGCCAACGACCAGGTCCTGATGGGCCGGAGCTTCAAGTATCACCGCCCGCGCGGCGTGGTGGCCTCCGGCGCCGAGGAGCCCAATGCGCTCGTCGGGCTGGGCGAGGGCGCCCGTTTCGAGCCCAACCAGCGGGCCACCACCACCGAGCTTTTCGACGGGCTCACCGCGATCAGCCAAAACCACTGGCCCTCGCTGGTTTACGACGTGGGCGCGGTGAACTCGGCGCTGTCGCGCTTTCTCCCGGCGGGCTTTTATTACAAGACCTTCATGGCCCCCCGTGCGGCCTGGAAGCACCTCTTCGAGCCTTTCATCCGCAAGTCCGCCGGCCTCGGCAAGCCCTCCAATCCTGGCGACCCGGACCGCTACGAGCACGCCTTTGTCCATGTCGATCTGCTGATCGTGGGCGGCGGTATCGCGGGGCTCCAGGCGACCCTCACGGCGGCGGGCACCGGGGCCAAGGTGCTGCTGCTGGAGCAGGAGGCCCATTGGGGCGGCCGCGCGCCCGTCGATGGTGCCGAGATCGAGGGCGAACCGGCCGAAAGCTGGGTGAGAAAGGCCGTCGAAACGCTTGAAAACGCGCCAAATGTCACCCTGCGCAACCGCTGCATGGGCTCGGGCGTCTACGACCATGGCTATGCCTTGGCCTATGAGCGCTGCACCGATCACACCCCCGGCGCGCCGGGCCCCCGCCACCGGCTCTGGCGCATCCGTGCCGGCCAGATCATCACCGCCACCGGCGCGCTGGAGCGGCCCCTCAGCTTCCCGGGCAACGACCGCCCCGGCGTGATGCTCGCCTCAGCCGTACGCGACTACATCGTCAACTACGGCGTCTCCCCCGGCGACCGGGTAGTGGTCGTCACCAACAACGACGACGCCTATCGCACCGCACTGGCGGTTAAGAAAGCGGGCCTCACGGTGGCCTGTATTCTCGATGCAAGGCCCTCCGCAGAGGGGGCCTTGGCCCAGGCCTGTCGAGAGGCCGGTATCCGGGTCGAATCAGGCAAGGCCATCGCTGGTGTAGGAGTGCGCGGCAAGCGTTTGAAATCGGTGGATATTTGCGCGCAGGCTGGCGAGGGCGCGGTGCTCGAAACCCTCGACTGCGAGTTGGTCGCCATGTCCGGCGGGTGGTCTCCGGTGGTGCACCTGTGGAGCCATTGCGGCGGTAAGCTCTTGTGGTCAGAGGATAATTTTCACTTCTACCCGGATGTCACCCGCTTCCCCACCAGCGACGACGGCGCGCAGTACCTGCGCACCGCCGGCATCGCCTCCGGTGCCATGCTGACCCACCAAGTGCTTGAAGACGCGTCAAAAAATGCTGTCGCGGCGCTGGCCGACCTCGGCCATTCCGCCGAGTCCTGGCGCCCCTCCGCCACCGGCGCCGAAGAGGCCCGAATGGCCCCCGTCTGGGTCATGCCGCAGGGCGCATCCAAGGCTAAAAAATCCAAGATGTGGCTGGACTTCCAGAACGATGTTAAAGTGTCCGACGTGGAACTTGCCGCGCAGGAGGGCTACCAGTCGGTCGAGCACACCAAGCGCTACACCACTCTCGGCATGGCCACGGATCAGGGAAAGTTGAGCAATATCAACGGCCTCGCCGTGCTCTCCGGGGCGCTCAACCAACCCATCCCGCAGACCGGCACCACCACCTTCCGCCCGCCCTACACCCCCATTTCCATGGGCGCCATCGCCGGGCCGGGCACGGGCAACACCTTCCAACCATTGAGAAAAACCCCGATCCACGCCTGGCACGAGACCAATGGCGCGGTATGGGAACCCGTCGGCCAGTGGCGCCGCCCGTATTGTTATCCGAAGGCGGGGGAAAGCCGCGAGGCCGCCGTCTCAAGAGAGGTCCGCAACACAAGGGAATCCCTGGGACTTCTCGATGCCTCCACCCTTGGCAAGATCCTCGTCACCGGCCCCGACGCCGGCCGTTTTCTCGACATGCTCTACACCAACATGATGAGCACCCTCGCCCCCGGCAAATGCCGATACGGCCTGATGTGCAACGAGAACGGCTTCCTGATGGACGACGGCGTCGTCGCAAAACTCGGTGAAAACAGCTACTTGGTCCATACCACCTCGGGCGGCGCCGATCACATCCACGCCCACATGGAAGACTGGCTGCAATGCGAGTGGTGGGACTGGAAGGTCTATACCACCAACCTCACCGAGCAATACGCCCAGATCGCCGTGGTAGGCCCCAACGGTCGGAAATTGCTGGAAAAACTCGGCGGCATCGACGTGTCGAAAGAGGCGCTGCCCTTCATGCATTGGGTCGAGGGCACCCTCGCCGGTCTGCCCGTGCGCATCTTCCGCATCAGCTTTTCGGGCGAACTCAGCTACGAGATCGCCGTACCGGCGAACCTCGGGCTGGAGCTTTGGGAAAAGCTCCACGCCGCCGGGGCCGAATGGGGCATAACCCCCTACGGCACCGAGGCGCTGCACGTGATGCGGGCAGAGAAGGGCTTCATCATGATCGGCGACGAGACGGATGGCACCGTCATTCCACAGGATCTTAACCTCTCCTGGGCAATCTCCCGCAAGAAGGAGGATTATCTGGGCAAGCGCGCGCAAGAGCGCAGCCACATGACCGATCCCGACCGGTGGAAGCTCGTGGGCCTCGAAACCACCGATGGCTCGGTCCTCCCGGATGGCGCCTATGCGCTGGGCGAGGGCACCAACGCGAACGGCCAGCGGGTCACCCAGGGCCGCGTGACCTCGACCTACCACTCGCCCACGCTCGGGCGTGGCATCGCCATGGGGCTGGTGAAGCACGGACCGGACCGGATGGGCGAGGTGCTGACCTTCGGCAAGGTGGACGGCAGCACGGTGGAGGCGAAGATCGTCGATCCGGTGTTCTACGATCGTGAAGGGGAGAAGCAGAATGTCTGATCCGCGGAGCGCCCTCGGCGGCGCGGTGTACCAAGGTTACGCAAAGGTTATTGAGGCGGGCGCCCAAGGCATGCTGACCCTGCGCGGCGACCTCGCCAGCCCCGAGATGGCCAAGGCTGTGAAGGCCGCGAGCGGGCAGGGCATGCCCTTCCGCCGCCGGATCGAAGGTGGCCTGGGCGGCGGCGCTGCCTGGGCCTCGCCGGATGAACTGCTGCTCTTCTGTGACTATGCCGCGGCTCCCGACGCGTTGGAAAAAGCCCGCAAGGCGCTGGCAGGCCAGCATTTTCTGGCGGTAGATGTCTCGGACGCAAGAGCCGTTTTCACGGTCGAGGGCGGGCCGGTCCGCGACCTTCTGGCCAAGCTCTGCCCGGCCGATATGTCGCCCGAGGTATTGGCCCTGGGCGAATACCGGCGCAGCCACATCGGGCAGGTTGCCGCCGCCTTCTGGCTGGTGAGCGAAGAAAAGGCCGTGATCGTCTGCTTCCGCTCCGTTGCCCAGTACATGTTCGACCTGCTCGGCAAGGCCGCCGAGCCGGGCAGCGAACTGGGCTACTTTGCCGCGACGGCCTCCTGAGCCTCTGCCAGAGCCTCATCCTCGGGGCAAAGGTCGACCCAGCTGTCATCCTCGGCATAGCCCAGGGCGGCCAGCGCCGACCCGTAGCGGGCGGCATACCTGCGCGCGACCGAGCGCGGCATCTTCGTGCGCCATTGCGCCTCCGCCCCGGTGCCCGAGGTGACGTGGTTGACGATCCGGTTTGGTCGCTCGCCCTCTTTCTTGAGGCCACCGAAGAGGCTCGAATCCCAGAACGCCTGCACCGCGCCGTCGATATCGAGCCCTTGGATCGCGCACCGTTCCAGCGCCGAGCGGAACTGCCGGCACTCGTGATCTTCCATCAGGTCTTCATAGCGCAGCTCGACCGCGCTGGGGTGACCGTAGGGCCAGGCGAGCATCTCGAAGAGCGTCGAGGCATGCTTGTTTTCCATCTCGAAGAGGAGCTTCTCCTGCGGAGTCTCCAGGCTCTTGAGATAGTCCTTGTAATTCAGCCCGCCCCACTCGGGGCGTTGTTTTTTCAGGAAGTTCTCGTTCCCGAGCGGCGCCTTCTCATGGTAGCGGGCACCCGAGAGCAGCACGTCGCGGGGATCCCGTATGACATGGATGAAACGCGCCTCAGGCAGGGCAAAGACCTCGGGCGGGTAGCCTGACGACCAGTTCACCACGATCTGTGGCCCGTGTTCCGGCAGATCGGCGATCCGCTTGGCGCGGTTGATCTGCATCAGCGGTATGCCCTGCCGCTCCATGATCCGGTGAAGCGTGCGACGGAGCCAGACCGTGCCCGTCTTGTGATGTGTCCCTACACAGAGAAACCGGGCAGCGCTCACTCCGCTGCCTCCTGCCAGACCCCGTCGTTCACGAAATCCGCAAGTTTCTGGTCCTGCATCTGGTAGGCGATCGTGCGGCGGCAGCTCTCGATGCAGGCGCGGTGGAGAGCGGCAAGGTCGGCATCCTGAAGCAGGTCCGCAACGCCCTCCGCAACGCCGTCCGTGCGGATCGACTTGTCTTCATGGGTATTGATGTCGAACTTCTCCCAATAGCCCATGTCGATGCGGTCCTTGTTCTTGGAGTTCGCCGTGCCGCGCAGGCGCTTGAGCAAGAACTCCTCGCGGCTCTTGACTGCGTAGTGGTTCACCTGGGCCGCATCATAGGCCACCTCGTCGGCGCTCGACCGCCAGCCCTTCTCGAGCACGCGATCCCGCATGGTCTTGCCGTCGGAGTTGACCCAGAGCCGCATGCCGGGCGTGATCTCGGTGTCCTTGCGAAACTTGGGGCGGTGGACGCCGAAAAAATCGAAGCGGGAGGGGCGGAAGAGGGTCTTGTACCCCCAGATCAGCCCGTTCTCGGGCCGGTCGAAGCTGGAGCCCCGTGTGAAGCGGCTGGTCACCAGCGCGTCCGGCTCCATGTGGGCGGCGCCGCAGGACCCCATGAACCGCCAGTTGATGCTGATGGCATCGGCCTCAGTGGGGCAGTGAGCGATGAGCGCATCCACCGAGCCGTCGCCCACCTTCACGTTCAGGAACTCGTCGGCGTCGATGATGAGCACCCAATCGGCGCTGCGCACCTCATCCTGCCGGTTGGCGCGAGAGTAGGCGGCACGCTGCGGGTCCATCCGCGGCCCGAGCGGGTTGTCGAAGTGGCGCACCACGCCCATCTGGTCGAGCCGGTTGAGCATCAGGTTGGTGCCGTCGGTGCAATCGTTGGAGAAGATCGTGAACTCGTTGAAGCCGATCATCCGGTGATAGGCGATCCACTCGAGCAGGTAGGGGCCCTCGTTCTTCATGGTCGTGACGACCATCTTGCGCGCCGTGCTCATCAGCTTGGGCTCCCGACCTTGCCGGGCTTCTCGCGCTTCTCCCGGCGCTGTCTCGCTCGATCCGCCCCGGCTTCTGAAGGCGGCATCGCCTTCGCCCCGGGGCGGTCGCTCTTTGGCGGCGCGTCTCCGGTTGCGGGCACCAGCACCGGCGGGGCCTTGCCTTTCAGCCGGGCCATCTCGGCATGACCTTCGCGGATCTTCTGCGCGATGACCGCTTTCATCTCGTCCGAGAGCTCGAACTCTTCGGCAGCTTCAGCAGAGGTCTGCTTTTCTGTCGCCACGGCCCGGCCCTCGGCGGCGGCCCGCATGGCCTCGCGGGTTTCGGCCTTCTTGGCGGTCTGGGAGGCGTTGATGAGCTTGGCGATCTCCTTGGCAGGCACGCCGGCCTCCTGCATCTCGCGCACCTTCTCCTGCCAGATCTTGGGCAGGTGCTGGGTGAAGAGCACCTCGTCGAGCCGGTCGATCGGGATCTGGCTGGCCTCCTTCAGCTCCGCCAGCCACGCATCGTATTCGCCGGTCCGGCGCAGCATCTCGACACGGCCCTTGTGGTACTCCAGCGCAGCCTCGTAGAGCCCGCGGAGCGTGTCGTCTTCCAGCATCTTGTCCATCAGGCGCCGGGTGCCGCGGGCGTGGCGGAGCACATTGCTGGCTTCCTTCTCGTTGCGATCGAACAGCGAGAAATAGGCGGCATCGTATTTGCCGACCTTGTTGTTCACGTTGCCGCGGAGCCGGCGCAGGAGATAGGCCTCGTAGCTCTTGACCCCGTAGTGGTTGAGCTCGACGAGCTTGTACCCCAGTGTGGGTTTGGTCGAGCGCCAGCCAGACAGGTTGAAGTCGGTCGGCATCGGCTCGCCCGATCCGTTGACCCACTTCTGCCTGAGCATCTGCTGTGCCCGATCGGGGATCTGCTTGGCCTTCTTCATGTGTGGGCGGTGGATGCCCAGCTTCATGTCGTTGAAGGGTTTGAAGAGCGTCTTCACGCCCCACCCCTTGCGAAACTTGTCGGGCGCGGCGTTCCGGTAGCTCTCGATCACCATGCCCGGATTCCAGTCGGTGAGTTCGGACGAGCCGAAGAACCGCCAGGTGATCGCCACGGCATCCGTGTCGGCGGGCAGCTCTTCCATGAGATCCTGGATCTTGCCGCGTCCGCATTTGACCGAGACAAACTCGTCGGCGTCCATCGTCAGGATCCATTCGCTGTTCATCACCGCGGGGTTCTTTTCGGCCAGTGAGAGCGCGTTGGGCTGGGGCTTCTTGCCTTCGGGCACATCGTTGCGGAAGTGCTTGCAGTAGCCCATTTCCTCCAGCCGCATCAGCATGGCATCGGTGCCATCGTTGCAGTTGTTGGTGTAGACGCAGATGTTATCGAAGCCGATGTGGTTATGATAGGCGACCCACTCGATGAGGCAGTGGCCCTCGTCCTTCATCATCGACATGATGGTGAAGGTGGCCTTCTCTGCCTTGCTGGTCTTCCCCTCGTCGGGAGAGGTTTCGTCGCTCATGATCTGCCTTGCTTGTATCCCGCCCGCTCGGCGCTTTCTCTGAGCCTAACGGTGCCGGGTTAACGCTCGTTCAAGACCGGTCTGGCGCGGGGCCGTCCGGTATCCCTCCCGGCTCGCTCGGCCGGTTGCGTGCTACCATACGCGGCTTGGCAATGAAGTCACCCCCGCCGCTGCCATTGTTTCGTTGCGCGAGACAATGATTGCGCAGCCGCCACAGCGTTTTGCCGCCGGAATGGCCAGACCCGCCCTTGACCTTGGAGCCGCGCGCCCTCTTTATCCCGGTAACGAAATCTCAAGGACAGAGAGGAACCTCCAATGGCTTTCGAACTCCCCGACCTTCCCTATGCCCACGACGCGCTCGCCGATCTCGGCATGTCCAAGGAAACGCTCGAGTACCACCACGACATCCACCACAAGGCCTATGTCGATAACGGCAACAAGCTGATCGCCGGCACCGAGTGGGAGGGCAAATCGCTCGAGGATATCGTGAAAGGCACCTACCAGAAGGGCGCCGTCGCCCAGAACGGCATCTTCAACAACGCCTCCCAGCATTGGAACCACATGCAGTTCTGGGAGATGATGGGCCCGGGCACCGGCGGCATGCCGGGGGAGCTTGAAAAAGCCATCACCGAAGGCTTTGGCTCGGTCGACAAGTTCAAGGAAGAGTTCTCCGCAGCCGGCGCCGGCCAGTTCGGCTCGGGCTGGTGCTGGCTGGTGAAAGACACCGACGGCGGCCTGAAGGTCACGAAAACCGAGAACGGCGTGAACCCGCTGTGCTTCGGCCAGACCGCGCTGCTGGGCTGCGACGTGTGGGAGCACAGCTACTACATCGACTTCCGCAACAAGCGGCCGGCCTACCTCTCGAACTTCCTGGACAAGCTGGTGAACTGGGAAAACGTCGCCTCGCGGATGTAAGGCACGCTCCATCCGGGGCAGGACCCCGGCCACGGCGATCAAGGCGCGATGCCCCTTTCGGGTGTCGCGCCTTTTGCATCTCGGAACCAGCCTCGCGGCCTGCCCGTTGACCACGCAAAGGAGGAACGACAATGGCAGAACGCAAACGATCCAAAGACATGAGCCGCGACAGCGACAAGGTGCTGGGCGCGGAGGGCTCGATCTCCCATGGCGGGCGTGAGGGCGGCGAGCTGGCCCGCAACGTGGCGAGCCTCGACGAGTACAAGCGCGCAAACGAGCGCCCGGCGGGCAAGACCCGCGTGACGAAGTCGATGGAAAAGGGGGAGGGTCAATGACCGAGCTGAAGCAGGGCACCTGGGTGCTTGTGGCCGACAGCGAAAAGGCGCTCTTCCTTGAGAACGTCACTGACGGGGGGGACCCCTACCTCGTTGTCACCGGCAAGGAGCGGCAGGAAAACCCCTCCGACCGGGAGCAAAGCGCGAACCGCCCGGGCCGTAAAGCCGACACCGGGCCGGGCCAGCGCTCGGCACTTGACGACACAGACTGGCACGAGCTGGCCAAGGAGAGGTTTGCCCACGATCTCGCCGGCTTGCTCTACGAAAAAGCCCACCGAGGCGAGTTCGACCACATCGTGCTGGCCTGTGCTCCGCAGGTGCTCGGTGCGCTCCGAAAGGAGTTGCACAAGGAGGTGCTCGACAAGGTGGTGGCCGAAGTTCCGAAGACCCTCACCAATCACCCTCTCGACGAGATCGAGAAGATCGTGAAGGGCGATCTCGAGGCCGCCTAGACCTTTTCGAGTGCCTCGGCAAGCGCCTCGACGGAAGGAACGACCGAATAGAACCCCAGGAGGTCGTCGCCGGCAAATCCGCTGGCGACGACGTGTTCCAGGAGCGCGATGAGCTTGTCCCAGTAGCCATTTACGTTGAGCAGGAAGACGGGCTTGGCGTGCAGCCCGAGTTGGCGCCAGGTCAGCGCCTCGAAGAGCTCGTCCAGCGAGCCCGCGCCGCCCGGCAGCACCACCACCGCCTCGGCGTTCATGAACATCACCTTCTTCCGCTCGTGCATCGTTTCGGTGACGATGAAGGAGGTGAGGTCGCGCTTGCCCACTTCGCGTTGCAGCAGATGTGTCGGGATCACCCCGAAGGTCTCGGCCCCGCCAGCCTGAGCCGTGCGGGCAACCCGCCCCATCAGCCCCACATCGCCCGCGCCGTAGACCAGCCGCCAGCCGTGGTCCGCAATTGCCGCGCCAAGCGCCTCTGCAGCCTCGGCATAGGCCGGATCGGTCCCGTCGCGTGATCCGCAATAGACGCAGACGGAGAGGGGAGCTGTCATAGGGGTATCCTGAAAAGGGCCGTCATGTCGGCGGAGTGTTTTGACCGGTGATAGCGGTATGGCTATGCTTGCTCAACCCGTGCTCCGGCGCGGTGCATTGCAGCTGGATCGAGGAAGGGCGATGGCGGCTTGGAACTCACTCTCCCCCGTACTCCGGGGAGGCCTGACTGCTGGTGCGCTGGCGCTGGCGGGGCTGGCGCTGTGGCTCTGGCAGGGCGGTCGGATCGCACCCTCGGAACGCGCTGATCTGGCCCCGGCCGAGGTTGTCGAAAGGACCGCACCGGGGGAGGTGGCACCGCAGACCGTGCTTTCGGAGCCACAGGCAGGAGAGGCGACCGCAAGCGCGGCAGAGGCGGCCGAGGCTACGGAACCCGCGACACTGCCCGCCGAAACGGACGCGCAGGCCGACACGCCTGTCGCGGAGCCAGCGGCTGCTGCTGTGGGCGAGGGCGCAGCTGATCCCGCCGCGGCCGGAAGTGCCAGAACCGAGCCGGGGGGGGATGTGCCTCAACCCGCAGCGCCTCCGGAGTTTGACGTGGTTCGCATCGAGCCGGGCGGCGCCTCCGTCATTGCCGGTACGGCCGGGCCGGGCGATCTGGTGATCCTGATGCTGGACGGCAGCACGATTGCCGAAACCGAGGCGGATGGACGGGGAGCCTTCGTGATTCTGACCGACATCCAGCCCGGGCCATCGCCGCGTGTGCTGACCCTACTGGCCAGCGGCGCGGCTGGCGAGCGCCGTTCCGAGGCCAGCGTGATCGTTGCTCCCGCCGCTCTTCCGGCCACGAAACCTGCTGAAGAACGTGAAGGCATTACCCCCGACGAGACCGCCAGCCAGACCGTGGCCATGGCTGCCAAGGAAGGGCAGGGCGAGGCGACGGAGGCGGCGTCCGAGGAGGGCACGTCGCAGGGCATGGCCGGCAGCGGGGATGAGCCGGATGCGTCCGAGCCAGAGCTGGAGACGGCAGAGGGCGCGGCGCCCCGCGCAACGCCGGATATGCCTGCGGAGGACGCAACCCCGCTTGACGAAGCGGGCGCTGCTGCAAGCCTGGCATCGGAGGCAAAGGGCGAGGAACCCGAAGCGGATGGGGTTGCAGCGCTTCCCGCGCCCGAGGCACCGGCCATCGCCCCGGCACAGGCCTTGGCCCCGACGGCGGCACCGGAAGCACAAGCCGCGCTGCCCGCCACCGACCCTCAACTGCTGGTGACCACCGGCACCGGATTGCGCGTGCTGCAACCCTCGGCCAGTGCCGCGGAGGTGCCGCTACGGGTGGAGACCATCGACTATTCGCAAGGCGGGGTCACGCTGTCCGGTCGCGGAACGGGCGGCCCGTCCGACCTGCGCATCTACCTCGATAACGATCCGGTCGCCGTGGCTCCGCTCGACACCGATGGCACCTGGGAAGCAGAGTTGGAGGGCGTGCAACCCGGCACCTACACGCTGCGGGTCGACCAGCTCGGCGGAGACGGCAAGGTAACCGGCCGCTTCGAAACCCCGTTTCTGCGCGAGAGCGAAGAGGCACTGGCGCGCACCGCCCCGGCGGATGCCGACGCGGAGGGTCTGGCGGTGTCGGTCATCACGGTGCAGCCGGGCTACTCGCTCTGGGCCATTGCATCGGACCGCTATGGCGATGGCATGTCGTGGCACAAGGTGCTTGAAGCCAACAAGGGCCAGATCCGCGATCCCGACCTTATCTACCCGGGACAGATCTTCGACTTGCCGGAATGAGGGAGGAGCGGGTGCAAGCGGGTGGACGCCGTCGCCGAATACCCTAGGTTCCGACGGACGTTCACGAGCTCGAGAGGTGCGCCAGGCCCATGGCCAAGCCAGACCCGAAAGTACCCGGCAACGGCTGGGAAATCATCGCCCGCGTGGCCCCCTACCTCTGGCCCGCCGGCGAGACTGGCCTGAAGGTTGGCGTCATCCTGTCGCTGGTGGCTCTGCTCGTATCGAAGCTGATTTCGGTAGCCACGCCGTTCTTCTTCAAGGCCGCGGTCGACCAGCTCGCGGGGGATACACCCTCGACCGGCCTGCTCATCGGCCTCACGGCGGTATCGCTGACGGTGGCCTACGGCCTCGCGCGCCTCTTGACGGTGGGGTTTCAGCAACTCCGGGACGCGTTCTTTGCCCGCGTGGGCCAGCGGGCGCTGCGCCGCCTCGCACTGGAGACCTTCAACCACATTCATGCGCTGTCGATGCGTTACCACATCACCCGCCGAACCGGGGGCTTGAGCCGGATCATCGAGCGCGGGGTCAAGGGTGTGGAGTTCCTGCTGCGGTTCATGCTGTTTTCCATCGGCCCGCTCATCCTGGAGCTGGTGATGGTCTGCGCCATCCTCGCCTGGGTCTTCGACCTGCGGTATCTCGCCGTACTCGTCGTCACCATCGCGCTCTACGTGTGGTTCACCTTCAAGGTCACCGAATGGCGGGTGAAGATCCGCAAGCAGATGAACGACAGCGATACCGATGCCAACCAGAAGGCGATCGACAGCCTGCTGAACTTCGAGACGGTCAAGTATTTCGGGGCCGAAAGCCGCGAGGCCGCGCGCTATGACGTGGCGATGGCCAGCTATGAGGATGCGGCGATCCGCACCAACTACTCGCTGGGATTTCTGAACTTCGGTCAGTCCCTGCTGATCACGGGTGGCCTTGTGGCGGTGATGGTGATGGCGGCGATGGGCGTGCAGAACGGCACGCTTACGGTGGGCGATTTCGTGATGGTCAACGCCTACATGATCCAGATCACGGTTCCCCTGAACTTTCTTGGCTCGGTCTACCGCGAGATCCGGCAAGCGCTGGTCGACATGGGCGAAATGTTTGGCCTGCTGGGCCAGCCCGCCGAGATCGCCGACAAACCCGGGGCAGGGGCTCTGGCCGTTGGCGGCGCCGAGGTGCGGTTCGAGGATGTGCATTTCGGCTACGATGAGGAGCGGCCGATCCTGAGGGGCGTGAGCTTCACGGTGCCTGCGGGCAAGAGCCTGGCCATCGTGGGGGCGTCGGGCGCGGGCAAGAGCACCATCGGGCGGCTCTTGTTCCGGTTCTACGACGTCACCGGCGGGGCCGTGCGGATCGACGGTCAGGACATCCGTGACGTGACACAGGAGAGCCTGCACGCCGCCATCGGGGTGGTGCCGCAGGACACGGTGCTCTTCAACGACACGATCCTCTACAACATCGCCTACGGTCGGCCGGAGGCGCGTTTCGAGGAGATCGTGGCGGTGGCGAAGTCGGCCCGTATTCACGACTTCATCGAGAGCCTGCCGCAGGGCTATCGGACCACCGTGGGTGAGCGCGGTCTGAAGCTATCCGGCGGCGAGAAGCAGCGGGTCGGGATTGCCAGGACCATGCTGAAGAACCCGCCGATCCTGCTGCTGGACGAGGCGACGAGCGCGCTCGACACCGAGACCGAGCAGCAGATCCAGGGTGCGCTGGCGCGGGCGGCCGAGGGGCGGACCGTGCTGACCATTGCCCACCGTCTCAGCACCGTCGCGGGGGCCGACGAGATCATCGTGCTCGATGCCGGTGAGGTGGTGGAACGCGGCAATCATGCCGAGCTTCTGGCGCGTTCCGGCAAATATGCCGCGCTCTGGGCGCAACAACTGCGGGAAGAGGCGGCCTGAGGCGGATCGGCCGGGCCAAGCCAGGCGGCGTGGCCCATGATTGCCGCCAGGGGGTGCGCCGCTCAGGGGGCGCACCTCGTGTTTCACTCGGCAGCGCGAACCTGTGGCGATGAGGGCTTGTCGTCCTTGCCCTCCGGCCCGTCCTTGGCCGTCTCCGGTTTCGATCCGCCTTCCGCCTCGGGGTTTGCCGTAGCTTGCGGCTCCTCCGCCGCCGTTTCCGGCTGGATTTCGGCCTCGGGCGTTTCCTGCGCCGCGTCCTTGTCCTCGACCACAACCTGCGGGGCTTCTTCTTCGGACCAGATGATCTCCGGGCTCTTCACTTTGCGGGCGGCGCGGGCCAGGGAGGCGTCGCGGGCCACCCGGCTGGACCGGCCCAATGCGACCTTGCCGAGGCTCCGGAGCCCCCAATACGCGCCCTTGGAGGCCCAGATGCGCAGCGCCAGCATGGATGGCGTGAACACCAGGGTCAAAACCGTGGCCGTGCCGAGACCGAAGACCACCGCAGTCGCCAGCTGCTTCCACCAGAGCGCGGTGGGGCTGTCGAGAGAGTAGCCGCCATTGATGAAGTCGAGGCTGAGGCCCAGCATCATCGGCGTCAGGCCCGCCATAGTGGTGATGGTGGTCAGCAGCACCGGCCGCAACCGCGCCTCGGCGGTGCGGATCACCGCCTCGAGCCTCGGCATGTAGGCGGAATACTCCTGGTAGGTGTCGATCAGGACAATGTTGTTGTTCACCACGATTCCCGCCAAGGCGACGATCCCGGTGCCGGTCATGATGATCGAGAAGGGCTGTCCGAGCAGCAGCATGCCCCAGAGCACCCCGGCCGTAGACAGCACCACGGCAAGCAGCACCAGCACAGCGTTGTAGAAGCTGTTGAACTGGGCGAGCAGGATTATGAACATCATGCCAAGCGCCATGCCGAAGGCACGCATCAGGAACGCCCCGCTCTCTTCCTGGTCTTCCTGGTCCCCGGTCCACTCCCAATCGACGCCGGTGGGCAGGGGGCTCTCGGCGCCGGAGAGCCACTCGGTGATGACACCGATCCGTTCGTTGGCGTTGACGGCGATGACGGAGGCGCCGGCAAACCTGCCGCCCTCTGCGGCGGCCTCCCGGGCGGCCTCAGTTTCCATGACGGCCAGCACGGTCCCGCCTTCGTCCACGAGCTTGGAAAGGCCCGGCGCCACATCCGCCTTGACGTCGTAGATCCGGCGCTGGTCGACGCGGTCGATCCGGCCGATCTTGGGCACCGGCTTGCGGGTGATGAAGTTGGAGAGCGGCACGAGGCCGTCTGCGGTGCGCACCTTCAACTCGTCGAGCGTGGCCAGGACCCGGTCTTCGCGGGGCAGGCGGACGCGGATCTCGATCTCCTCGTCGGAGCTGTCGACGCGCATGGTGTCCAGCAGGATGCCGCGGGTCACGAGCTGCACCATCGCGCCCACCGTCGCCACGTCTGCGCCGTAGCGACCGGCCTTCTCCACGTCCACGTCGATCTGCCAGTCGATGCCAGGCAGGGGCGTGGTATCCTCGAGGTCGATGACGCCGGGCAGGCTGGAGAACTCGGCGCGGACCGTGGCCACGGCCTCCTCAAGGGCGCCGAAATCGCTGCCCGAGAGGCGGAGATGAATCGGCTTGCCCGAGCCGGGGCCCATTGCGAGGTTCAGGATCTCCGGCTGGATGCCGGGAATCTCGAGAACCGCCTCTTCGAGCTTCTCGAGGATCACGTCACCGTCGAGCTCGGCCAGCGGCACGTCATGCGTGCGGGCATACTCGGCGCGGTCCTCCCAGGGGATCAGCTCCAGCTGGATCTGTCCCACGGTGTCGAGCGGTGCCTGGCTGCCGCCGGTGTTCGAGTTCAGCCCGCCCTGGCCCGCGAAGGCGAAGGCGCTCTCGATACCCGGAATATGCGCCATGGCCTCCTCGACCTCGCGCACCATTTCGTCCTTCTCCGCGAGGCTGAGATTGCCGCGCGCGCGGACATAGACAATGGCCTGTTCGGGCTCGCTCTCGACAAAGAAGTCGACGCCGTTGTTGTTGGCCCCATAGTAGCCGAAGGTGAAGATGACGAAGAAACCCACGGCACCGATGGTGACGAGTGGCATGATCGGGTTTCCGGCGATGGACTTGATGATCCAGCCGAAGAACGTGCGCCGATGGCCGGCCTGAACACGCCTGGCGCGACGTTCGATACGGGCGGCATCCAGCGTAATCGTCGCCAGAAAGGCGGCGAAAGTGAAGAGCACGAGGCCGGGAACCACCGCCATCGCGCCGGGCAGAGGCGAGGTGCCACCAAAGAGATAGCCCGGGTTGATGCACTGCAGGGCAGCAATGAAGAGCAGATAGAGCGAGGGCACCACCAGCACCGCGCGTACCCACCACGGCAGGCGGCGCAGGCCTTGGGAGATGTTGTGGAACATCCGGCTCATCCGGCCCGAGACGCCCCCGAGCACCGGCAGATACACCAGCGCCACCAGCAGGGAAGCGGACAGCACGAAAATCAGCGTGACCGGCAGCATGCCCATGAACTGTCCCGCCACGCCGGGCCAGAACAACATGGGCAGGAAGGCGCAAAGCGTGGTGGCGGTGGAGCTGACGATGGGCCAGAACATCCGCTTGGCGGCCTCCACATAGGCGTGCATCGGCCCGACCCCGTCGGTTATTCGCTTGTCGGCGTATTCCACCACCACGATCGCCCCGTCCACCAGCATCCCCACCGCGAGGATCAGGCCGAACATCACGATGTTCGACACAGTGATTCCCATGATCGAAAGGAAGACGAAGCAGAGCAGAAAGCTGATCGGGATGGCGATGCCCACCAGCATTGCGGGGCGGATACCCAGCGCGGCCAGAACCACGATGGCCACCAGGGCGATGGCGGTCATCACCGAGCCTTCAAGCTGCGAAACCATGGATTTCACCACGCGGCTCTGGTCATTGGAAGTTCCCACCTGGATCGCGTCGCGCAGCTCTGGCGGCCATTTGGCCATCTCGGCATCGACCGTGGCGCGGATCGCGGCGGCGGTGTCGATGATGTTGTAGCCCTTCTTCTTGGAGACCTGCAGAGCCACGGTGTTGACACCGTTGAAGCGGGCCGTGCCGGCGCGGTCCTCGAAGGTGAGGCGGATGTCGGCCAGATCGCCAAGAGTGACGATGCTGTCGCCGTTCACCTTGACGGGCAGCTTGTAGACATCCTGGCTGTTCTCGAAGCTGGCGGGGATCTTGACCGAGAACGCGCCCTTTGGGGTTTCGATCTCGCCCGCCGCGATGAGCTGGTTGTTGTTCACCACCACGTTGATCAGCTCGGCAGCGGTGACGTTGTAGCTCTCCAGCTTGAGCGGGTCGATCACGACCTCGACCATCTCGTCGCGGTGGCCGGCCAGCGAGGCTTCCAGCACCGGTTCGAGGGTTTCGAGGCTGTCCTGCAGATCCTTCGCCACCTTGACGAGCGTGCGCTCGGGCAGGGCGCCGGTGAGGTTGACGATGATGATCGGGAACTCGGAGAAATTGATCTCGCCGATGGTGTAGTTGTCTGCTCCGGCCGGAAAACTCGCCTCCGCCGTGTTCATCGCGGCGCGCACGTCGGCCAGGGTGGCCGACTTGTCCCAGCCGAATTCGAACTCGAGCACGACGTTGGCATAGCCTTCCGTGGCCACGCCCTGCATGGTCTTGAGGCCGTCGAGCGAGGAGAGCTCGGTTTCCATCGGTTTGACCAGCATCTTTTCGGCGTCGGTCGCCGAAATGCCGGGGAAGGGCACGGATACGAAGACGGCCGGAATCTCGATATCCGGTTCGCCCTCCTTGGGCAGGCTGAGATAGGTCGCCCAGCCCACGAGGATGGACATCGCCACGAAGGCGAGGATCATCCGGGCGCGGGCGGCGGCCCAGTCGACGATACCTGTCATTGGGTCAGCTCCTCGAGGGTGACCTTCACCGGCACACCGTCTACCACATACTCCTGGCCCCGCGTGATCACACGCGCGCTTTCCGGCAGGCCGGTCACCCAGACACCATTCACCGTGTCGCGCAGCACGGTCACCGGCGCGAAGCGCGCGGTGTTCTCGGCGTCGACCCAGCGCACGCCGAGCGCACCGCCGTCATCGAGCGTGAGAGCGGACTGCGGCAGCAGTTGCGCCTTTGCACCGGCGGCGGCGATGGCGATCTCGGCGGTCTGGCCGTCGCGGATAGCCAGGTCGGGGTTGGGCACCTGCACCTCTACGCGGAAGGTGCGGGTCTGCGCATCGGCGGAGCGCGAGAGAAAGGTGACCTCGCCCGTGACCTCTTCGCCGGTGGCCAGCCGCGCGCCGGCCTGAGCGCCGACCACCACCCGTCCCACCTCGGTTTCGGGCACGAAGCCCACCAGCTTGATCGGGTCGAGCTGGAGGATGGTGGCGCAATCGGATCCGGCCTGAAGCAGCATCCCGAGCTCCGCGCTGTCGCTCTCGAGCAGACCGGCAAAGGGCGCAGTGATCGTGAGGCGCTCGATTTCCTTTCTTGCGGCAGCCACGGCGGCCTCGGCGGTCTGGATCTGGCTCTTGGCCCCCTCGACGCCGGATCGCGCGGCCTGAACAGCGGCCTTGGCCGAAGAGACACCCGCCCTGGTGGCCGCAACGCGCGTGTCCGAGGCATAACCGCCCTGCGAAAGCTGGCTGGCGGCACGGTCATTGATTTCGGCTTCCTCGAGCGCCGCCTCGGCTTCGGCCACCCGGGCCTCGGCCTCGGGCAGGCCGGCCTGGGCAGAGGCCAGTTGGGCCTCCGCCTGTGCAAGCTGGGTCTCGCGGGTGCCCGGGTCGATCACGCAGAGCATCTGTCCGGCCTCGACAAAGGCCCCCTTGCGGAGCGGCTCCGAAATCACCTGGCCCGCGGTTTCGGCCCGCACGGTCACCTGGCGCGCTGCCTCCGTCCGGCCGCGGGTCACCACGGCACTGTCGATCTCGCGGGCGAGGCTGTCGATCGCCATGACCGAGACCACCCGGGCCTCGCCAGCGCCGGTGCCGTCTTCCTCGACGGACCGTGGCGCCTCTTCCGCGGCCTCGGCCACAGTGGTCTCTTCGCTGTCGGCACCGGCGAAGGACAACAGCGCCTCGCGCTGCATGACCAAAAGATAGAGCACCGCTGCAACGCAGAGGGCGATGAGGATCGAAAACAGCCGCATGGCCGGACCTTCCTTGCAACAATGGGGCGCAACGCGCCCCAGCATTCCGTTCGCTGGTGCAGAATTACCGGGGCCCATCATGCGCCGGTGTGTTCTGAACCGTTTGGTTTAGTTTAGCCGGATCGCAAGGTTGGCGCAAGCTACAGTTGCTGTTGTCCTTCGGACTCCTGACAGGCCGCCCCGACGGCCCCTTGAAGTGTCCCGCCAACCCCCTTGGCATCGGGGCCGGTTTCCGGGTAAGAAGCACCGATCTTGCGGGGCGCAGACCCCGGTTGGCAAGGAAGAAGGCGGGCGGATGAGCAATAGCGAGAGCTTCATCGACGAGGTCACCGACGAGCTGCGGCGCGACCGCCTGTTCGGCCTGATGCGGCGCTATGGTTGGATCCCGGTTCTGGTGATCGTCGTGCTCGTGGGCGGGGCGGCCTGGCTGGAGTGGCAGCGTGCCACCGCGCGGGCTGAGGCCGAAGCGCGCGGCGATGCGGTTCTGGCCGCGCTCGAGGCCGACGAAGGCGCGGCGCGACTGGAAGCGCTGGGCGGGCTCGAGGCCAGCGGAGCATTTTCTGCTGTGATCGACCTGCTCGAAGCCGCCGAGAAACAGAGCGCGGAAGACCCGCAGGGGGCCGCCGAGACGCTTCTGGCGATCACCGACAATGCAACCCTGCCGCAGGCCTGGCGTGACTTGGCCGCGCTGAAGGCGGCGATGCTTGGGTCGGAGGCCCTGGACGCGGAGCGCCGCGCGGATCTGCTCGAGGGGTTGGCCGGGGGCGCAACGCCCTTGGCGCAATTGGCCCGGGAGCAGCAGGTGTATCTCATGATCGAGGCGGGCGACCGGGAAGGTGCCCTGAAAGCCGCGGAGGCTCTCGTTGCCGAGAGCGGGTTGAGCCGGGGCTTGCAAGAGCGCGTCCTGCAAGTGATTGTGGCATTGGGAGGAAAGCCCGAAGAGGGCTGACCTGACCGCGCTGGCGCAAGCATGAGGCGTGGCGCGGCAACGAGAGACGACGGGGCAAGGAAGACAGGCCGTGAGAGCAGCAACACAATGGATCACCGCAGGCGCGATCCTGGCCCTTCTGACGGGCTGCGGCGGCGGCGAGCAGCCCTTGCCCGGCAAGCGTATCGGCATTCGCGAAGCGGCGGGCGTTTCGGACCTGGGCGGCGAGACGGCTCCGGTCTACCGTGGCTCTGCGCCGATTTCGCTGCCCGCGCCGGTGAACCACGGCGAGTGGACCCATCGCAACGGCACCGCGCAGCATCGGATCCAGCATCCGGCCCTGGCCCGCAACCTTCAGGCGGTCTGGCGTGCAGACATCGGTGCCGGCAACAGCCGCAAGGCCCGGATCACCGCCGACCCTGTGGCCTCTGGTGGCCGGATCTTCGCAATGGACAGCCGGGCGCAGGTCACGGCCCTGTCGAGCGGCGGCGCCGTGATCTGGTCGACCGACATCACCCCCGCCCGTGACCGGACCAAGGATGCCTCCGGCGGCGGGCTCGCGGTGCAGGGCAATACGCTTTATGTCGCTAGCGGTTATGGCGAGCTTCTGGCGCTCGACACGGCGACGGGCGGTTTGCGCTGGCGCCAGCAGTTCGAGGCACCGGTGCAGGGCACCCCGACGGTCGAGGGCGGCACTGTCTATGTTGTCAGCCGCGACAGCCGGGCCTTTGCGGTCGATGCCGCGAACGGGCGGCTGAAGTGGGAGATGCCCGGCACGCCGACACCTTCGGTCATGGTCGGGGGGGCAGGGCCGGCCGTGACCGCCCGCAGCGTGATTTTCCCGATGGGCGCCAATACGGTGACTGCGGCACTGAAGCTCTCGGGGGTGCGCACCTGGGGCGAAATCATTGCCGGCGAGCGACGTGGGCGGGTCTACACCAATTACTCCGACATCACCGGCGACCCGGTGGTTGCGGGCAACACGGTGTATGTGGGTACCCAGGCCGGGCGGACCGTGGCGCTCAACGCCGACAGCGGCGAGCGGCTCTGGACGGCGCAGGACGGAGCCTATTCGCCGGTCTGGCCTGCGGGCAACTCGGTGTTCCTCGTCTCCGACGCCAGCCAGCTGGTGCGGCTGAATGCGGCGACGGGCGAGACCATCTGGTCGGTCAAGCTGCCCGATTTCACCAAGCAGAAGGTGCGCCGCCGAAAGGCCGTGTTCGCCCACTACGGCCCGGTGCTGGCCGGTGGTCTGCTGCGGGTGGCCTCGGATGATGGCCTGCTGCGCAGCTTCGACCCGGTTTCGGGGGCGATGGTTGCAGCCGTGGAACTGCCGGGCGGCGCGGCCTCGAACCCGATCGTGGTGGCGGGCACGCTCTATGTGGTCAACGGCAAGGGCCAACTGGTGGCTTTCCGTTGAGGTGAAAGCGGTGTATGAGGCGCCTTTGTTGCCTCGCATCGGTCCGTTAACATGAGCTTTACACTCGCCATCGTTGGTCGCCCCAACGTTGGAAAATCTACCCTTTTCAACCGCTTGGTTGGCAAGCGCCTGGCGCTGGTCGATGACCAGCCGGGTGTGACGCGCGACCTGCGCGAGGGAGAGGCCCGCCTTGGTGACCTGCGGTTCACCGTGATCGACACCGCGGGCCTCGAGGAAGCCACCGACGAGAGCCTGCAGGGCCGGATGCGCAAGCTCACCGAACGCGCCGTGGAGATGGCCGACGTCTGCCTGTTTCTCATCGACGCGCGGACGGGGGTGACACCCACGGACGAGGTCTTTGCCGACATCCTGCGCCGCAAGAACGCCCATGTGCTGCTGGCCTGCAACAAGGCCGAGGGCCGAGCGGGCGAGGGCGGCATGATCGAGGCCTGGGGGCTGGGCCTCGGCGACCCGATCGGGATCAGCGCCGAACACGGCGAAGGCATGTCGGACCTTCTGGCTGCCTTGATGCCAGTGGTCGATGAAATTTCGCTTAACAGGCCGGAAGCGGACCCCGAAACCGAGGTTTCCATCGCAGAGGGCGAGGACGGGGAAGACGAGGCAGAGGCCTGGAAACCCACGAAAAAGAAGCCCTTGCAGGTGGCCGTGGTGGGGCGCCCGAACGCAGGGAAATCGACGCTGATCAACGCGATCCTCGGTGAGGACCGGTTGCTCACCGGGCCGGAGGCCGGGATCACCCGCGACTCGATCTCGCTGGCCATCGAATGGGATGGCGTGCCGATGAAGATCTTCGACACCGCAGGCATGCGCAAGCGGGCCAAGGTGCAGGAAAAGCTGGAGAAACTCTCGGTTTCCGACGGCCTTCGGGCGGTCAAGTTTGCCGAGGTGGTGGTGGTTCTGCTGGATGCGGCGATCCCCTTCGAGCAGCAGGACCTGCGTATCGCGGACCTCGCCGAACGCGAGGGGCGGGCGGTGGTGGTGGCCGTCAACAAATGGGACGTGGAGCCGGAAAAACAGGCGAAACTCAAGCACTTGCGGGAGGCCTTCGAGAAGCTCCTGCCGCAGTTGAGGGGGGCGCCGCTGGTGACGGTTTCGGCCAAGACCGGCAAAGGCCTCGACCGGCTTCAGGCGGCGGTGGTCAAGGCACATGAGGTGTGGAACCGCCGGGTGACCACGGCCAAGCTGAATGCGTGGCTTATCAGTATGTTGGAGCAGCATCCGC
Organism: Vannielia litorea; assembly: GCF_900142295.1. NCBI lineage: Bacteria > Pseudomonadati > Pseudomonadota > Alphaproteobacteria > Rhodobacterales > Paracoccaceae > Vannielia > Vannielia litorea. The sequence goes on from NZ_FSRL01000001.1 coordinate 980,722, forward strand.
CCCCTGCGCCGGGGGGGCGGAGGATCAAGCTGCGCTACATGACCCAGGCCAAGACCCGGCCGCCGGGATTTGTGGTGATGTGCTCGCACCCCGACAAGCTGCCGGAGAGCTACAAACGCTATCTTGTCAACGGGTTGCGGGATGACTTTGACATGCCCGGCACGCCGATTCGGCTTTATTTCCGGGGTCAGGGCGATGCCAACCCCTACAAGGACAAGAAGAAATCCACGCCGTCGCGGCTGCGCAAGCATTTGGGGAAGAAACCGTTTGGGGACTGAGGGTTAGGTGGTTAACGCACCATATGATACCCCAGATACACAACCCATGCACAACCCGTACACAACCCATGCATACGCGATGGGCGCACAGATCGGGCGGTTAACCCAACGCACGCTCGCACCGTGAGAGACTTCCCGCCGCTGTGAACGGCCCCGGCCGGCCCGGGCCTTGGTGGGGCGAGGGGCCTCGTGTAGAACGGACAAAACAGGCGGGGCGCAGGCATGCGGGCGGCAGTCCTTTTCATCATCGCGGTGCTTTGGGGCGCCCTGGCGCAGGCGCAGGATTTCTCGGCGCTGGCCCGGGTCGACCCTACGCGGTCGGGCCTCGACGAGCGCGGGCGCGAGGTGACGCTGCGCCTGACCGTTTCTCAGCCCGTCCCGTACCGCGTTCGCCTTCTCGCAGATCCGCCTCGTCTGGTGCTGGACTTCCGCGAGGTGGACTTCACGCCCATGGGCCGGCCCGATGTGTCGTCGCTGAGCCAGGTCACGGCCCTGCGCACCGGTCGTGTGGGCCCCGGCTGGACCCGGCTCGTCGCCGAGCTGGCAGAACCCCTGGGGCTGGTCTCGGCGCAGATGATCACCGGGGCCGCCGACGGCTCGGCGCGGGTGGAGCTGGCGCTGGCGCCGGTGAGCGCGGAGGAGTTCGCGGCGCAGGTGGCGGCGGGGCAGGATGCCCGCGAGGCCTTTCCGAAGCCCTCGGCCAGCGCGCCGCCAAAACGGCGCCCCGCGCCCGGAGGACCCCTGACGATCGTACTCGACCCCGGCCATGGCGGCGTGGACCCCGGCGCCATCCGCGACGGGGTGACCGAGGCCGACCTCATGCTGATCTTTGCCCGTGACGTGCGCGAGGCGCTTCTTCGGGCGGGCGACTACCGCGTGGTCCTGACGCGGGAGGATGACAGCTTCGTATCGCTGGAAACCCGGCTGACCATCGCGCGGCGCGCCGGGGCGGATCTGTTCCTGTCGCTTCATGCGGATGCGGTGGAGGAGGGGATCGCGCGGGGCGCGCAGGTTTACACGCTCTCCGACGAGGCCTCGAGCGAGGCGCTGGCCAAGCTGGCCTACCGGCATGACCGCGACGACATCCTCGGCGGGGCCGACCTGAGCGGGACGGATGACGCGGTGGCGCAGGCGCTGCTCGAGATCGCCCGGCGGGAGACCGCGCCGCGCACGATGGCGCTGGCGCGGGCGATGGTGGGCGGGTTGCGAGACAAGGGGGTGCGGCTGCACAAGCATCCGCTGGGGGCTGCGGATTTCTCGGTGCTCAAGCTGCCCGACATCCCGGCAGTGCTGCTGGAGGCGGCCTTTCTCTCCACCTCCAGCGAGCTGGACAAGCTGCAGAAGCCCGAGTGGCGCCGGCAGGCGGCGGACGGCATTGCCGATGGCATCGCCGCCTGGGCCGCGGAGGACGCGCGGCTGAAGGCGCTCATCCGGCAGTAGCGGCCGCCCGGCCATGGGGCGGCCGTGGTGCCGCCGGCCTCGCAAAACCGTGACCGGCGTGGCGGGATATGGCCGAAATTGTCATGCAATCTCTTTTGCTTCGACGGGGGGCATCCGGTATACACTTGGCCTCAAACGATACAAGGAGCGGGCAGTTGCTCAGATTCTTCACCGGCATCATCGGCGGGCTTTTCGCGCTGATCACCACGGGGGCCGCCTTCGGTGCCCTGATGATCGGTGCGATCCTGTGGATCTACAGCCGCGACCTGCCCAACCACGAGCAGCTGGCGCAATACACCCCGCCCACGATCAGCCGGATCTACTCGGGCGAGGGCCGCATCATGGACGAGTTCGCCCATGAGCGCCGGCTCTACGTGCCCTCGAGCGAGATCCCCGAGTTGGTGAAGCAGGCCTTCATCTCGGCGGAGGACAAGAACTTCTATTCCCACAAGGGCTATGACCCGATGGGGATGATCGCGGCGGCGGTGGATGCGGCCAAGGGCGGCCGGCTCCGCGGCGCCTCGACGATCACCCAGCAGGTGATGAAGAACTTCCTGCTGTCGTCCGACCGCTCCGCCGAGCGGAAGATCAAGGAGATCATCCTCGCCTCCCGCGTGGAGCAGGCGCTGAGCAAGGACAAGATCCTCGAGCTCTACATGAACGAGATCTTCCTCGGGCAGAACAGCTTTGGCGTGGCGGCTGCCGCGCAGACCTACTTCAACAAGACGCTGGCCGAGCTGGAGCCGCATGAGGCGGCCTATCTCGCGGTGTTGCCCAAGGCGCCCTCGAACTATCACCCGGTGCGCGACAAGGAGCTGGCGACCAACCGCCGCAACTTCGTGCTCAAGGAGATGTACGAGAACGGCTACATCACCTACGAGCTCTACCAGTCGGAGCGCGAAAAGCCGCTGCGCTCGGTACAGAACGGCGATTTCGACAGCTTCAAGGGCGCCCTGCCGCCGCGCGACTACTTCACCGACGAGATCCGGCGGCAGCTGAGCCGCAACTTCGGGGAGGAGGAGTTCTTTGGCGGGGGGCTGACCATCCGGGCCACGGTGGACCCAGAGCTTCAGGCCAAGGCGGCGGTGGAGCTGCAGCGCGCGCTGGAGCGGTATGACCGTGGGCTGGGTCGCTGGCGCGGGACCGGCAAGACCATCGACGCCGCGCTGCTGGGTGACGAGGCGCAGTGGCGCGAGGCGCTGGCCGCCGTCGAGGTGGCGCGCGACGTGAAGCTCGAGAGCGAGTGGTTGCCGGCCGTGGTGCTCAGCGTGGGCGACCAGGAGCTCGGCCTCGGCATCGAGGGCGTTGCGATGGATGGCCCCGAGCCGCCGGTGGTGCCGCGCAAGGATATCGACTGGGTCAAGGGCAGCTTCCACGACAACTTCGAGGTAGGCGACGTGGTGCATGTGCGCCGGATGACCCAGGACGGCGCCTTCATCCGCTGGACGCTGCGCCAGGTGCCGGCCGTGCAGGGCGCCTTCATGGCGATGGACGTGGAGAACGGCCGGGTGCTCGCCATGCAGGGCGGGTTCAGCTACCAGCATTCGGTGTTCAACCGCGCCACCCAGGCGACTCGGCAGCCGGGCTCGTCGTTCAAGCCCTTCGTCTATGCCGCGGCACTCGACTCCGGCTACACCCCGGCCACGATCGTTGTGGACGCGCCGATCGAGATCAACACGCCGCAGGGCGTGTGGCGGCCCAAGAACGCGAGCCACAAGTTCTATGGCCCCACGCCGCTGCGCACCGGCATCGAGCAATCGCGCAACCTGATGACCATCCGCCTGGCGCAGGAGGTCGGCATGGAGACGGTGGCGAGCTATGCCGAGAGTTTCGGCGTCTACGACCGGCTCGATCCGTTCCTCGCCAATGCGCTGGGTTCGCAGGAAACCACGCTGTTCAAGATGGTTTCGGCCTATTCGATGTTCGCCAATGGCGGGCAGCGGGTGGAGCCGACGCTGGTGGACCGGGTGCAGGACCGCTGGGGCCGCACCATCTATCGCCATGACCAGCGCATCTGCGACGGCTGCAAGATGGCCTCGCTTGAGCCGGGCGCGCTGCCCAGGATCACCTCGAACCGCAAGCAGGCGATCGACCCGATCACCGCCTACCAGCTGACCTCGATGATGCAGGGCGTGGTGGAGCGGGGCACGGCGCGGCGCGCGGTGGACCTGGGCGTGCCGGTGGCCGGCAAGACCGGCACCACCAACGATGCCAAGGACGTGTGGTTCATCGGCTTCACCAACACCATCGCGGCGGGCTGTTACATCGGCTACGACCGGCCCCGCACCATGGGCGGCGCCTCGGGCGGCGGCATGTGCGCGCCGGTCTTCAACGCCTTCATGAAGGTGGCGGTCGAGAAATACGGCGCCGGCAAGTTCCAGGTCCCGCCGGGCGGCTATTTCGTGAAGATCGACCGCTTCACCGGGGCCCGCCTGTCCGACAGCGCCTCCGGCCCCAACGTGGTGGCCGAGTATTTCCGCGAGGGTGAGGAGCCGATCTTCGGGATGGCGGCCATGCTCGACGGGGGCTTCGCGATGGGAGCCAACCTGCCGATGTTCGCCCAGGGCGAGGATGATGACGACGCGGCGCGCACGGTGACCACCTCGACCGGCAAGAAGGCCCGGATCGCGCCGAAGGCGAGCTTTGGGTCGCTGTCGTCGGGCGGGCTCTACTAGGGGCGGTTTCACCCATTCAGCGGGCCGAAATGCCCTGAATCCCCACAGCTCCTCATTGGTCCTTAAAATATCCCACGGGGGTGCGGGGGTGTGAAACCCCGCTGCGTGACGGCGCCAACGGGCGGGACGCCGCCATTCTTGCCCCCCGCTGCCCCACGCGGTATCAGGCCATCTGAACGAGCAGAAAGGACATGCCCATGCGGGCCGAGGCACAAAACGCGGTGGAAGCGGTGGAGAAATCGCTGGAGCTTCTGGGCCAGCGGCTGGGGCTGGAGACGGCCCAGCACCGGCTGGAGGAGTTCAACGCCCGCACCGAGGACCCCGACCTCTGGAACGACCCGGCGAAGGCGCAGAAGCTGATGCGCGAGCGGCAGGTGCTGGTCGATGCGCTCGACACCTACAACGGGCTGAAGCAGGAGCTGGCCGACAACGTCGAGCTGGTCGAGCTGGGCGAGATGGAAGACGACGCCGAGGTGGTGGCCGAGGCCGAGAATGCCCTGATCGCGCTCGAGAAGCGCGCCGCCGAGAAGGAGCTGGAGGCGCTCTTGAATGGCGAGGCCGATGGCAACGACACCTTTCTCGAGATCAACGCGGGCGCGGGCGGCACCGAGGCCTGCGACTGGGCGCAGATGCTGCAGCGGATGTATGTGCGCTGGGCCGAGAAGCGCGGCTTCAAGGTGGAGCTCCAGTCGGAGGAAGCCGGCAGCGAGGCGGGCATCAAGAGCTGCTCCTACAAGATCAGCGGCACCAATGCCTATGGCTGGCTCAAGTCTGAGAGCGGCGTGCATCGCCTGGTGCGGATCAGCCCCTTCGGCAAGGGCACGCGCGAAACCTCCTTTGCCTCGGTCTGGGTCTATCCGGTGGTCGACGACAACATCGAGATCGAGGTGAACCCGGCCGACATCCGGATCGACACCTACCGCTCCTCGGGCGCGGGTGGCCAGCACGTGAACACCACCGACTCCGCCGTTCGCATCACCCACCACCCCACCGGCATCGTGGTCACCAGCTCGGAGAAGTCGCAGCACCAGAACCGCGACATCGCCATGAAGGCGCTGAAATCGCGGCTCTACCAGATGGAGCTCGACCGCCGGAACGAGGCGATCAACGCGGCGCACGAGAGCAAGGGCTCGGCCGGTTGGGGCAACCAGATCCGCTCCTACGTGCTCCAGCCCTACCAGATGGTGAAGGACCTGCGGACCAACCACGAGACCTCCGACACCTCCGGCGTGCTCGACGGCGACCTCGATGGCTTCATGGCCGCGACACTGGCGATGGATGTCTCCGGCAAGAGCCGGAGCGAGGCGCAGGCCGAGAGCTGATGACGGTCACCGACCTCTCCGCGGTGGAGCTCGCGGGGCTTCTCGCGCGGCGCGAGGTCGGGCCGGTGGAGGTGATGCAGGCCACGCTGGCGCGGGTGGGGGAGGCGAACCCCGCGGTCAACGCGGTGGTTTCCCTGCGGGACGAGGAGGCGCTGCTGGCCGAGGCGCGGGCAGCGGAAGCTGCGGGGCCTTCCGGCCCTCTCTGGGGTCTGCCGATGGCGGTGAAGGACCTCGTGGCCACCAAGGGCATTCGCACGACCTGGGGCAGTCCCGTCTACTCCGGCACCGTGCCGCAGGCCGATGACCTGATCGCCGCGCGGATGCGGGCAGCGGGGGCGATCTTCATCGGCAAGACCAACGTGCCCGAGTTCGGGCTTGGCTCGCATTCCTACAATCCGGTCTTCGGGGTCACCCGCAACCCCTATGACCTGTCCCGCACGGCGGGCGGCTCCTCGGGCGGGGCCGCGGCGGCGCTGGCCTGCCGGATGGTGGCACTCGCGGATGGCTCCGACATGATGGGCTCGCTCAGAAACCCGGCGGCCTGGTGCAACGTGTACGGGATGCGGCCCAGCCACGGGCTGGTGCCGGGCGACCCGGTGGGCGAGATGATGCTGCATCCGCTGGCGACCCTCGGCCCGATGGCGCGGACACCCGCCGATCTGGCACTGCTGCTCGGCGTCATTGCCGGGCCGGACCCCTTGCAGCCTGCGGGCGCCGATTTCGTTTTGGGCGGCGAGGGGCCGGCGGGCAAGCGGATCGGCTGGCTGGGCGACTGGGGCGGGGCCTGGCCGATGGAGCCGGGGCTGCTGGAGCGCGGCGAGGCGGCGGCGGCGGTGTTTGCCGAGCTGGGCGCGGTGGTGGAGCCGGTGGCGCCGCCCTATCCGGCGGAGCGGATCTGGGAGAGCTGGGTGGCGCTGCGGGCCTGGGCGGTGGCGGGCAAGCAGGGGGCGCTCCTCGACGACCCGTCAAACCATGGCCGGATGAAGCCCGCGCTGATCTGGGAGATCGAGCGGGGCAGGGGGCTTTCCAACGCGGAGATCCTGGAGGCCAGCGCGCGGCGCTCGGAGTGGTACCGGGCGGCGGCGCGGATGCTTGACCGCTACGATGCGGTGATCCTGCCCAGCACCCAGATGTGGCCGTTTCCGGCAGAGTGGGACTGGCCGAAGGAGGTGGCGGGGGTGGCCACCGACACCTATCACCGCTGGATGGAATGCGTGGTGCCGGCCTCGCTGATCGGCCTGCCGGTGGTGAACCTGCCGGCAGGGTTCGGGCCGGAGGGTCTGCCGGCGGGGGTTCAGCTCATGGGGCCGCGCGGGGCGGACGGGGCGCTGCTGGCGCTGGCCGAGGCCTATCACGCGGCGGTGGACTGGCCTGCCGCGCGGGTGCCGGGCGCTGCTCACCGGGGCCTCGGCTGACGCCCCGGCCTCTCTTTGCAGCGCGGTGCCGACCTGCGGGGCTTGCGCCGCCGGTGCCGCTCGGGCCAAATGGCGCCCGGAAACGCGCGGGCATGGGATGGAGGACACATGCTTGACGCCACATATGCCGAGGCCGACCCCAAACCGGATGTCGCCCGGCTGGGATTTGCCGACCTGCGCGCGGCGCTCGCCGCCGGGTGGCGCGACTTCACCCGCGCGCCGCAGTTCGGCCTGTTCTTTGCACTGGTCTATGCGCTGGGCGGCTTTGCCATGGTGAAGCTCTCGCTCGGCCATGTCGCCACGGTGCTGATCCTGTCGCTCGGCTTTCCGCTCATCGCGCCTTTTGCGGCGGTGGGGCTCTACGTGGTGTCGCGCCGCCTGGCTCGCGGCGAGAGGCTCGCCTTCCTCGGGCGCAACGGCGTGCTGCTCCGGGTCTGGCGCGAGAGGGCGCGGCAGATCCCGTGGATCGGGGCGATCATCGTGATCTACTTCCTGTTCTATACCTTCTTCGCCCATATGCTCTTTGCCGTCTTCCTCGGGCCGAGGGCGCTGATCAACATCTCCGCCGGGCTGGAGGCGCTGATGACACCGGCGGGCTACCGGATGATCGCGGTGCAGCTGCTTTTCGGAGGCGCGGTGGCGGTGCTGCTCTATGCACTCACCGTTGTCTCGATCCCCTTCGCGCTGGACCGGGAGGTGGATTTCATCACCGCCATGCTGACCAGCCTGGCTGTGGTGCGGGAGAACGCGCTGGTGATGCTCGCCTGGGCGGCCTTTCTCGCGCTGGCACTCTTTGCCGCGATGGTGCCTTGGTTCCTTGGCCTGCTCATCGCCCTGCCTGTGCTGGGCCACGCGACCTGGCACCTCTACACGCGGGCGCTGATCCACCCGGCCACTAGCCGGCCAAGCCCAGGAGCGCCAGAAGGGCCGTGAGGGTGACGAAGCTGGCCAGCGTCTGAAGCAGCAGCACCGCCGCCGGCGTGGTGATCTCGCCGTAGCGGCGCGCCAGCACCGGGTAGATCGTCATCGCGGGAAGCGCCGTCATGACGAGGAGGGCGGGGGCGAGTGGTGCAGGTTCGGGGGTGAGGCCGAAGGCGGCGCATGCTTGCAGCAGGGCATAGGCGAGGGCGGGCATGGCGAGCAGCTTCAGGCCGGTGATCGTCCAGGCTTGCGGCCCGAGGTCGCGCAGGGTGAGGCCGGCCAGCCCGCCGCCGATGACCAGCAGGGAGACGGCGGCGGAGGAGTTGGCGAGGATGTTCACCGGGCCCGAAACGATCTGGGGCAGGTTGAGGCCCAGGGCGGCGACGGCGAGACCGGCGAAGAGGGCGAGGATCACCGGAGAGGTTGCCAGCCTGCGGGCGATGAGCGGCGCGATGCGGGCGGTGCTGGCGGCGGCGCGGGCCTTCTCGGCTTCGGCCAGGGCCAGCACCAGCGGGATCATCACGAGGTTCTCGAAGCTCATGTTCAGGGCCAGCGCGTGGTCGGCCACCTGCGGCATGGCGAGGCCCATCATCGGGTAGCCGACGAAGCCCGAGTTCGCGCAGCTTGCCCCCATCGCTCCGAAGCAGGCGGCCATGGGCGAGCCGCCGAAGACGCCGCGCACCAGCCAGTAGCTCGCCGCGAAGACGGTGAGCGAGGTGGTGAGGAGCGCGAGCAGGTAGGCGGCGTCGAAGGTCTCTGCCACCGGGCGAGAGGAGACGGCGCGGAAGATCAGGGCGGGCAGCGCGCAGGTGACGACGTAGCCGCCCAGTACGTCGAGCGCCGTGCCGTCGAAGACCCCGCGCCGCACCAGCAGCCAGCCCAGCGCGATGACGGCAAAGATGGTGCCGGAGATGGAGAGAACCTGGATCACCCGCGCAGGTATGGGCGCGCAGCAGGGGGATCGCAAGATGCTTCACTTGTTCAGGTGATCGTCGTCCCGCCAAGGCCGCGCGTCGAGGCTGGCGGCGGCCCCTGGGGCACCGGGCAGGCTCCGGGGTTGGCGGGCTTCCTCCCGAGCGCAGCGAGGCCACCGAAAGCAAGAAGGGCGCCCGGAGGGCGCCCTTTCAGAACCGCATGGAGCCGTCGCTCAGCCCTGGGCCTTGGCCTCGGAGGTGGGCGTGGGGAGCGGCTTGGGGGCGGAGGTGTTGCCGGAGGCGAGCGGGTCGTCCTGGCGCTGCACCGAGCCCTCGAAATGGGCGCCGCTTTCGATCGCGATGGTCTTGTGGATGATGTCGCCTTCCACCCGGGCGGTGGAGGTGAGGCGGACCTTCAGGCCGCGCACGCGGCCGACGACGCGGCCGTTGACCACGACATCATCGGCGATGCACTCGCCGCGCACGGTGGCGCCTTCGCCGACGGTCAGAAGGTGGGCGCGGATGTCGCCTTCGACGGTGCCCTCGATCTGGATGTCGCCCGTGGTCTTGATGTTGCCCACGATCGTCAGGTCCGACGAGAGGGTCGACGCCGGCGGCTTGGCCTTGGGCGTGCTCGAGGTGGGAACGGGGGTGCCGGTGGGCGGCGTGGTGGCCTGCTTCGCGGGCGCAGACGACTCGGGCGAGCTGGGTTTGTTGGCGTCGGCGCCAGCGCCGGAGCCAGGCTCGTTGATCCTGGATTTAGAAAACATCTTGTCCTGCCTTGATGTAGGTCATCGGGTTCACCGGTTTGCCGCCAACCCGCACTTCGTAGTGGAGATGGACGCCGGTGGACCGTCCGGTGCTTCCCATATCACCGATGCGGTCACCGCGCGAGACCCTTTGGCCCACTTTAACGCGAACGGCGCTCATATGCGCATAGCGGGTCTCGATGCCGAACTCGTGCTGGATCTTCACGAGATTTCCGTAGCCCGACTGGCGGCCTGCGTGGATCACCACGCCGTCGCCGGTGGCATAGATCGGGGTGCCGTAAGCGGCGGCGAAATCGGTGCCGTTGTGCATCCGGCCCCAGCGCGGCCCGAAGCCCGAGGTGAAGCGGAAGGCCGACTTGACCGGGATCGCGAAGGGCGCCTTTTGCGCCGCGATCCGGTAGTAATCCATGCGCTCCAGCCCCTTGAGGATGTTGTTGGCGCGATTCTGCCCCATGTCGAGCGGCAGGCCCTTGGTCGAGAAGGTCAGCGGGGTCAGCGGGCCGCCCTGGCCCGAGTAGCCGCGCTTGACGGTCGAGATCAGCTGGTCGGGCGGCAGGCCCGCATCGCGGAACATCTTGTCGAGCGGCGCGACGGAGACGGTGAGCGCCTCTTCGAGCTGGGTGAAGATCTGGTCGTTGCGGTCGAGGATCAGCTCGCGCTCGAAGGCGAGGGCCTGGGCCTCTTCGCGGGCGGCGGCGGCGGTATCGGCCATCGCGTCGCGCTCGCGGGCGGTGCTCTCGAGCGCCGCCGTCAGGAAGTCGACGGTGCCTTCGACATCGGTCAGGCGGCCGTCGGTCGTCTTGGCGGAGCCGGTGGCACCCTGGAGGGTGGCGATGGCCTCGGCCTCGCCCTTGAGCGCCGCGTCACGCTCCTTCATCGTCCGCCGCAGGGTGCCCTGCACCACGTTCAGCCCGGTCTCGAGCTCGCGGCGGCGGTCTTCGGAGGCGAGCAGCTGGGACTGCATCACCGAAATCTGCGCCAGCGCGGCGTTGAAACGCTCCTGCGCGGCGGCGGCCTCTTCGGCCCGAGCGTCGCGCTGGGCGGAGAGGGCGTTGAGCCGCATCTCGTAGCTCTTCTGCTCGCGCTTGGCCTGCTCGCGGAACGAGCCCGATCCGATCGAGTCCATCAGCAGGACGGCGGTGGCGATGATCGCCCAGCCGACCACGAGGGCGGAGCCCGCGAGCGCGATGAGCTGCGTCTCCGGCTTCAGCCGGATGAACCGGGTTTCGGTATCCGAGCGGAGAAAGAGCCGCTGCTCGGGCAAGTGGCGCTCAAGGGCGCTGTGCAAGCGGTGCAAGACGCGTGCTTTCAATGATCCGTTCCTGTTCCCGATACCCCAATTTCGTCTGCCCGGTGTCCCAGCGCCCCGGACGAACTGCAGCCCTGTTAGCGCAACCCCCCGCCGGATGGCAACAATGGCGGGCCGGGCGAGAGGGTTAACGCCGGTTATCCGGCGCGATTCGGCGATTTCTTGCCGACTTTTTACCGTGTGAACAAAAAGCTGCGGCAGCCTGACGCAGCGGGCGTCGGCGCGGGGTCAGGCGCGTTCGACCAGCGGCCAGTAGAAGTCGGGCGGCATACCGGCCTCGGCGCGCTTTTCCTCGTTGAAGGGCGGCTTGGGACCGCCGGGGAAGTAGCGGCGCACAAGATCGTGGAAGGCCTCCTTCGGGTCCAGCCCGTCGCGCCCGCAGAGCCAGTTGAACCACTTGGCGCCATAGGCCACGTGGCTGACCTCCTCGGCGTAGATGGTCTGGAGGGCGGCGACGGCGGAGACGGCACCGGCCTTCGAGAAGAGTTCGATCATGCCGGGCGTCACATCGAGCCCGCGGGCCTCGAGCACCATCGGCACCACAGCAAGGCGGGCGGGCAGGTCGTGGGCGGTGTCGGAGGCGGCGCGCCACATGCCGGCGTGGGCGGCAAGATCGCCATAGGCGAGGCCCATCTCCTCGAGGCAGTCGCACATCAGCATGAAGTGGCGGCTCTCGTCATCGGCCGCCCGCACCCAGTCGTCATAGAAGCCCAGCGGCATGGGCGTGTCGGTGAAACGCGCCACGACATCCCAGTGCAGGTCGATGGCGTTGAGCTCGATATGGGCGACGGCGTGGAGGATGGCCTTGCGGCCTGCCTCGGTGCCGGGGCGGCGGCGGGGCACGTCGCGCGGGTCGAGCAGGGCGGGGCGCTCGGGGCGGGCCGGCATGTCGGGCGGGGCGGCGGTGCCAAGGGGCAGGGGCTGGCCGGCCTCGCGGGAGGCCAGCCAGGCGGCGGCATGGCGGCGGGAGAGCTCGGCCTTGCCGCGGCCTTCGGCGCAGGTGAGGACTTCGGTCGCGAGGGCGGCGAGGGTGGTGCTGGTCATGGCCGGGTTGTAGCGGCGCGGGCGGGCGCGTGGAAGGCGCAGCAGGCTCTCGTGGCCTTCATGACGGCTGCGAAGCGGGTCGCAGGGGCCGATGGGGGCGGGCGGGATCAGAGATCGCGCACCGCCTCCAGCACCTCGTCGACGTGGCCCTTGACCTTCACCTTGCGCCACTCGCGCACCACCGTGCCCGCGCCGTCGATCAGGAAGGTCGCGCGTTCGATGCCCATGCTCTTCTTGCCGTACATGCTTTTTTCGACCCAGGTGCCGTAGGCCTCGCAGACCGACCCGTCCTCGTCGGCCACCAGCGGGATGCCGAGGCCGTGCTTGGCGATGAACTTCTCGTGCTTGGCGACGGTGTCGCGGCTCACGCCGACGACCTTGGCGCCGGCCGTCTCGAACTGCGGCAGGGCGGCGGTGAAGTCGAGCGCCTCGGTGGTGCAGCCGGGCGTGTCGTCGCGCGGGTAGAAGTAGAGCACCACCGGCGCGGGCCGCAGGCCGGAGAGCGAGAGTTCGCCACCGCCGTCGCGGGGCAGGGTGAAGTCGGGGGCGGGCGTGCCGGTAAGATCCATGGTATTCTCCTGTCATGACGCTTCTCAAACCGTGCCGGTCCTGCGAATATGGCGCGCAAGAGCTGCGAGGCCAGAGCAAGGATAACGAGGCCGGATGAGCCCGCCGAAGGAAAAGCCCCAGGACGAGGCACGGGAGGCCGGTGCGCGGTGGTTCGACGCCGCCGCCGAGGCCGAACGGCTGGAAGCGGAGGCGCGCGAGGCCGGGCGTCTCGGGCCTGCGGGCGCGGAGGGCGTGCCGCCGCCGCTCGGGGTGCCGGAGCGCGAGCCGCAGGGCCCGAAGCTTGCGCCGCTGCTGTTGCTCACGCCCGAGCGGATGGGGCTCGAGGCGGAGCTGCCGACCGACAGTGCCGCCCCGGCGCTGGGCGCGCCGGATGTGCCGGTGACAGGCGGCGGGGCCAAGGTGGTGGAGGCGCTGCGACAGGGCGGCGCGCTGGACCGTCCGGCGGAGCCGGGCGAGGCGGGCGAGGCCCATGTGCCTATGCCGCGCCGGAGAGGGCGCAAACGCCGCCTGCTCGCCAGGCCCCTGGTCTGGGCCTTCGACGTGGCCGTGCTCTGCGTCGTGGCCCTGATCCTCGCCATCCTGCTGACCGCGGGGCGTGAGCTGCCCGCGCCCGGCTGGTTGGCCGAACGGGTGCAGGCGCGGCTCAACGAAGGCCTGGGCGGCGCGACGGTGGAGATGGGCGGGCTCTACGTGGTGTTCTCCCGCACCGCCCTGCCGCGGGTCAGCTTCCGCGATGTCGACATCCGCGCCCCTGATGGCACGCATATCGTTCATGTTCCGGCCCTTGGGGCCACGCTGGACAAGGCCGCGCTGATGCAGGGTCGCATCCAGCCACGCGGGATCAGCATCACCGGCGCGGCAATGCGGGCCGAGCGCGACGCCGAGGGCAACTTCGACCTCCAGCTCGGCGACGTGGCCATGAGCTGGGAGGGCACGGGCAGCCTTGCCGGGCTGCTGGGGAGCGTCGACCGGATGCTGGCCCTGCCGAGTTTCGCGCCGATCGACGAGATCAGCGCCGACAACCTCGTGCTCGAGTTCTTCGATGCCCGCACCGGCCGCGAATGGGTGCTCTATGACGGCACGCTGACCATCGCGCAGGCGCCCGAGCAGGTTTCGGTTCGGCTGGCCCTGCAACTGGCCGCCGACGCGGTGACCGAGGACGCCCGGGACGCCGCTGCCGAGGGGGCCGGGGGCGCCGGGAGCGCTGCCGCCGAGCTGGCGTCCGGCGATACCGGCGCGGCCTTTGACATCGCCCCGGCCGCCGTGACCCTGAGCTTTGTCTCGCAGAAGGGCTCCAGCGCCGCCGAGCTATCGGCCAGTGTCGAGGGCGTTGCGGCGCAGGACATCGCCACGCTGAGCCCGGCCACCGCCTTCCTCGGCCTGATCGACGCGCCGATCTCGGGCTCGATGCGCGCGCAGGTCGACGTGGTGGGCGGGCTGGAAGAACTTGCCGGGCGGCTCGAGATCGGCGCAGGCGCGATCGACCCGGGACAGGGGCAGGCGGCGATCGGCTTCGACGGCGGGCGCAGCTACTTTCGCTATCAGCCGGAGCGCGCGCGGCTGGTTTTCGACGAGCTGCGGCTCGCGGCGCCCGACGGGGCCTTCACCGCCAGCGGGCAGGCCTACCTGGAGGGCATGGAAGAGACCGGATGGCCGACCGACCTGGTGGGCCAGCTTGCCTTTTCCGATGTTGCGGTGAACCCCGAGGGCGTCTTCGCCGATGGTCTGGCCTTCCAGTCCGGTGCGCTCGACCTGAAGCTCTCGCTCGACCCGCTGCGCCTGCGGATCGGCCAGATGGTGCTGAGTGGCGAGGAGGTGACGCTGCGGGCCAAGGGCGGCGCCCGGCCGGTGCCGGAGGGCTGGGAGGCGGCGATTGACCTCGAGATCGACCGGATCGACCACGAACAGCTGCTCACCCTCTGGCCGCTGGCGCTGGCCCCCAACACCCGCGACTGGATCGCGGAGCGGGTTCAGGCCGGCGAGCTGTTCAACGTGGCCGGTGCGCTCCGGGCGCGGCCGGGAGAGACGCGCCCGGTGGTCAGCCTGGTCTACGAGTTCCGCGACGCCAAGGTGCTGCCGCTGCCGACGCTGCCGCCGGTCGAAGGGGCCTCGGGCTATTCCTCGATTTCCGACGGCGCCTATACGCTGTCGCTCGATGCGGGCCACATGGACGCGCCCGAGGGCGGGCGGGTCGATGTTGCGGGCTCTGTCCTGCGGGTGCCCGACGTGCACCAGGAACCGGCCGACATGGAGGTGCACCTCGTCTCGGAAAGCAGCGCGACGGCGGTGCTCTCGATCCTCGATCAGGAGCCGTGGCGGTTCATGAGCAAGGCCGGGCAGCCGGTGGACATTGCCGAGGGCCGCGCGGCGCTGGACGGCGTGATCCGCTTTCCGCTCATCAAGGACGTGCCGAAGGAGGTGATCGCGTTTCGCGTGGGCGGCGTGCTGACCGGGGTGCGCTCGGAGCGGGTGGTGCCCGGCCGCACCCTCACCGCCGAGCGGCTGGAGGTGCTGGCCCATGGCGAGGAGATCGTGATCGAGGGCGCGGGCCGGATCGAGGGGCTGCCGATCACCGCGGCCTGGGTGCAGCCGATCGACAAGCCGGGGCCCCAGCCCTCGCGGGTGGAGGGCACCATCGAGCTGAGCCAGGCCTTCGTCGACCGGTTCAACATCGGGCTGCCCGACGGCATGGTCTCGGGCACCGGCACCGGGCAGTTCACCATCGACCTCGCCCGCGGGCAGGCGCCGCGGTTCAGCCTGCGGTCGGACCTGAACCGCATGGGCCTCGCCATCCGCGAGCTTGCCTGGAGCATGGGCGCCTCGGCCAAGGGGTCGCTGCAGGTGGAGGGCCAGCTGGGCGAACCGCCGGTGATCGAGCGGCTCTCGCTGACCGCGCCGGGCCTGTCGGCGGAGGGCCGGGTGACGCTGAACGCGGGTGGCGGGCTGCGCACGGCGGAGTTCTCTCGGGTGCAGGCGGGCCGCTGGATCGACGCGCCGGTGACGCTGACGGGGCGCGGCAAGGGCGCCACGCCTGCGGTGACGGTGCAGGGCGGCTGGGTGGATATCCGGCAGACCTCCTTCGCGCAGGGCAGCGGCGGCGGCACGGCAGGTGCGCCGATGACGCTGGCGCTCGACCGGCTCGTGATCTCCGACAGCATCTCGCTCACCGGGTTCCGCGCCGACCTGACCACGCGGGGCGGGTTGAACGGCACATTCCGGGGCGCGGTGAACGGCGCGGCGCCGGTCTCGGGCTCGGTGGTGCCGGTGAAGGGCAAGACGGCGGTGCGGATCGCCTCGGACGACGCGGGCCGGGTGTTTCGCGCGGCCGGGCTCTTCAAGAAGGGGCAGGGCGGCGCGATGCAGCTCACGCTGGTGCCGCGCCCGGAGCCCGGGCAGTACAACGGCGAGCTCAGGGTGAAGAACGTGCGGGTGCAGAGCGCGCCGGGGCTGGCGGCGCTGCTCAACGCGATCTCGGTCGTGGGGCTGCTCGAGCAGGCCAACGGGCCGGGGCTGCTGTTTTCGAACACCGAGGTGGATTTTCGCCTGACCCCCAACGCCGTGCAGATCAGCCACGGCTCGGCGGTGGGCCCTTCGGTGGGGATCTCGATGGCCGGTGTCTACGACATGAACCGCGACTACATGGCGGTGCAGGGCGTGTTCTCGCCGATCTACGTGCTCAACGGGATCGGGCGGATCATCTCGAAGAAGGGCGAGGGGTTCTTCGGCTTCAACTACAAGATGACCGGCCCGGCCTCGGGGCCGAAGGTGACCGTGAACCCGCTCTCCGTGCTGACGCCGGGGATCTTTAGGGAGATCTTCCGCCAGCCGCCGCCCAAGCTGGGGAACTAGGCGCCCCTGGCGGGCGGCGGAGTGGGGGCGCTGCCCCCACACCCCCGAGGTATTTGGACCAAGAAGAGGGGAGGCGCGCGGGTTCGCGCGGGGCTTCGTCGGGTTTGGGCTTGTGCTGGGAGGGGCCGCGCTTGTAGGGCGCTCGTGATGAAGCTGGATGATTTCGATTTTGCGCTCCCCGAGGAGCTGATCGCGGTGCGGCCTGCCTATCCGCGCGGCGCGTCGCGGCTGCTCGTGGCCGGTGCCGACTGGATCGAGGACCGGGGCGTGGCCGATATCGTGGACTACCTGCGGCCCGGCGACCGGCTGGTGCTGAACAACACGCGGGTGATTCCGGCGCGGCTGAGCGGCGTCAGGCGGCGCCTGTCGGCGCAGGGACCGGTCGAGGCGCGGGTGGAGGTGACGTTGCTCGAACCCGGCGCGGGCGGCGAATGGCTGGCCCTGGCGCGCCCGGCCCGGAAGGTGAAGCCGGGCGAGGTGCTGGAGTTCGGGGCTGGGCTTGCAGCGGAGGTGCTGGAGCGCGAGGGCGGCGAGGTGCGGCTGCGGTTCTCGGTGGAAGGTGCCGATTTCGACGCGGCGCTGGAGCAGGTGGGCGCGATGCCGCTGCCGCCCTACATTGCCGCGCGCCGCGCCGCCGACGAGGCCGACCGGGAGGATTATCAGACCGTCTTTGCCAAGCGGCGGGGCGCGGTGGCCGCGCCGACGGCGAGCCTGCATTTCGACGAGGCGCTTCTGGCGCGCATCCGGGCGATGGGCGTCGGGCTCACGGAGGTGACGCTGCACGTGGGCGCGGGCACCTTCCTGCCGGTGACCGTGGAGGATGTGACCACCCACCGGATGCATGCCGAGCGCGGCGAGGTGAGCGCGCAGGCGGCCGACGAGATCAACGCGACCAAGGCGGCGGGCGGGCGGATCATCCCGGTCGGCACGACGGCGCTGCGGCTGATCGAGAGCGCGGCGGTGGAGACGGGCCGGATCGCGGCCTGGGACGGGGAGACGGATATCTTCATCTATCCCGGCTTCCGTTTCCGGCTGACCGATGCGCTGATGACGAACTTCCATCTGCCGAAATCCACGCTGATGATGCTGGTTTCTGCGCTGATGGGACAGGACCGGATACGCGAAGTTTACCGGCACGCCATAGAGGCGCGCTACAGGTTCTTCTCCTACGGTGATAGCTCGCTGCTGCTGCCCGGCGCTTAACGACCGCAAGTGTCGCTTGCAGGCGGCTCAGCCCGGGGCCGGATGGGCGATCAGGGCGGGAAACACGGAAAGGCCGAAGACGATGATAAAGGTGATTTCGAGCACATGGGCGCTTCTGCTGGGCGTGATGCTGCTGATGGTGGGCAACGGCGTGCAGGGCACGCTGCTTGGCATCCGGGGCGCGCTCGAGGGATTCTCGACCTGGGAGATGTCCTTTGTCATGTCGGCCTACTTCGTGGGCTTCCTCGGCGGGTCGCGGCTGGCGCCGGAGATGATCCGGCGGGTGGGCCATGTGCGCGTCTTCGCGGCGCTGGGCTCCTTCATCTCGGCGGTGCTGGTGCTCTACCCGACGGTCACCGAACCCTGGGCCTGGATCTTGGGGCGGGTCATCATCGGCTTCTGCTTCTCCGGCGTCTACGTGACGGCGGAAAGCTGGCTCAACAGCTCCGTCACCTCCGACATCCGGGGCAAGGCGCTCTCGCTCTACATGATCGTGCAGATGGTGGGCATCGTGGCCGCACAGGGGCTGCTGCTGACCGCCGACCCCTCGGGCTTCGTGCTCTTCGTGATTCCCAGCGTGCTGGTGTCGATCTCCTTCGCGCCGATCCTGCTGAGCGTCCAGCCGACGCCGGCTTTTGCGACCACCAAGCCGCTCTCGCTTGTCGCGCTTTACCGGATATCGCCGCTGGGGTGCGTGGGCACCTTCCTGGTGGGGGGCATCTACTCGGCGCTCTTCGGCATGGCGGCGGTCTTCGGTGCCCAGGCCGGGCTGTCGGTGGCGCAGATCTCGGCCTTCGTCGCCTCGATCTACATCGGCGGGCTGGTGCTGCAATACCCGGTGGGCTGGATCAGCGACCGGATGGACCGGCGGTTGCTCATTGCCATGCTTGCCGTGGCGGGCGGGGCCGGGGCGATCTTCGGATTCGTCTTCGGCGGCTTCTTCGTGGCGATTCTGGTTGCGGGCCTTGCCATCGGCGGCATGACCAATCCGCTCTATGCGCTGCTCATCGCCTATACCAACGACTTTCTCGACCCCGACGACATGGCCGGCGCGAGCGGTGGCCTGATGTTCATCAACGGGCTCGGCGCGATCGCCGGCCCGCTGGTGACCGGCTGGCTGATGAGCGTGGCGGGGCCCAACGGGTTCTTTCTCTACATCGCGGTGCTGATGGCGGCGGTCGCGGGCTATGCCTTCTGGCGGATGACGCGGCGGCCCGGCGTGGCCGTGGAAGACACCGGCCATTACGCGCCGGTGCTGCCCTCCGCCACGCCGGTGGCGGCGGAGATGGCGCAGGAGGTCTTCATCGAGGGGCTGGAGGGCGAGGCCGCCGAAGAGGCCGCCGCGCGCGGCTGAGACGCGGCGGACAGTTGCTCCTCCCGCGCACCCGTGCAAGGCTGGATACGGGAGGATTGCAGATGGTCGAACCGGAGGAGATTTGCCGGTATTGGGTCGACGAGGTTGGCCCCGAGGGATGGTATGCCCAGGACGAGGCCCTCGACGCCGATATTCGCGCACGCTTTCTGGAGAGCTGGGAGGCGGTGGCGGCGGGCGACCTGCCACGCTGGGGCTGGAACGGACGGGCCGTGCTGGCGCGGATCATCCTGACCGACCAGTTTCCGCGCAACATGTTCCGCGGCGATGCGCGCAGCTTTGCAACCGATGGCCGCGCCCGGGAGTGGGCCAAATGGGCGGTGCAGGAAGGCCGCGACGGGCGGGTGGAGGGCCCGGCGAAGCAGTTCTTCTACCTGCCGATGATGCATTCGGAGGTGCTGGCCGACCAGGACCAGGCGGTGCGGCTGTTTCTGTCGCGCCTGCCGGGCGACAACCTGCGCCACGCCCGCGCGCATCGGCAGGTGATCCGCGACTTCGGACGATTTCCCTATCGCAACGCGGCGCTCGGGCGGGTCTCGAGCCCGGCGGAAGAGGCCTATCTGGCGGCGGGCGGTTACCGGTGGTCGCTCCAGCATGTCGACGATCCGCATGGGGCAAGCTGGCATGAAGTCGCATAAAGCGCTGAAATCTTTCTGCTTTCGCGTAGTTCTGCCCCTGCGGCAGTTCTGCGCGGGGCGGGGGCTATCGCCGGTGGGCGAAAATAGTTTAATACCAAACTAGTTTTGGAACGGGAGAGAATCATGGCCTCGCAGAACTTCGACATGATCGTCATCGGTGCCGGACCGGGTGGCTACGTGGCCGCGATCCGCGCCGCGCAACTGGGGCTGAAGGTTGTCTGTATCGAGCGGGAGAACCTGGGCGGCATCTGCCTGAACTGGGGCTGCATCCCGACCAAGGCGCTGCTGCGCAGCTCGGAGGTGTTTCACCTGATGCACCGGGCCAAGGATTTTGGCCTTTCGGTCGAGAAGGCCGGCTTTGACCTCGACGCCGTGGTGAAGCGCTCGCGCGGCGTGGCCGCGCAGATGGAAGGCGGGATCAAGCACCTGTTCAAGAAGAACAAGGTGACCTCGATCATGGGTGAGGCCAGGATCACCGGCAAGGGCAAGGTTTCGGTCAAGACCGACAAGGGCACCGAGGAGCTGACGGCCAAGAACATCGTGGTGGCCACCGGCGCGCGGGCCCGCGAACTGCCCGGGCTGGAGGCCGATGGCGACCTCGTGTGGACCTACCGCCATGCGCTCACCCCCAAGCGGATGCCGAAGAAGCTGCTGGTCATCGGCTCGGGCGCCATCGGGATCGAGTTTGCCAGCTTCTACAACACGCTGGGTGCCGACACGACCGTGGTGGAAGTGATGGACCGGGTGCTGCCGGTGGAAGACAAGGACATTTCTGCCTTCGCCAAGAAGCAGTTCGAGAAGCAGGGCATGAAGATCATGGAGAAAGCCATGGTCAAGCAGCTCGACCGCGCCAAGGGAAAGGTGACGGCCCATGTCGAGGTGGGCGGCAAGGTCGAGAAGATGGAATTCGACACCGTGATCTCCGCCGTGGGGATCGTGGGCAACGTCGAGGGGCTGGGGCTCGAGGAGCTGGGCGTGAAGATCGACCGGACCCACGTGATCACCGATGAATACTGCCAGACCGGGGTCGAGGGCGTCTATGCCATCGGCGACATCGCCGGCGCGCCTTGGCTGGCGCACAAGGCCTCTCATGAGGGCGTGATGGTGGCCGAGAAGATCGCGGGCCAGCATGTACACCCGATCAAGCCGGGCAGCATTGCCGGCTGCACCTATTGCCACCCGCAGGTGGCCAGCGTCGGCATGACCGAGGCGAAGGCCAAGGAAGCGGGCCACGAGGTGAAGGTGGGCAAGTTCCCCTTCATCGGCAACGGCAAGGCGGTGGCGCTGGGCGAGCCCGAGGGGCTGGTGAAGACGGTGTTCGACGCCAAGACCGGCGAGCTGCTGGGGGCGCATATGGTGGGCGCCGAGGTGACCGAGCTGATCCAGGGCTACGTGGTGGGCCGCCAGCTGGAGACCACCGAGGAAGACCTGATGCACACGGTCTTCCCGCACCCGACGCTGAGCGAGATGATGCACGAGTCGGTGCTGGAGGCTTACGGCCGGGCGATCCACATCTGAAGGCCCGCGGGTGGTTTCATCCCGCTTTCAGCCGCGATCCGGAGTTGGACGCAGATTTGGCCGGGAGCGACGCGGGGCGTCGCTTCCGGCCTTGTCTTGATCGGGACGGGCTGATTTGCTGGCGGCAACGGAGGCTGCCGCTTGCGCTACAATGCACTGAAAATCCTGACCGAGGGGCTGACCGGCAACAAGGGCTGGCGGCCGGCCTGGCGCACGCCGGAGCCGAAGCCGGCCTATGACATCGTCATCATCGGCGGCGGCGGGCACGGGCTTTCGACCGCCTATTACCTCGCCAGGGAGCACGGGCTGCGCAACGTGGCGGTGCTGGAGAAGGGCCGGCTGGGGCTGGGCAACGTGGGCCGTAACACCACCATCGTGCGGGCCAATTACTTCTTGCCCGGCAACTCCGAGTTCTACTCGATGAGCCTGAAGCTCTGGGAGGGGCTTTCGGCCGATCTCAACTACAACGTGATGCACAGCCAGCGCGGGCTGATCAACCTGTTCCACTCCGATGGCCAGCGCGATGCCTTTGTCCGGCGCGGCAACGCGATGATCAACCAGGGCGACGACGCGGTGCTGCTCGACCGGGAGGGGGTGCGCAAGATGCTGCCCTATCTCGACTTCGAGCAGGGGCGGTTTCCGATTTACGGCGGGCTTTACCATCCGCGCGGCGGCTCGGCGCGCCATGATGCGGTGGCCTGGGGCTATGCCCGGGGGGCCGACAGCCGGGGCGTGGACCTGGTGCAGAACTGCGAGGTGACCGGGATCGACGTGGAGGGCGGACGCGTGACGGGCGTGCAGACCACGCGGGGCGCGATCCGGGCCAACAAGGTGGCGATCGTCACTGCAGGCCGCTCGGGCCAGGTGGCGGCGCTGGCGGGGCTGCGGCTGCCGATCGAGAGCCACGTGTTGCAGGCCTTCGTGACCGAGGGGCTGAAGCCGGTGATCGACCATGTCATCAGCTTCGGGATGGGGCACTTCTACATCAGCCAGTCCGACAAGGGCGGGCTGGTCTTTGGCGGCGATCTCGACTTCTACCCGAGCTATGCCCAGCGGGGGAACCTGCCGATGGTGGAGCACGTGATGGAGGCGGGCATGACGCTGATGCCGATGATCGGCAAGGCGAAGGTGCTGCGCTCCTGGGGCGGGATCATGGACATGACGCCCGACGGCTCGCCGATCATCGACAAGGCGCCGATCGACGGGCTCTACCTCGATTGCGGCTGGTGTTACGGCGGGTTCAAGGCGGTGCCGGGCTCGGGCTTTGCGCTGGCCCATCTGATCGCGACCGGGCGGCCGCACCCCGATGCGGCGGGCTTCCGGCTCGACAGGTTTCGCACCGGGCGCGGACTGATGGACGAGGAGGGGACGGGTGCGCAGCACAATCTTCATTAGTGCACTCTTCATTGGTGCGCTGACCCTGGCCGGGTCGGCGGGGGCGCAGGAGTTCGGGGGCGAGTGCTATGCGCGCGACTATTCCGCCGAGCATCTGGCAAAGTTTCCCGCACAGGGCGTGGCCTCCGTTCGGGTCGATTTCGGGCAGATGGGAGGCGCGGTGGAGGGCGAGATCGGCGTGGCGGGTCTGCGGGCGGTGATGGCCGACACTGCCTTGACGCGGCAAGAGGGCTCGGCGGGCGAGACCTTCTCGGCCTTTCTGATCTGCCGGAAGAAGCCGGCGGAATGGGACATGGGCGACTGGGTCAGCGACGGATCGGTGATCTGCAGTGCGGAGTGCGACGGCGGCTTCTTCATGGTGGAGCGGATCAGCGCCGACGAGCTGGTGATCCGCACGGAGGGCGTGGCGCTGGAGGGCGAGGGCGAGGGCTGCGGGGGCCGCGCGATGCTGGCCGACTTCGCGCCGGGCGACCCGACCCGCCACGTGCTGACCCGCTTCCGGCTGACCCGGGCGCCCGCCGAGGTCTGCGCTCAATGAGGATCGACTGCCCCCTCTGTGGCACCCGCGACAGCCGCGAGTTCACCCCGATCGGTGGCGCCGAGCTGCTTGACCGGCCCGCAGCGGATGCGGGGGCAGAGGCCTGGGATGACTACCTCCACAACCGGGCAAATGCCTGCGGGCCGAGCCGGGAGCTGTGGTATCACGGCGCGGGCTGCGCAAGCTGGCTGGTGGTGGAGCGGGACACGGCCAGCCACGAGGTGCTGGGCGTGACCCTGGCGCGCGAGGTGGCGCGGTGAGGGTGGTCGGCCGGTGGATTACTCCCACCCTTCAGCACCGGGCAGGCATCGCATGAGGATCCAGGGCCGGGGACATGCGCTGGACCGCGGGCGGACGATGCCCTTCTCCTTCGACGGCAAGCTGATGCACGGGCATCCCGGTGACACGCTGGCCTCGGCGCTGCTGGCCAATGACCAGCGGGTTATTGCACGTTCGTTCAAATACCATCGCCCGCGCGGGATTTTCAGCGCCGGGCCGGAGGAGCCGAGCGGGTTGGTGACGGTAAAGGGCCCCTGGGGGCCGGTGCCCAATGTGCGGGCGACCATGGCGGAGCTGCATGAGGGCCTCTGCGCCAAGAGCCAGAACCGTTGGCCCTCGCTCGGGTTCGACCTGCTGGGGATGAACGACCTGCTGCATCCCTGGCTCGGCGCGGGGTTCTACTACAAGACCTTCATGTGGCCGCCGAAGGCCTGGCTGAAGCTCTATGAGCCCTTCATCCGGCGGGCGGCGGGCATTGGCGCTCTGAGCACGACGCATGACGAGACGCCGCAGGAGAAGGGTTTTGCCTTTTGCGATCTGCTGGTGATCGGCGGCGGGCCTGCGGGGCTGATGGCGGCGCTGGTGGCGGGGCGGGCCGGCAAGCGGGTGATCCTCTGCGACGAGCAGAGCGGGTTCGGCGGGCGGCTGCTGGGCGAGCGCGAAGAGGTCGGCGGGGTGCCGGGGCAGGACTGGGCGGCGGGCGCGGCGGAGGAACTGCGGGCGATGGCGAACGTGCGGGTCATGGCACGAACCTGCGTGACCGGCGTGTATGACCACGGAACCTTTGCCGCCGTCGAACGGGTGGGAGAGCATCTCGCCAGGCCGGCGGAGCACCTTCCGGCCACGTGCTTCTGGCGGATCGTGGCGGGGGCGAGCGTGCTGGCCACGGGCGCGGTGGAGCGGATGGTGGCCTTTCCCGGCAACGACCGGCCCGGCGTGATGGCGGGCGGGGCGGTCAGGGCCTTTCTCAACCGCTGGGGCGTGGTCGCGGGGCCGCGCGTGGCGGTCTTTGGCGCGGGCGCGGGCGTGGTGCGCACCGCGCGGGAGCT
The DNA here is from genome assembly GCF_900142295.1 of Vannielia litorea. NCBI lineage: Bacteria > Pseudomonadati > Pseudomonadota > Alphaproteobacteria > Rhodobacterales > Paracoccaceae > Vannielia > Vannielia litorea. The sequence goes on from NZ_FSRL01000001.1 coordinate 1,005,221, forward strand.
GGCGGCGATCGGCCTGCCGCCGGTGGCGGTGATCGACGGGCGCGACGGGGCCGAGCTGCCCGAGGGCCTCGATGCGCCGTTCTTCGGCGGGGCCCAGGTGGCGGCGGTGCAGGGCCGGATGGGTATGACCGGGGTGACGGTGCAGGCGGCGGGCCGGCGCGAGAAGATCGGGGCGGATGTGCTGGCGGTCTGCGGTGGCTGGGTGCCGCAGGTGCAGCTGGCCACCCATCTGGGCGCAAGGCCGCTGTGGCGCGACGGGATGTTTCTCGCGCCGGAGGGGGCGGTGCCGGGCATGGTGGTGGCCGGAGCGGCGGCCGGGCTGGCGGGCACCCATGAGGCGCTGCGCTCGGGCGCGGAGGCGGCCCGGCAGGCGCTGGGCCTGACGGCGGCGGCGGATATCCCCGAGGCCGAGGACAGGCCGCACGAGGAGGCGCCGCATTTCGTGGACCTGAAGGGCCGGGCCTTCCTGGACCTCGGCAACGACGTGACGGTGAAGGATATCCGCCTGGCCGCGCAGGAGGGCTTTCACCGGGCCGAGCACACCAAGCGCTACACCACGCAAGGGATGGCGCCCGACCAGGGGCGGGTTTCGGGCGAGGCGGCGATGGCGGTGCTGGCCGACGCGACCGGGCGGACGCTGGCCGAGACCGGGCTGACGACGCACCGGCCGCCCTACGCGCCGGTGAGTATCGGGGTGATGGGTGCGGGCGGGCGCGGCAAGGGCTTTGCCCCGGTACGCGAGACCACGAGCCATGCCGCCGCCCTGGCGGCGGGCGCGCCGATGGTGGAGGCGGGGCTGTGGTACCGGGCGAGCTACTTCCCCAAACCGGGGGAGACCACATGGCGCGAGGCCTGCGACCGCGAGGTGCGGATGGTGCGCGGGGCGGTGGGCGTGTGCGACGTGTCCACGCTGGGCAAGATCGACCTGCAGGGGCCGGGGGCGGCGGCGCTGCTGGACCTGCTCTACACCGGCAAGATGTCTGGCCTGAAGGAAGGCCGGGTGCGCTACGGGCTGATGCTGCGGGAGGACGGCCACGTGATGGACGATGGCACCGTGGCGCGGCTGGGGCCGGAGCATTTTCTGGTGACGACCACCACCGGCGCGGCGGGGCCGGTGATGCGGCACGTGGATTTTGCCGCGCAGGTGCTGGCGCCGGATCTGGACGTGCAGGCGATCTCGGTCACCGAGCACTGGGCGCAGTTTGCCGTGGCCGGGCCGCGGGCGTGGGCGGTGCTGGGCGCAGTGGTGCAGGAGGTGCCGGAGCTGCCCTTCATGGGCTGCGCGGCGGTGGATGTGGCCGGCGTGGCCGGGCGGCTCTTTCGCATCAGCTTTTCCGGCGAGGCGGGCTGGGAGATCGCGGTGCCGTCGCGCCATGGCGCGGCGCTCTGGGCGGCGCTGGTGGCGGCGGCGGAGGCCGAGGGCGGCGGGGCCTACGGGATGGAGGCGCTGAACGTGCTGCGGATCGAGAAGGGCTTTGTGACCCATGCCGAGATCCATGGCCGTGTGACGGCGGGCGACGTGGGCCTGGGCGGCATGGTCAGCCCCTCGAAGGACTGCATCGGCAAGGTGATGAGCGCGCGTCCCGGGCTGGCCGACGGGCCGCATCGCGAGCAGCTGGTGGGGCTGAGGGCGGTGGGCGCGGTTAAGGCGCTCAGCGCCGGGGCGTTTCTCTTCGAGGAGGGGGCGGAGGCGAGCCGGGTGAACGCGCAGGGCTACACCACCTCGGCCTGCTGGTCGCCGACGCTGGAGACCGGGTTGGCGCTGGGGTTCCTGAAGAACGGGCGGGCGCGGCATGGCGCGCGGCTGCAATTCATCGACCACCTGCGCGATGTGCGGGCGGTGGTGGAGGTGTGCGAGCCGGTGTTCCTAGACCCCGAAGGGGAGCGGATGCGCGGCGAGGTTGCGGTAGAAGGCCGGTGGAGGGCGCCTGCCCTGGCGGCCGCGGAGTTTGCGGCGGAGCCGGTGGAGGCCGGCGGGCTGCGGCTTTCGGCGCTCGGTGCCGGGCCGATCTGGGCGGTGCTGCCGCTCGGCGGGGCCAGGGTGAAGGTTGCGGGCATGGCCCTTCCGGCCCCCGGCAAGAGCGCGGCAAGGGGGGGCGCGCGGCTCTGCTGGTGGGGGGCGGGGCAGGCGATGCTCCTTGGCGCGGAGCCGGGCGCGGTGACAGGGGCCGCGCTGGTTGACCAGTCGGATGGCTGGGTGGGATTTGCGCTGGAGGGCGCCGGCGCGGCGGAGGTGCTGGCGCGGCTGGTGCCCCTGGACTGCGCGGCCATGGCCGAAGGCTGCGTGGCGCGCAGCCTGCTCGGGCACATGCCGGTGGCGGTGCTGCGGCTGGGCGAGGGCTTTGCGCTCTACGTGTTTCGCTCGATGGCCGGCACGGCGCGGGAGGAGCTTGGGCACGCGATGATGGGCGTGGCGGCGCGGCTGGGTTCGGCTTGAAAAATCTACAGGATGAAGCGGTTGCGCACCGGCGTTACTGCTATTTCTGACGCCGGATGACGCGCGCCAACCAGACACCCAGAAAGATCGTCAGGCCGAGGGCCGCGAGAAAGCCGATGGCCTGAGAGGCCACCTGGGCCCCGAGGGCGAGGTTGTCGGCAAAAACGAAGCCGAGGCCGACGTAGAGACCGACCCAGACCACCTCTCCGGCGAGACCCCAGAGGGTGAAGGTGAGCCAGCTCATCCGGCTCGCCCCGGCGGCGAGGTTGGCATAGGGGCCGAGCGGCGCGAAAAGCCAGCAGGTGAAGAAGATGCCCGGCCCGCCGCGATTGAGGGTAAAGTCGCGGGCGCGGGTGAAGAGCTGCTGGCGTTTGGGGCGACTGGCGACGGTGCGGTCGAGCCATGCGCCGCCCCGACGGCCGACCTGGTAGCCCGTCTGGTCGCCCAAGACCGCGCCGCCATAGGCCCCGAGCACGACGGGCGCGAGCGAGAGGTCGCCGGTGGCGGTGAAGGCTCCGCCGGTGAGCATCAGCAGCGACGAGGGGACAGGCACGCAGAGGCAGGAGAGAAAGGTGACGCAGGCGAGGATTGGCACGCCGTAGGCCGCGAGGAGTTCGAAGAGGAGATCGGACACCGGGCGCTACTCCTGGCGTTCGGCGTGGAGGGCGAGGAAGGCTTCGGCCTCGGCGATCACCTCCGCCAGCGGGACGCCGCGCTTTTTGGCGATGGTCTCGAGCGTGGGGCGCTCTTTGGGGTCGGGCGGGACGCCGAGGTGCCGGGCGAGGGCGCGGCCGTCGACGAGCCAGGAATGGGCGATGTAGCGCGGCGTCATCCAAGGCTCCAGCGCCTGGGCCTGATGGGCCGGGTCCATCCAGTAGATCGTGCGCTGGATGGTGCGGACGCCGAAGTAGAGCGTTGCCGAAAGGGCGAGCGCGAAGCAGGTGACGAGGACGGGGTGGCGGCGGAGGAGGGTCATTTGCTGTGTGCGGGGAGAGATCCTCGGGGCGGGCCGGAGGATGACGGGGGTGCGGAGGGGAGCGGAGCGTTCATTTCGTCAGGCTCTTCATGCCTGCCGTCAACCCTTCGAGGGTCATCGGGACCATCCGGTTCTCGAAGATCTCGCGGATCATTGCGATCGACTGGGTATAGCCCCAGTGGCGCTCGGGCACCGGGTTGATCCAGAGGGACTGCGGCCATTGGGCGCGGGCGCGGGCGAGCCATGTGGCGCCACTTTCCTCGTTCCAATGCTCATTGGCGCCGCCGGGGTAGGCGACCTCGTAGGGCGACATGGAGGCGTCTCCGACGAAGATCGCGCGGTAGTCGGGCCCGTAGGTGTTGAGCACCTCCCAGGTGGGCGTCTGCTCGGACCAGCGGCGGCGGTTGTCGCGCCAGAGGCCCTCGTAGAGGCAATTGTGAAAATAGTAGTATTCGAGGTGCTTGAACTCGGCGCGGGCGGCGGAGAAGAGCTCTTCGACCACCTTGATATGCGGGTCCATCGAGCCGCCGACATCGAGGAACAAGAGCACCTTCACGGCATTGCGCCGCTCGGGGCGGGTCTTGACGTCGAGGTGGCCGTGCTCGGCGGTGGCACGGATGGTGCCGTCGAGGTCCAGCTCCTCGTGGGCGCCGTCGCGGGCCCATCGGCGCAGGCGCTTCAGGGCCACCTTGATGTTGCGGGTGCCGAGCTCCACGGTGTCGTCGAGATTGCGGAATTCCCTTTTGTCCCAGACTTTTACGGCGCGTTGATGACGTGATTTATCCTGCCCGATTCGCACGCCCTCGGGGTTGTAGCCATAGGCGCCGAAGGGCGAAGTGCCGGCGGTGCCGATCCACTTGTTGCCGCCCTGGTGGCGGCCCTGCTGCTCTTTCAGGCGGTCGCGCAGGGTTTCCATCAGCTTCTCGAAGCCGCCTGCCGCCTCGATCTCGGCCATCTCCTCTGGCGTCAGGCGCTTTTCGGCCTGCTTGCGGAGCCAGTCGGCGGGCAGGTCGACGGCCTCCAGCACGGCCTCGAGCGGGATGCTCTCGATCCCCTTGAAGGCATGTGAGAACGCCTGGTCAAAGCGGTCGAGATGGCGCTCGTCCTTTACCAGGCAGGTGCGGGCGAGATAATAAAAAGCCGTGATGTCGTAAGTGGTTAGCCCCGCCGACACGGCATCGAGAAAGCCCAGGTGTTCCCGAAGCGTTACCGGAACGCCCGCCTTTCGGAGGGTCTGAAAGAAGGGCAGGAACATGGGGGCAGGGTGGGGCCGCAAGCGGGGGCGGTCAAGGCCCGGTTCACGTGTCGGCGAACTTGATCGACTCGCCGCAGCCGCAGGCCTCGGTCACATTGGGGTTGTTGAACTTGAAGCCGGACTCCAGAAGCGAGGTTTCATAGTCGATCTCGGTGCCGAAGAGGAACATCTGCGCCATCGGCGCGATCATCACGCGCGCGCCGTCCTGCTCCACGACCTCGTCATGGGCATTGACCTCGGTGGCGTATTCCATCGTGTATTCCATCCCAGCACAGCCGCCCTTCTTGACGCCGATGCGCAGGCCCTGGTGGCCGTCGCGGGCCATCAGCCTGGCGATCTCCGCCACGGCGCGGGGGGTGATGGTGACGGCTTGCTTGCCGGGAATGCCGAACATGGGTGTGCTCCTTTGGCCCATATGTAGGCCGCGAGGGGCGGTGGCTCAAGGGTGCTGTGGGGGGTGGAAAATCTTCACGAAGATTTTCCGGCCCAGGCAGGACTCCCGGCGAAGGAGCCGCCGTGGGGGGAGGGCGCCCCGCGCGCCGGACGCGCAGGGCGCCAAGGGCTCAGAGGCCCATGCAGTTGGCGTAGAAGGTGACCGTGGCGGGCCAGTCGGAGAAGATGCCTTCAACTTCAACGTCTTGGGCCAGGGCGTCGACCAGCTCGTAGATATCGCCGTCACTGTCGGTGATCTCGGTGGTCGAGTTGTAGTACCAGCCGCCGCCCGAGGCGAGGGGGCCGGAGCGCTCGAGCGACCAGGTGATGAGCTTGAGGCCTGCCTCCCTGGCCGCCTTGGCATAGGCGGAGGCGGCGTAGGTGCCGTTCTCGGGGGTGACCAGCATGTTCATCGAGGGGGCGAGATATTGCACGCCGCGGGCCTTCAGATCGGCGAAATCCTCGGCCCAGGTCTCGGGGGTCTGCTCGTCGAAGCCCTCGGCGGGCTCCACGAGAAACACGGCCTGCTTGCCGAATTCCGGTTCGTTCTCAACCCAGTAGAGGACATCCTCGAGGTTGAAGGACTGCGGGAAGACCTGGCTCGGATCGACACCGGCGGCCTTGTACTCGTCGATCATCTTCTGGGCGTAGTCGGCCTGGGTGAAGCCGTTGAAGGGCATCTCGACGGAGGGCGATTTGAGCTCGGGGGTCATCTTGACGCCCAGCTCCTTGAACAGCTCGATCGACTCGGCGTGGGTGAGGATGGTGGGCTCCTGCACGTAGAGCGCGGTGCGCCAGCCGGCGATGCCGCCCTGATACTCCTCAGCCGTGGTGGCGGCGCTGTCGGCGCTGTCCATCTTGGGCATCAGGCTCTTGAATTCGCTCAGGGAAAGCTCGCTGGTGCGGCACTCGGCCGCGGCCTTCGTCTCGCCGGAGGCGGGGCTGAAGGGGGTGGCGCAGGTGGCGGCGAGATCGCTGACCAGGATGTCGGTGGTGGTGTGCAGGTCGTTCTGGGCGTGACGGCAGACCAGTTCGAGATCCTTGGTGAAGGTCACGTCGCATTCGCCGATGCCCGCTCCCATGGCCGCGCCGGCGCGGTAGCTCTCGGCGGTGTGCTCGGGAAACATCATCGGCGCACCGCGGTGGGCGATGGAAAAGTCAGACTTTGCAATGGGTTGGCCGAGGCAGCTTTGCAGCTTTGTCTTCAGCTCGCCCTCGGGCAGCTTGCCGATCAGATAGGCCGGGCGGGGGCCGTAGCCGTCGAGCGGGGCGGCGGCGAAGGCCGGGGCGGCAGTGCTCAAGGCTAGGGCGGCGAGAAGGGGGATCTGGCGCATTTGGTGCGACTCCTTGGTTTGCGATGGGCGCAAGAAAGGGTCGGTGTGTGACGCCCGCAAAACGGCTGCGTGACGTTCAGGTGAATTTGCGCAAGGCCCTGGAAGGGTTACATGAATCCGAGTTCGAGGCGGGCCTCGTCGCTCATCATCTCCATGCCCCAGGGCGGCTCCCAGGTGATCTCGACATCGACCTGCTTGACGCCGGGGATGGGCTCGATGGCATCGGCCAGCCAGCCGGGCATCTCGCCGGCCACGGGGCAGCCCGGCGCGGTGAGCGACATGATGACGTTCACCTCGTTCTCGGGCGAGATGGCGAGCGTGTAGACCAGGCCGAGGTCATAGATATTTACAGGGATTTCAGGGTCATAGACCGTGCGGCACGCCTCGACGATCTGCTCGTAGAGCGGATGATCGGTAGAGGAAGGCTGGATCAGCGGGGTGCCTTCGAGGGGGGGCGTGTCTTCGGGCATGGATCTGGTGGCTCCTGTTCCTGAGGGTTTACATAGGAGAAAGGGGCCGGTGCGGCAAGGGCAGGGTGTTGCGCGCACGGTGCGGTAACGCCTGGTCGATTTTCGGCATTAACCGCAGGGAGGTCACAGGCACAACCCATGCACAAGTGATGCACATCCCATGCATACGCGATTTCGGGCGTGATGGTTAAGTGAACGGTGCGTGCGGTGGGCGCCCGGGCGGCGCGGGTATGGCCGCAGGATGGAGCGGCCCCCAGGTGGGCGGCGCGTCGCGCAGGAGGGTGCTGGCCTCGAGCTGGTCGAGCCGGGCGAGCGCCGCCTGGACATCGCCGTCATGCCGGGCCAGCGCGCGGTTGAAGGCGCGCAGTGCGGAGCGGGCCGACCACGGAAGGGCGGCGCGTGAGAGCCAACCCCGGAGCGCGGGTGGCAGGCTGTCGTAGGCGCGCATCGGGCTGGCTCCGCGCCGCCGCCGGCGGGGCAGGGAGGTGGCGAGGTTGCGGCGGGTCATGCCGGCTCGGGCTCGGCCGCGCGCCAGCCGGGGAAGGGATCGGGGAGGTGGCGCCAATTCTCCGAGAGCGCATCGGTCCCGGGCATCAGGGCGGCGTCGAGTGCGGCCGTTATGGCGGGCTGGTCCATGCCGGCGCCGATGAAGACCAGCTCCTGCCGCCGGTCGCCGTAGGGCTCCTGCCAGTGGTGGTCGATGTAGCGCCGCGCCTCGGGGTGCGTGGGCCATCGCTCCTGCGGGACCGAGGCCCACCAGCGGCCCATGGGTTTGACCGAGGAGAGCGCCCCGGCGAGCGAATACTCGGCCAGCCAGTCGGGGCGCGTGGCGATCCAGAAATGCCCTTTGGCGCGGATCACGCCGGGCAGCGGGCCGTTCAGCACGGCGTGGATCTTCTCGGGGTGGAAGGGCGCGCGGGCGCGGTAGGTGAAGGAGCTGACGCCGTATTCCTCGGTTTCGGGCACATGGTCGGCGAAGCCGTAGAGCTCCTTGGCCCAGAGCGGGTGTTCGTGGGCGGTCTCGAAGTCGAAGAGCCCTGTGCCCAGGATCGCGGAGGGGGTGACGGCGCCGTAATCGGCCTCGATGATCCTGGCGTCGGGATTGAGGGAAGTCACGATCAGGCGGGCGGCGCGGCGGGCGTTGTCGCCTGCGGTGGTGACCTTGTTCAGAACCACGACGTCGGCAAACTCGATCTGCTCGACCAGCAGATCGACGAGGGTGCGCTCATCCTCGGGGCCGAGGCTCTCGCCCCGGTCGCGCAGGAAGTCGTGGCTGGCGTAGTCGCGCAGCAGGTTGGCGGCATCGACCACGGTGACCATGGTATCGAGCCGGGCGACATCGGAGAGGCTGGCGCCAGCCTCGTCGCGGAACTCGAAGGTTGTGGCGACGGGGAGCGGCTCGGAGATGCCGGAGCTTTCGATCAGCAGGTAGTCGAAGCGGTTCATCTCGGCGAGACGGCGGACCTCGGTGAGCAGGTCGTCGCGCAGGGTGCAGCAGATGCAGCCGTTGGTCATTTCGACCAGTGTTTCATCGGTGTGCGAGAGGTTGGCGCCGCCGTCGCGGATGAGGTCGGCGTCGATGTTCACGTCGGACATGTCGTTGACGATGACCGCCACGCGCAGGCCCTCGCGGTTGGAGAGCACGGCGTTGAGCAGGGTGGTCTTGCCCGCGCCGAGGAAGCCGGAGAGGACGGTGACGGGGAGGCGGGTATCGGGCATGGGACTCACTGTAGGTATGTTATAACATAACAATACAGGGACCGCGGGCCGGGTGCAAGCGGTCGGCGGGGCGTGATGGGCTAGAGAATCGGGCCGATGGTCGCGACGGCGTTCTGCCAGATCCGCTGGCGCAGGGGCCAGCCGCGGACCGTGGCCAGGGTGATCTCCTTCGAACGGGCGAGATACTCGGCCTGGCGCGCCTCGATGGTCGCGGTGGTGGCGCGGTCGTGCAGCAGGATGTTGTTCTCGTAGTTCAGGTCGAAGCTGCGCAGGTCGAGGTTGGAGGAGCCGATAAGGGCGGTGGCCCCGTCGATCGTGAGGGTCTTGGCGTGCAGCAGCCCGCCCTCGAACTCGTGGATCCGGCAGCCGGCCTCGAGCAGCTGGCGGTAGTAGCTGCGGGAGGCGGCGCGGACGATCAGGCTGTCGTTCCGGCGCGGGAAGACGAGGGTGGTGGCGACGCCGCGGTTGGCGGCGGCGGCGAGGGCGGAGAGCACTGTGGCGTCGGGGACGAAGTAGGGGGTGGTCAGCGTGATGCGCTCCTGCGCGGCGGCCAGCAGGGTGGCGAAGAGCTGGGGCGTGGCGCCGGGGCGGAGAGTGGGGCCGTCGCCCAGGGCGACGGCGGGAAAGCCGGGAGCGGGAGATGCGAGGGTCGGGTCCGAGGATGACGGGGCGCGGGGGGCGGGAGATGCGAGGGCCGGGGCCGGGGATGACGGGGCGCGGGCGGGGGCGATGGCGAGCTGGGTGAGCGGGGTGCCGGTGGCGGCCATCCAGTCGGAGGCGAAGAGCAGGGCGTTCTGGGTGACGACCGGGCCGGTGAAGCGCAGCATGATGTCGACCCAGGGCGCGAAGCGGTGCTTGGGCCGGAAGGCCGGGTCGGCGGCATTGCCGGAGCCGCACCAGGTGACCCGGCCGTCGATGACGGTGATCTTGCGGTGGTTGCGCAGGTCGATCCGGGCGGTCAGCAGGGTGCGGAGCGGCTTGTCGAGGGGCAGGGCGGTGGCGGTGTGCACGCCGGCATCGCCCATCTCCTTCCAGAGGGCGGAGCGCAGCATGGCCCGCGACCCCAGCGCATCGGCCATGGCGCGGACCAGAACGCCGCGGCGGGCGGCGCGGATCAGGGCGCGCGCCAGCGCCGTGCCGGTCTCGTCCTGCAACCAGATGTAGAACATCACGTGGACGTGGTCGGTGGCGGCGTCGATGTCGGCGATCATCGCGTCGCGGGCGGCGGCGCCATCCTCCAGCAGGGTGGCCTCGTTGCCGGGCGCGGGGGTGAAGCCGTTGATCGAGGCGGCGGTGCGGAAGGCGGGGCGGATCTGGGGCGGCAGCGCGCTGGTGGCATCGGTCTGCGGGTGGGCGCGGAGCCACTCGTCGATCTGGGCGAAAATGTAGCTGTCGTGCCGGGCCGCCTCGTGGCCGATGTCGACCTCGCCGAAGAGGAAATAGGCGGCGGTGCCGATGTAGGGCACGGCGGCCAGCACCACGAACCAGGCCATGCGGGCGGGCGGCGAGAGGTCGTCGCGCAGCAGGATGCGCAGGGTGAAGCCGATGACCAGCAGGGCGTGGAGGGTGAGGAGCAGGGTGATCATGGGTCAGCCTTGCAGGTCGAGCACGATGGGCAGGTGGTCGGAGGCGCGGGCGGCGGCGGGCGAGTGGTGCACATGGGCCGAGGCGTGGCTGACCCCGAGCAGGGCGAAGCGGTCGAGCGCGACGGTGGGCCGGGAGGCGTGAAAGCTGGGGCCGGGCGCGAGGAGGCGAAAGTGCGAGGCCTCGCCCTTGCGCCCGCGCCACATGTTGAAATCGCCGCCGATCACCACCGGCCCCTCGGGAAAGCGGCTTTCCAGCGTGGAGAGCTGGCGGGTGCGGGTGCGGGGGGTGAGGCCGAGGTGGACGCCGACCACGGTGACGCCGGCGACCCGAGCGGCGACGGCCCCGCGGGGCTCCAGCGAGGGCAGGTGCAGGCGCTGGGGCCGTTCGGTGCGCAGCCGCGACAGGATGGCGTTGCCGTGCCAGCCGTGGCTCGCCGGGCGCAGGTTGACCGGGGCGAAGCGGTAGCCCATGTCGCCCAGCGCCTCGGCGGGCAGCACGCCCGCGCGGGAGCCGAAGCGGCGGTCGGCCTCCTGGAGCAGGACCACGTCGGCGTCGATCTCCTCGAGCACCGCGAGGATGCGGGCCGGGTCGCGCCGCCAGTCGAGCCCGACGGCCTTGCGGATGTTGTAGCTGGCGATCCTCATCTGCGGCGCAGGGGGCGCGACGGGGAGCGCGACGGGGGGCGGGTCGGGGCGGCGGCAGGGGGCATGACGATCTCTCCGGGGCGGGCTGCAATACAGGGTGCCGCCTGGGGGCGGGGAGTCAATGCGGAGCGGGGGCGCGGGGTTCCGGCGGGTGGCGCGCTTCGGGGTCAGGCCTTGCGGCGGCGGACGTGCTTGGGCCTCACGTGATGCTCGATCTCGTCGTAGAGCTTGCCGACCACGTTCTTGCCGGTGGCCGCCTCGATCCCCTCGAAGCCGGGCGAGCTGTTGACCTCCAGCACGCGCGGGCCCTCGGCGGCGCGCAGCATGTCGACCCCGGCCATGCCCAGCCCGAAGGCGCGGGCGGCGCGGGCGGCCGTTTCGCGCTCTTCCCTGGAGATCCGCACGGCGGTGGCGGTGCCGCCGCGGTGCAGGTTGGAGCGGAAGTCGCCCTCGGCGCCCTTGCGCTTCATCGAGGCCACCACCTTGCCGCCGACCACGAGGCAGCGGATGTCCTCGCCGGCGGCCTCCTTCACGAAGTCCTGCACCAGGAAGTTGGCGTTGAGGCCGCGGAAGGCGTCGATCACCGACTCGGCGGCCTTGCGGGTTTCGGCCAGCACCACGCCCTTGCCCTGGGTGCTTTCCAGCAGCTTGACGATCAGCGGCGCGTTGCCCGCCAGCGCGATCAGGTTGTGGGTGTCCTTGGGCGAGGCGGCGAAGGCGGTGTCGGGCATGGGCACCTTGGCGCGCGACATGATCTGATGCGCGTGGAGCTTGTCGCGGGAAGCGGTGATGCCGTGCGACGGGTTGACCGAGAAGGTGCCGATGGTCTCGAACTGGCGCACGATGGCGGTGCCGTACTGGGTGACGGAGGCGCCGATCCGGGGGATCACCGCGTCGTAGCGGGGCAGGCGCTTGCCGTCGTAATGCACCTCGGGCGCGAGGGTGGAGATGGCCATGTAGCAGCGGGTGGTGTCGATCACCTCCACGGTATGGCCGCGCTTCTCGCCCTCCTCGACCAGGCGGCGGGTGGAATGGTTGTTCTCGCGCGAGAGCACGGCGATGCGCAGGGCGCGCGGCGGCTGGGCGGCGCGGACGGAGGGGCTGTGGTAGACCTCGTAATCCAGCTCGGGCTGGCAGAAGCGGTCGGTCGCGTGGATGTTGATCGCCTCGTGCAGGGCCTGCCGGCCGAGCAGCATCCGGGAGGCCATGGTGGAGCGGTCGGTCAGCGTGACCTCGATGGGCCAGCGGGTGCCGGCGACCTCGAGCGGGGTTTCGATGACGTAGCGTAGTTCCTTCTCGCCGTTGGAGGAGGTGATCTCGCGGCGGTCGGAAATGGCGGCGGAGCAGGGGATCAGCAGATCCTCCCGGCCGGGAATCGGGTGCACGGTGAATCGCACCTTGGGCCGCGCCTGGGGGCCGAAGGTTTCGATGTCGGAGGCGTGCAGCGCCGAGGTGCGGGCGCCGGTATCGACCTTGGCCCTCAGGGCCGGCAGGCCCAGCGCGGGCAGGGCGATCCATTCTTCCCAGCCGAACTGGAGGGGGGTGGGCGCGGGACCGGTCATGGGAGGCTGGCTCCTTGGCATTTGGTTTCAACTGTCGGATATGGAGCGCCAAGGAGACGGTCTCATGACGACGCGCGTGACATACGAAGTGAAGGCGAGGGACGGCAAGGCCCGATTGGGTGTGCTGTCGACGCCGCGAGGGGAGATCCGCACGCCGGCCTTCATGCCGGTGGGCACGGCGGCGACGGTGAAGGCGATGCTGCCCGAGAGCGTGGCGGCCACCGGGGCCGACATTCTGCTCGGCAACACCTATCACCTGATGCTGCGGCCCGGCGCGGAGCGGGTGGCTCGCCTGGGCGGGCTGCATGGCTTCATGAACTGGGAGAAGCCGATCCTGACCGACTCGGGCGGCTTTCAGGTGATGAGCCTGGCCGATCTGCGCAAGCTGACCGAGAAGGGCGTGACCTTTCGCAGCCATGTGGACGGGTCGAAGCACTTTCTCTCGCCCGAAACCTCGATGGAGATCCAGCGGCTGCTCGGATCGGATATCGTGATGTGTTTCGACGAGTGCCCGGCGCTGCCTGCCGAGGAGGCGGCGGTGGCCGAGAGCATGCGGCTCTCGATGCGCTGGGCGGAGCGCTCGAAGGCGGCCTTTGGCGACCGGCCGGGGCACGCGCTCTTCGGCATCCAGCAGGGTGGCGTGACGGAGGCGTTGCGCGGCGAGAGTGCCGAGGCGCTGAGGGCGATCGGCTTTGACGGCTATGCCATCGGCGGGCTTGCGGTGGGCGAGGGGCAGGAGGCGATGTTCGGCGTGCTCGACTATGCGCCGGGGATGCTGCCCGAGGACAAGCCGCGCTACCTGATGGGCGTGGGCAAGCCCGATGATATCGTCGGCGCGGTGAAGCGGGGCGTGGACATGATGGATTGCGTGCTGCCCTCGCGGAGCGGGCGCACCGGGCAGGCCTGGACCCGCCGGGGGCAGGTGAACCTCAAGAACGCCCGCCACGCCGACGACCCGCGCCCGCTCGACGAGCACTGCACCTGCCCGGCCTGCCGGGGTTATTCACGGGCCTATCTGCACCACGTCTTCCGGGCGGGCGAGATGATCTCGGGGATGCTGCTGACCTGGCACAACCTGCATTACTACCAGGAGCTGATGGCGGGGATGCGCGCGGCCATTGCCGAGGGGCGGTTCGCGCAGTTCGAGGCCGAGTTTCACGCGATGCGGGCGGAGGGGGACATTCCGCCGCTGTGAGGCGGGGCTCGCCCGGCACTCATGCGTTACCGAATTATGCCCTATCGCGGTATCGTGTAACGTATCGGTTGCGCCGAATCTCCCCGGAGCGTAGATTTCTCCCGGCGAGCAGGGAGGAATACGCATGGCCGGAGAGGCTTTCATCTGTGACGGGGTGCGCACGGCGATCGGGCGTTATGGCGGGGCGCTGTCTTCGGTGCGGGCGGATGACCTGGCGGCGGTGCCGATCCGGGCGCTGATGGCCCGCAACGCGGGGCTGGACCCGGCGGCGATCGACGATGTGATCTATGGCTGCGCCAACCAGGCGGGGGAGGACAACCGCAACGTGGCGCGGATGGCGCTGTTGCTGGCGGGCCTGCCCGAGACGGTGCCGGGGGCGACGATCAACCGGCTGTGCGCGAGCGGGATGGATGCGATCGGCACGGTCGCACGCGCGATCAGGGCGGGAGATTACGACCTCGCCCTTGCCGGCGGCGTGGAGAGCATGAGCCGCGCGCCCTTTGTGATGGGCAAGGCCACCAGCGCCTTTTCGCGGGCGGCGGAGATCTACGACACCACCATCGGCTGGCGCTTCGTGAACAAGGCGATGAAAGCGGCCCATGGCACCGACTCGATGCCCGAGACCGCCGACAACGTGGCCGCCGATTGGGGCGTGAGCCGCGCGGATCAGGATGCCTTTGCGGCGCGCTCGCAGGCCCGCTGGGCCGGGGCGGACGCGGCCGGGATCTTTGCGCAGGAGATCGTTCCGGTGGAGGTTCCGCAGCGCAAGGGCGAGCCGCTGGTGGTGGACCGCGACGAGCACCCGAGGCCGGGCACGACCGCCGAGCAGCTTGGGCGGCTCAAGGGGGTCAACGGGCCGGAGCTGACGGTGACCGCAGGCAATGCCTCGGGCGTGAACGACGGGGCGGCGGCGCTGCTGGTCGCTTCTGAGGCCGCCGCGCAGGCGCAGGGGCTCACGCCGATGGCGCGGATCGTGACCATGCAATCGGCGGGCGTTGCGCCGCGGGTCATGGGGATCGGCCCGGTGCCGGCGGTGCGCAAGGCGCTGGCGAAGGCGGGGCTGGAGATCGGCCAGATGGACGTGATCGAGCTGAACGAGGCCTTTGCCGCCCAGGGCATCGCCGTGCTGCGCGACCTCGGCGTGGCGGAGGATGCGGCCCATGTGAACCCCAACGGCGGGGCCATCGCGATTGGCCATCCGCTCGGAATGAGCGGCGCGCGGCTGGTGCTGACGGCGGCGCGGGAGTTGCAGCGGCGCGGCGGGCGCTACGGGCTCTGCACCATGTGCGTGGGTGTGGGGCAGGGGGTTGCCCTCATCATCGAAAGGGTCTGAGCCATGTATGCACAGATGATCAAGTCCGAGGGCGGCAAGAGCCGTGCGGAGATGAGCCCGCAGGAGGCGGCGTTTCAGGACCGGATCGACGCGGGCGAGACCATCGAGCCGCAGGACTGGATGCCGGAGGGCTATCGGAAGACGCTGATCCGGCAGATCGGCCAGCATGCCCATAGCGAGATCGTGGGGCAGCTGCCGGAGGGCAACTGGATCACCCGCGCGCCGACGCTGGAGCGCAAGGCGATTTTGCTCGCCAAGGTGCAGGACGAGGCGGGGCACGGGCTCTACCTGTATTGCGCCGCCGAGACGCTGGGGATCAGCCGCGACGACATGACGGAGCAGCTGCTTTCGGGCCGGATGAAATACTCCAGCATCTTCAACTATCCCACGCTGAGCTGGGCCGATATCGGCGCGGTGGGCTGGCTGGTGGATGGCGCGGCGATCATGAACCAGGTGCCGTTGCAGCGGACGAGTTATGGGCCCTATTCGCGGGCGATGATCCGGATCTGCAAGGAGGAGAGCTTTCACCAGCGGCAGGGCTTCGACATCATGATGAAGATGGCGAAAGGGACGGAGGCGCAGCGGCGGATGGCGCAGGATGCGCTGGACCGGTTCTGGTATCCGTCGCTGATGATGTTCGGGCCGAGTGACGCGGAGAGCGTGCATTCGGCGCAAAACATGGCCTGGCGGATCAAGATCAACGGCAATGACGAGCTGCGCCAGAAGTTCGTGGACCAGACGGTGCCGCAGGCGGAGTACCTCGGGCTGACGGTGCCCGACGAGAAGCTGGCCTGGAACGAGGAGAAGGGCGGCTACGACTTTTCGGAGCCCGATTGGGAGGAGTTCTTTGCCGTGCTGAAGGGGCAGGGGCCGGAGAGCGCCGAGCGGATGAAGGCGCGGCGCGATGCCTGGGAGGAAGGCCAGTGGGTGCGCGATGCGATGAGCGCCCATGCGGCGAAGAAGGCGGCGCGGCGGGAGGCGGCGGAGTGAGCGGCAAGGTGCGGGGGAGTGAGCGGCGTCATCCTCGGGCTTGACCCGAGGATCTCGTGGAATGAGGCCCTCGGGTCAAGCCCGAGGGTGACGGTGGAACGGGGATGCTGGAGGCCCTCGGGTCGAGACTGAGGGTGACAGTGGAGTTGGGGGGCTGGAGATCCTCGGGTCAGGCCCGAGGATGACGGAGAAAGGGAGCAGGCGATGAGCAGGGAATGGCCGTTGTGGGAGGTGTTCATCCGGGGCAGCCACGGGATGAGCCACCGGCATGTGGGGAGCCTGCATGCGGCGGATGCCGAACACGCGCTGCTCTCGGCGCGGGATGTGTATACGCGGCGCAACGAGGGGGTCTCGATCTGGGTGGTGCCCTCGGTGCAGATCACCGCCTCGAACCCCGATGACAAGGGGCCGTTCTACGAGCCGTCGCAATCGAAGGTTTACCGGCACCCCAGCTTCTTCGACATCCCCGACGACGTGGGGGCGATGTGATGCTGGATGCGGGCTTCGACCCGGTCGGCGCGCTGGCGCTCCGGATGGGAGACAACGCGCTGATCCTCGGGCACCGGGTGAGCGAGTGGTGCGGGCGGGCGCCGGTGCTGGAGGAGGACATCGCGCTGGCCAATATCGCGCTCGACCTGATCGGGCAGGCGCAGCTCTGGCTCGGGCTGGCCGGGGAGAGCGCAGGGAAGACGGCCGATGAGCTGGCGTTTCTGCGCGATGCCTGGGACTTCCGGTGCCTGCTGCTGGTGGAGCAGCCGAACGGGGATTTCGGGCGCACGGTGATGCGGCAGTTTCTCTTCGATGCCTGGCATGTGGAGATGCTGCGGGGCCTGTGCGCCTCGTCGGAGCCTCGGATTTCGGAGATCGCGCAGAAGGCGGTGCGGGAGGTGGACTATCACCTCGAGCGCTCCTCGGCGCAGGTGGTGGCCCTCGGCGACGGCACCGAGGAGAGCCACGCGCGGATGCAGGCGGCGCTCGACTGGCTCTGGCCCTGGGCGGGCGAGGCGCTGGTGGCCGATCCGGTGGATGTGGCGCTGGCCGAGGAAGGGATTGCGCCTGCGCCGGAGGCGGTGCGGCCGGGCTGGGAGGCGACGCTAAGGCGCGTGCTGGGGGAGGCGAGTTTGGCCCTTCCGGAGAGCGATTTTGCCCATCGTGGCGGCAAGGATGGCAAGCGCCATTCCGAGGCGCTGGGGCATCTGCTGACCCAGATGCAATGGCTCCAGCGCGCCTATCCGGGGGCGACATGGTGAGCGTGGCCACATCGCGCCTGTCCGAGGCGGAGGCCTGGGAGGTGCTGGCGGGCGTGCCGGACCCGGAGATCCCGGTGATCAGCCTCGTCGACCTGGGGGTGATCCGGGGGCTGGGCTACGAGGGCGCGCTGCTGGTTGTCACGGTGACGCCGACCTATTCGGGCTGCCCGGCGACGGCGGTGATCAACATGGAGATCGAGGCGGCCCTGCGCGCGGCGGGGGTGGAGCAGCTGGAGCTGCGCCGCCAGCTCGCGCCGCCCTGGACGACCGACTGGCTCTCCGAGGCGGGCCGCGCCAAGCTGGAGGCCTATGGCATCGCCCCGCCGCAGCCCGCGGGCGGGCCGGAGCGCTGCCCGCGTTGCGGATCGGACAACCTGAGCAAGGTCAGCCAGTTCGGCTCCACCCCCTGCAAGGCGCAGTGGCGCTGCGGCGACTGCCTGGAACCCTTCGACTACTTCAAGTGCATCTGACATGGCCCGATTTCTCCCCCTCACCGTGACCGACGTGCGCCCGACCACCCGCGAGGCGGTGGTGGTGACGCTCAGGCCCGACGACCCCGAGGCCTTTGCCTTCGTCCAGGGCCAATACCTGACCTTCCGGGCGGTGATCGACGGCACCGAGATCCGGCGCAGCTATTCGATCTGCTGCGGCGTGGGCGAGGGGTTGCAGGTGGGGATCAAGCGGGTCGAGGGCGGGGCCTTCTCGTCCTGGGCCAATGACAACCTCAAGCCCGGGATGCGGCTCGAGGCGATGCCGCCGGCGGGGCGGTTCTTCGTGCCGCTGGAGGCGGGCCTGGCGCGGCATTACCTCGGTTTCGCCGGCGGCTCGGGGATCACGCCGGTGCTCTCGCTCATCCGCACCACGCTGGCGCGGGAGCCGCAGGCGCGGTTCACGCTGGTCTATGCCAATCGCGCGGCGGCGACGGTGATGTTTCGCGAGGAGCTGGAAGACCTGAAGAACCGCCACATGGGGCGGTTGCAGGTGATCCACGTGCTGGAGCACGACGCGCAGGAGGTGCCGCTGTTCTCGGGCCGGGTGGACGGCGAGAAGGTGGCGGCGCTGTTCTCGGGGTTGATCGAGTCGGAGGGGGTGGACGTGGCCTTCATCTGCGGGCCGGAGCCGATGATGCTGGCGATTTCGGAGGCGCTGAAGGCGGCGGGGTTGCGCGACGATCAGATCAGGTTCGAGCTTTTCACCTCCGACCAGCCGGGGCGGCTGCCGCAGCGGGCGGCGGCGGCGGTGGCGGCGGGGGCGGCGGGCGCCAAGGCGCTGGTCACGCTCGACGGCGTGACGCGGACGCTGGTGGTGGAACCGGGGCAGACGGTGCTGGAGGCCGGGCTGGCGGCCTCGCTTGAGCTGCCCTTTGCCTGCCGCAAGGGCGTGTGCTCGACCTGCCGCTGCCGGGTGCTGGAGGGCGAGGTGGAGATGGCGGCGAACCATGCGCTGCAGGATGACGAGGTGGCCAAGGGCTACGTGCTGAGTTGCCAGAGCCACGTGATCTCGGACCGGGTGGTGGTGAGCTACGACGCGTGATCCGCAGGTCGGAACAAGTCCCGGCCTGCGCTTCCGCCCCGGCCTGTGCCAGAAGGACCGCATGGACTGGACAGCCCCGATCGACGGCTATTGCGAGCGGCTCTCCCCGGCGTTCTGGGCGGAGCCGGTCAATGCCCTCACCAACGCGGCCTTCCTGCTGGCGGCGTTGGTCGCACTCCTGCACGCGCGTCGGATCGGGCAGGCGCGGGGCGCGGTCACCGTGCTCTGCCTGCTGCTCGCCGCCATCGGGATGGGCTCGCTTGCCTTTCACACCTTCGCGACGCGCTGGGCCGCGCTGGCGGATGTGGTGCCGATCCAGCTCTTCTCGCTGGTGGCGCTGGTCGCCGGGCTGCACCGGTTCACCGGGGCGCAGGGGCGCCGGACAGCCCTGCTGGTGCCGCCGGTGCTGGCGCTGCTCATTGGCGCCACATGGGGGCTTGCGCTGATCGCGCCGCCCCTGCTGCGCGGGGCGGTGGGCTATGCGCCGGCCTTTCTCTCGCTCTGGGGCTTCGCCGCTCTCACCGCGGCGCAGCGCAGCCCGCCCTTTGGGCGGATGGCCACGGCGGCGCTGGTCTTCACCGCCTCGCTCACCGCCCGCACGCTCGACGGGCCGCTCTGCGCGGTGCTGCCGCTCGGCACCCATTGGCTCTGGCACCTCGCGAACGCGGTCACGCTGGCGCTGGTGATCGGGGTGCTGGCGCGGCAGGGGGCGCTGCTGCGGCGGCGCCAGGAGCGGCGGGCAGATTGCCCGCCCCACGGACCGTCGCCAAGTGGCAGGCTGACAGACCGGCCTACCTGTCCACGGGCAGCCCGCTGGGCACGGTATCGGGCACGCCGAGGCGGCCGTCGATGGCGGGCTGGTCGGTGAGGCTTTCGAGAAAGGCCATGATCGCATCGGTCTCGGCCGCCGAGAGCGGCCTGTCCTCGACCTCGATGGCGGCCTCCAGCGCGGCGCGGTCGGCGGCGTCGGAGAGCGGGCCCAGCGCGTCATGCTCGAGCGCGGCGAGGCGGGCGGGGGCGCCGGTGTAGGCGGCGAGCGCGGCGCGTGGGGCGGCATGGGCCTGCACGAAGTCGCGCAGATCGGCATAGGCGCCGGAATGGCCATAGGGGGCGGTGGCCGTCACGTTGCGCAGGGACGGCGTGCGGAAGGCATAGGCATCCTCCGCGCGGCCGGTCACCCCCATGCGGCCGATGTCGCTGTGGTGGGTCTCGAAGGCCATGCGCTTGCCGGGGCCGATCTGGGGCACGCCCATGGCGTGAAAGCCGTGGTCGGTTTGCAGGGCGCCGGCGTGACAGCCCGAGCAGCCGGCCGCGCCGTAGAAGAGCTTTGCGCCCTCGAGGGCCTCGGCCGAAAGCGCGGCGGCGTCACCGCGCAGGAAGGCATCGAAGGGGGCCATGTCGGCCCGCCACTCGAAGGCCATGAAGGCGGCGATGGCGTTGGAGATATCGGTAAAGTGCAGCGGGCGGCCTGCGGCCACCTCGGGGTAGACCGCCTCGAAACGCTGCTGGTAATCCCCCGCGCCCTCGACGCGCCGGGCGATGATGTCCCAGGCGCCGCCGGGGCCGGTGATCCGGCCCGAGCGCACCGCCTTGGCGATGTCGTTTTCCTTCACGTGGCCTGCCATCTCGTCGGCCGAGAGCACCGGGAACATGGTTTGCGCCGACAGGATGCCGGAAAAGCCCACCTCCATGTCTTCGCCCATCGGGGTGCGGAAGCCGGATGTGCGGGCCGGGTCCACCTCGATGCGGCCGTCGTGGAAGAGCACGGTGACCTGAGTGGCCCCGAGGTTGAAGAGCGCGGGCGCGTTGCGGGGGATGAACTCGGTGGGGTAGTTGGCGGGGTCGGCCACCCGGTCGGGGCCGAGGCCGATGCCGCCCTCGCCCATGCCGAGCGAAAGCCCGTCGGAGGTGGCGAAACGGGGGTGGTGGCAGGTGGCGCAGGCGATGTTGCGGTTGCCCGAGAGGATCGGGTCGTAGAACAGCAGTTGCCCGAGCGCGGCCTCGGCCTCGTTCACGGCGATGAAGTCGGCCTCGGTCAGCGGGGCGGGGAACTCCTGCGCGGCGGCGGTGACCGGGAAGGCGAGGGCGAGCAGCAGGCTACGCATAGGCGGCGGCCTTCTCTTCGAGCGTGATGACGCAGGGCTCGGCCAGGGGTTCACCGCCGGGAAACAGCGGGTGGTGCTTTTGTGCGCCCTTCAGCCAGCCGCCGAGGATGATGCGGCCCATCACCGCCACCGCAGCGAAGGTGCTGCCCTGCGCGGGCGGCAGGCCCTCGGGCAGCACCTTTCCCTTGGGGATGTTCACCCGTGCCTTGAGCGGGCCGAGGCGGTCCTTGTCGGCGATGGTGTGGGTGATCGCGCCGAAGAAGGGGTATTTCGGGCCGGGGCCGGTGTTGCCGAGCGGCGTGGTGCAGCAGGCTGCATACCAGCGGGCGAGACCCTTGGGCGAGAGGCGCAGGGCGGCGATGTGCTCGGCACCGCGGGCGATGGCGAGCCGGTCGCAGCGGACCTGGAGGATCTCGGTGCCGTCGCCCGCATCGAGAATGTCGGCCCGGCCCAGCACCCGGGCGAAGGCGCGGCAGGCGTTGCAGTGGCAGATCACCCGGTTGCCCTGGGGCGGGCGGGACCGGGCGGCGATGTGCAACTGAACCTTGCCGCAATCGCAGGTGAGGGGGATCGGATCCATGGCTGCGCCTCCCGTCGCGGGGGCGACAATAGGGCAGGACGCGCGGGCAGGGAACACCCCGCGACTGCGCCGGGCCAGGGCCTTCACAAAAGTGATTCGAAAAGTCCTTCCCATGCGAATCACCTTGCGTTACTGTCGGATCAGACCCGGAAAACCGGGCGTTTCGAGGCAGTCAGGCAGTCTGATGACAGAGATGGTTTTCGGCACGGCACCCGTGGGCGCGGGCGAGCCGGTGCTCCCCAAGTGGTGGCGGACGATCGACCGGTGGTCGATGTCGGCCATACTCCTGCTGTTCGGGGTCGGGCTGCTGCTCGGCCTGGCCGCTTCGCCGCCGCTGGCGGCACGAAACGGGCTGGACCCCTTCTATTACGTGCAGCGCCAGGCCTTCTTCGGGGGGCTCTCGCTGGTGGTGATGTTCGCCTTCTCGATGATGAACCCCAACCTCGTGCGCCGCCTCGCGGTGCTGGGGTTCTTCGTGTCTTTCGTGGCGCTGATGCTGCTGCCGTTCTTCGGCACCGACTTCGGCAAGGGCGCGACCCGGTGGTTTTCGCTGGGGTTTGCCAGCGTTCAGCCCTCGGAGTTCCTCAAGCCCGGCTTCGTGGTGCTGGCGGCCTGGCTGATGGCGGCCTCGCAGCAGGTGGCGGGCCCTCCGGGCAAGAGCTTTTCGTTCATCCTGGCGGTGATCATCGTGCTGCTGCTCGCGCTGCAGCCGGACTTCGGGCAGGCCTGCCTGATCCTCTTTGCCTGGGCGGTGATGTATTTCGTGGCCGGAGCGCCGATCACGCTGCTGGTGGTGGTGGCCGGGATGGTCGTGGTGGGCGGGCTGACCGCCTATGAGGGCTCGGAGCACTTTGCCCGCCGGATCGACGGCTTCCTGAACCCCGATCTCGACCCGCGCACCCAGCTGGGCTACGCGACCAACGCCATCATCGAAGGCGGGTTCTTCGGGGTCGGCGTGGGCGAGGGGCAGGTGAAGTGGTCGCTGCCCGATGCGCACACCGACTTCATCATCGCGGTGGCGGCGGAGGAATACGGGCTGGTGCTCGTGCTCGCCATCATCCTGCTTTACGCCTCGATCGTCGTGCGCTCGCTGCTGCGGCTGATGCGCGAGCGCGACCCCTTCATCCGGCTTGCGGGCACCGGGCTGGCCTGCATGTTCGGCGTGCAGGCGATGATCAACATGGGCGTGGCGGTGCGGCTGCTGCCGGCCAAGGGCATGACGCTGCCCTTCGTCTCCTACGGCGGCTCCTCGATGATCGCCGGGGGCATCCTGGTGGGGATGCTGCTGGCCTTCACCCGGACCCGGCCGCAGGGCCAGATCGGCGATATCCTGCTGCGGAGAGGCCCGTGACAGGAAACCTGCTTCATATTCCTGCCGAAAGGACACACTCCCCCGGCTGCGATCCCAGGCAGGCCGGAGCAGGACAATGACGCAGCCTCTACTCATCATCGCCGCGGGGGGCACCGGCGGGCACATGTTTCCGGCGCAGGCGCTGGCGGAGGCGATGCTGGCGCGGGGCTGGCGGGTGAAGCTCTCGACCGACGCGCGGGGCGCGCGCTACGTGGGCGCCTTTCCCGACGCGGTGCAGATCGAGGTGATGTCGAGCGCCACCTTCGCGCGGGGCGGGGCATTGGCCAAGCTGGCGGTGCCGTTCCGGATTGCGGGCGGGACGATCTCGGCCATGGTCCGGATGCTGCGCGACACGCCCGCCGTGGTGGTGGGCTTTGGCGGCTACCCCTCGATCCCGGCGCTGGCCGCCGCCATGCTGCTCAAGCGGCCAAGGGCGATCCATGAGCAGAACGGCGTGCTGGGGCGGGTGAACGAGCTTTTTGCCAAGCGGGTTCATGCCGTTGCCTGCGGCACGTGGCCGACCGAGCTGCCCGAGGGTGTGCAGGGCCATGACATCGGCAACCCGGTGCGCGGGGCGATCCTCGACCGGGCCGGCGCGGGCTACATCGCGCCGGGCGATTACCCGATGTCGATCCTCGTGATGGGCGGCAGCCAGGGTGCGCGCATCCTGAGCGACGTGGTGCCCGAGGCCATCGCGGCGCTGCCGGAGCATCTGCGCCGGCACATCCGGGTGAGCCACCAGGCCCGGCCCGAGGACGAGGCGCGGGTGGTGGCCTATTACGAGCAAGCGGGTATTCCGGCCACGGTGCAGCCCTTCTTCGCCGACGTGCCGGAGCGCATGGCCGAGGCGCAGCTTGTCATCACCCGGGCGGGGGCCTCGACGGTGGCGGACCTGAGCGTGATCGGGCGGCCCTCGATCCTGATCCCGCTGGCCGCCGCCATCCGTGACGAGCAGACAGCCAATGCCCGTGGGCTGGTGGACGCGGGCGCGGCCATCCTGATCCCCGAGAAACGGCTTGACCCCGAGAGCCTCGCGGCGCAAATCCAGACAATTCTCGACACCCCCGAGGGGGCCAGCCAGATGGCACGGGCGGCGCTCTCCACCGGCAAGCCCGACGCGACCATGCGCCTGGTGGAGCTGGTCGAGGGGCTGGCAGAACAACGAACGGCGGAACCGACCGGAGAAAACTCCGGCGAGCAGTGAAGAGGCAGTGACATGGACGGAAGCAATATCATGCAGGGTGTAACCAAACTCCCGACGCAGCTTGGGGCGATCCACTTCGTCGGAATCGGCGGCATCGGCATGTCGGGCATCGCCGAGGTTCTGCTTAATTTCGGCTACCAGGTTCAGGGCTCCGACCTGAAGAAGAGCAAGATCACCGACCGGCTGGAGAAGCTGGGGGCCACGATCTACGAGGGCCAGGCCGCCGAGAACCTGGAGAACGCGGAGGTGATCGTGATCTCCTCCGCGATCAAGCCGGGCAACCCCGAGCTCGACGCCGCTCGCGCCAAGGGCCTGCCGGTGGTGCGCCGCGCCGAGATGCTTGCCGAGCTGATGCGGCTGAAGTCCAACATCGCGGTGGCCGGCACCCACGGCAAGACGACGACCACCACCATGGTGGCCGCGCTGCTCGACGAGGGCGGGATCGACCCCACGGTGATCAACGGCGGCATCATCCACGCCTATGGTTCCAACGCCCGGATGGGGCAGGGCGAGTGGATGGTGGTGGAGGCCGACGAGAGCGACGGCACCTTCAACCGCCTGCCCGCGACCATCGCCATCGTCACCAACATCGACCCCGAGCACATGGAGCACTGGGGCTCGATCGAGAACCTGCGCCAGGGCTTTCTCGACTTCGTCTCCAACATCCCGTTCTACGGGCTGGCGGTGTGCTGCACCGATCATCCCGAGGTGCAGGCGCTGGTGGGCAAGGTGACCGACCGGCGCGTGGTGACCTACGGCTTCAATGCCCAGGCCGACGTGCGGGCGGTGAACCTGACCTACAAGGCGGGCGTGGCGCATTTCGACATCCGCCTGCAGGCCGAGGACATGGTGATCGAGGGCTGCTCCCTGCCGATGCCGGGCGACCACAACGTGTCAAACGCCCTGTCGGCGGTGGCCGTGGCGCGGCATCTCGGGATGAAGGCCGAGGAGATCAAGGCGGCGCTGGCGAACTTCGGAGGGGTCAACCGCCGCTTCACCCGCGTGGGCGTGGTCAACGGCGTGACCATCATCGACGACTACGGCCACCACCCGGTGGAGATCGCCGCGGTGCTGAAGGCCGCGCGCCAGGCCACCGAGGGCCGGGTGATCGCCGTGCACCAGCCGCACCGCTACTCGCGGTTGTCGAACCTCTTCGACGACTTCTGCGCCTGTTTCAACGAGGCCGACGTGGTGGCGATTGCCGAGGTCTATGCCGCCGGCGAAGATCCGATTCCGGGCGCGAGCCGCGATGATCTGGTGGCCGGGCTCATTGCCCATGGCCACCGCCATGCCCGCGCGATCCTCAGCGAGGACGACCTGGTGCGGCTCGTGCGCGAGCAGGGCCGGGAGGGCGACATGGTGGTCTGCCTCGGGGCGGGCACGATCAGCCAATGGGCCAACGCCCTGCCGGAGAGGCTGAAGGGCTGAGGCCGGGAGAGGGCCGATGCCTGTTTTCGTGACTTTCGCGGCGCTCGCCATCGCCGCCGCCATGATCGTTGCCCGCCCGCTCTGGGCGCTGACGGTGCTGGTGGTGCTGATGCTGGCGAGCGCGCTGCTGATGGCCGCCTTCGAAGTGAGGCCGGACTGGGCCGCGGGCCTGATCGCGCAGAGCGCGGCGGCGGGGCCGCTGGCGCTGGTGCCGCTGGCATGCGGCGTGGCCCTGGGCCTGCTGATCCGGCGCAGGGAGGCGCGGCGTGGCTGAGCCGGGGACCCGCCGGAGCGCACCGGAGCCGCGCGCTTTTCGCGCCGCCGTTAACCCTTGGGCGACCGTTTTGGGCGCAGGATCGGAGCGGAAGCCGCTGCGCGTGCCGCCGACCGCGCCGGACGAGAGGACTGCGCCATGAGCCCGCTCCTGATCGCCGCCCTGCTCTGGGTCTTTGCCGCGACCGCCACGGCCTTTCTGCCGATGCGCTGGCAGATCGTGCCGGGGCTCGCGCTGATTGCCGGGGCGGTGGTGCTGATCGGGCTGATACTTGCCGACTACGGGCCGGTGCCGGGTGTGCTGGCGCTGGCTGTCTTTGTCTCCTTCTTCCGCCGCCCGCTCGGGCATCTGTTGCGCAAACTCACCGGGAGGGCCGGGGCATGACGCCGTCGCTCATCTGCTTCTTCGCCTGGGCGCTGGCCGCCAACCTCGCGGCGATGATCCCCTCGAAAGACAACCACTGGACCCGGGCCTATGTGCTGATCGCCGCGGGGATCCCGCTGCTGGGCTGGGTGACCTACCAGAACGGGCCGTTGATCGGGATCATCTGCATGGCCGCCGGGGCCTCTGTGCTGCGCTGGCCGGTGGTCTACTTCTGGCGCTGGATCCGCAGCGGCGGGCGCGGCAAGGCCGGAAGCTGAGGCCCGGGCTTGCCAGCCGCGCCGGGGCCGCCGATGCTGCGCGCATGTTTCACGAACTCCACGCCGTGGCCGCCGGGGCGGCGCTTGTCTTCGGGCTGATCGGTTTCGGGCTGCGCTGGATGAGCCCGCTTGGCGGGGCGATCTACCTCGGCGGGATGCTGGCGATCTGCCTCGGGCTGAGGCTCTGGCTCGGGCGCGGCCCGGTGGGCTGGGACAACGTGGGCCACGCCTTTCTGCTCTACTGGGTGCTGCTGCCGGGGTTGGCGGGGGCTTTCGTGGGGATGGCGCTAGCGTGGTGGCGGACCAAGGGCGGCTGATGCGCGGCCCGGCTTGCACCCGCGCCGCCGCCCGGCAATAACGCCCCCCATGACAGAGCTTCCCGAAGTGCGTGGTGTTCTCACGCCGAACCGTCCCTTGAACGATCTCACCTGGCTGCGCGTGGGCGGGCCGGCGGACTGGCTGTTTCAGCCGGCGGACATCGAGGATCTTCAGGCCTTCCTGGCGGCGCTGGACCCGGCGATCCCGGTCTTTCCGATGGGCGTGGGGTCCAACCTGATCGTGCGCGACGGGGGCATCCGGGCGGTCGTCATCCGGCTGGGGCGGGGGTTCAACGGGATCGGGATCGAGGGCACGCGCGTCACCGCGGGGGCGGCGGCGCTCGATGCCCATGTGGCGCGGAAGGCCGCCGCCGAGGGGGTGGACCTGACCTTTCTGCGGACCATTCCGGGCTCCATCGGCGGGGCGGTGCGGATGAATGCGGGCTGCTATGGCACCTATGTGGCCGACCATCTGGAAAGCGTGCAGGTGGTGCTGCGCGACGGCACGCTGGCCACGCTGCCTGCCGAGGCGCTGGAGCTGCGCTACCGCCAGTCGACCCTGCCCGAGGGCGCGGTGATCGTGGCGGCGAGCCTTGTCGGGCCGAGGGGGGCGCCGGCGGAGCTGGAGGCGCGGATGGCCGACCAGCTGGCCAGGCGCGACGCGACCCAGCCCACGAAGGACCGCACCGCGGGCTCGACCTTTCGCAACCCCGCCGGGTTCAGTTCCACCGGCCAGGCCGACGACACCCACGAGCTGAAGGCCTGGAAGCTGATCGACGACGCCGGGATGCGGGGTGCCCGCGAGGGCGGGGCTGTGATGAGCGAGAAGCACTCGAACTTTCTCACCAACGCCGAGAACGCCACCGCCGCGGAGCTGGAGAATCTCGGCGAGCGCATCAGAAAAAAGGTTTACGAAACCAGCGGCGTAACATTAGAGTGGGAGATCATGAGGGTCGGCGAACCGGCCCCTGAAAAGGCAGGCGGCTGAGCGCTCAACGAAGCGGCTCAAGCATCAACGAAAACAAGGGCGAGACGCGCGAACTCAACGCGCGAGACCCATCGCCCGGTGACAGAGGCGGACATGTCGAGCAGGGCAGTCCAGAGCATTGCCGTCCTGATGGGCGGTCCTTCGGCAGAGCGCGAGGTTTCGCTCTCGACCGGCCGTGAATGCGCCAAGGCGCTCCGGTCGGAGGGCTTTGACGTGACCGAGATCGACGCGGGCGAAGACGTGGCCGAACGGCTGAAGGCGCTGGCCCCCGACGTGGTGTTCAACGCGCTGCATGGCCGCTGGGGCGAGGATGGCTGCATCCAGGGCCTGCTCGAGTGGCTGAAGATCCCCTACACCCATTCCGGCGTTCTGGCCTCGGCCACGGCGATCGACAAGGAGCGGACCAAGGCGGTCTACCGCGCCCACGGGTTGCCGGTGGCCGAGAGCCGGCTGGCCTGCCGCGACGATATCGAGGCGCGCCACGTGCTACCGCCGCCCTATGTGGTCAAGCCCTACAACGAGGGCTCCTCGGTGGGCATCTACATCGTCCGCGAGGACGCCAACACGCCGCCGAAGCTGGCCGAGGATGCGGCGGAGGTGCTGATGGTGGAGGCCTTCGCGCCGGGGCGCGAGCTGACCTGCACGGTGATGGGCGACCGCGCCCTCGGCGTGACCGAGATCCTCACCGAGGGCTGGTACGATTACCACGCCAAGTATGCCGCCGGCGGGTCGCGCCATGTGTGCCCGGCGGAGATTCCGGCCGAGATCACGCAGGCCTGCCAGGCCCATGCGCTGACCGCCCATGAGGCGCTGGGGTGCCGGGGGATCAGCCGGACGGACTTTCGCTGGGATGACGGCAAGGGCGCCGCGGGCCTTGTGCTGCTCGAAACCAACACCCAGCCCGGCATGACCCCCACGTCGCTCAGCCCCGAGCATGCCGCCCATGCGGGCTTCACCTTCGGCGCCTTCTGCCGCTGGATCGTGGAGGATGCCTCATGCGGGCGCTGAGGGGCAGTGAGCCGGTGCGGCGCGAGCCCCCCGTGAGGCGCGACCCGGCGCCGTCGCGCGTGGCCTACCGGCTGGAGCGGATGTGGCTGACGCCCTTCTATCGTCGCCTGCTGCGCGTGGGGCTGCCCAGTGCCGCCGTGGCCCTGGCGGTGACCTGGTACTTCTCCGACGAAGGCCGCCGCAGCCAGATCACCGATGCCTTTGCCGAGGCGCGGCGGTCGGTGGAGGAGCGGCCCGAGTTCATGGTGAAGATGCTGGCCGTGGAGGGCGCCTCGGAGGAGCTGGCCGGCGACATCCGGGCGCTGGTGCCCTACGAGTTTCCGCTGTCGAGCTTCGACATGGACCTCGACACCACCCGCGAGACCATCGAGCAGCTCGATGCCGTGGCCCGCGCCCATGTGCGCATCAGGCCCGGCGGCGTGCTTCTGGTGGAGATCGAGGAGCGCATTCCGGTGTTGGTCTGGCGCAAGCGGGACGGCTCGCTTCAGATGATCGACGTGGAGGGGCACACGGTGGCCCCCCTGATCTCGCGCGGGCTGCGGCCCGACCTGCCGCTGGTGGTGGGGCGCGGGGCCGACAGGCCCGAGGCGGTGGCCGAGGCGCAGGCGATCTATGCCGCCGCCCTGCCGCTCGCCGGGCGGCTGCGCGGCATCATCCGCCGCGGCGAGCGCCGCTGGGACGTGGTGCTGGACCGGGATCAGGTGATCCAGCTGCCCGAGACCGGCGCGGTGGCCGCGCTGGAGCGCGTCATCGCGCTCGACGAGGCAGAAGACATGCTGGGCCGCGATCTCGCGGTCATCGACATGCGAATTCCCGGCCGTCCGACCCTGCGGATGGCCCCCGGAGCGGTGGACGAGTTCCGCCGCATCAAATCGCTCGAAATCGGAGGCTCGAACGGCTGATGACCGATCTCTATGACACCCAGCGCGCCATGCGGCGGATGCGCAAGCAGGCAATGGACCGTGGCGTGATCGCCATTCTCGACGTGGGCACCAGCAAGATCGCCTGCCTGGTGCTGCGGTTCGACGGACCGGGGCGGTTTCGGGAGTCCGACGGGGTGGGAAGCCTTGCCGGGCAGTCGAGCTTTCGGGTGATCGGCGCGGCCACCACCCGCTCGCGCGGGGTGAGCTTTGGCGAGATCGACGCCATGCAGGAGACCGAGCGCGCCATTCGCACCGCCGTTCAGGCGGCGCAGAAGATGGCGGGCGTGCGGGTGGATCACGTGATTGCCGCCTTTGCAGGCGCCCGGCCGCGCAGCTACGGGCTGGACGGCGCCATCGAGCTGGCCGACAGCGTGGTGAGCGAGGCCGACGTGGCCCGCGTGCTGGCCTCCTGCGTGGTGCCGGACTTCGGGCAGGGGCGGCAGGCGCTGCATGCGCATCCGGTGAACTTTGCCATCGACCATCGCTCCGGCCTGATCGACCCGCGCGGCCAGATCGGCAACCGGCTGGCCGCCGACATGCACCTGCTGACGATCGAAACGAGCGTGGTGCAGAACCTGCTCTACTGCATCAAGCGCTGCGACCTGGAGCTTGCCGGCCTGGCCAGCTCTGCCTATGTCAGCGGCCTTTCGGCGCTGGTGGAGGACGAGCAGGAGCTCGGCTCGGCCTGCATCGACCTGGGCGGCGGCGCGACGACGCTCTCGGTCTTCATCAAGAAGCACATGATCTATGCCGACAGCGTCCGGCTGGGCGGCGATCACATCACCCGCGACATTAGCCAGGGTCTCCAGGTGAGCCCGCAGAAGGCCGAGTGGATCAAGACCCGCCATGGCGGCGTGGTGGCGACCGGCATGGACGACCGCGAGATGATCCCGCTCGGCGGCGAGACGGGCGACTGGGAGCACGACCAGCGCCGGGTGTCGCGCAGCGAGCTGATCGGCATCATGCGTCCTCGCGTGGAGGAGATCCTCGAGGAGGTGCGCACGCGGCTCGACGCGGCGGGCTTCGACCATCTGCCCTCCCAGAAGATCGTGCTGACCGGCGGCGGCAGCCAGATTCTCGGGCTCGACGAGCTGGCGAGCCGGATCCTCGGCCAGCAGGTGCGGCTTGGCCGCCCGCTTCGGGTGCAGGGGTTGCCGCAGGCCGCCACCGGCCCGGCCTTCTCGGCGGCGGTGGGGCTCTGCCTCTACTCGGCGCACCCGCAGGACGAGTGGTGGGACTTCGACATTCCCGCCGACACCTACCCGGCCCGATCGCTCAAGAGAGCGATGAAATGGTTCCGGGACAACTGGTGACCCCCATATGAGGTGGCATACGCAAGATACCGCCGAACCGGGGAAAAAACTCCACTACAAATTGTGGCATTTTTGCGTTTTTCGGATGACGCATGGTGCCCGAGGCGGTAATGTGCCTTAAATTTCGAGTCATTTTGGGCGGTGGGGCGCCGAAGGTGGCGGACCCGGGGACAGAAACGAAAAGAGACAGGCGGAACAGAAATGACTTTGAACCTCACCATGCCGACCGAATTGGACCTGAAGCCGCGGATCACCGTGTTCGGTGTCGGCGGGGCAGGCGGCAACGCCGTCAACAACATGATCGAGAAAGAGCTCGACGGGGTCGAGTTCGTGGTGGCCAACACCGACGCGCAGGCCCTGCAGCAGTCGGCCGCGCAGAACCGCATCCAGATGGGCGTGAAGGTGACGGAAGGTCTCGGCGCCGGCGCACGGCCCACGGTGGGCGCCGCTGCCGCCGAGGAGACCATCGAGGAGATCATCGACCACCTGGCGGGGGCGCATATGTGCTTCATCACCGCCGGCATGGGCGGCGGCACCGGCACCGGCGCCGCGCCGATCATCGCCCAGGCCGCCCGTGAGCTGGGCGTGCTGACCGTGGGCGTGGTGACCAAGCCCTTCCAGTTCGAGGGCGGCAAGCGGATGCGCCAGGCCGAGGAGGGCGTGGAAGCCCTGCAGAAGGTCGTGGACACGCTGATCATCATCCCGAACCAGAACCTGTTCCGGCTCGCCAACGAGAAGACCACCTTCACCGAGGCCTTCGCGCTGGCCGACGACGTGCTCTACCAGGGCGTGAAGGGCGTGACCGACCTGATGGTGCGGCCGGGCCTGATCAACCTCGACTTCGCCGACGTGCGTGCGGTGATGGACGAGATGGGCAAGGCGATGATGGGCACCGGCGAGGCCGAGGGCGATGATCGCGCCAAGGTCGCCGCGCAGAAGGCCATCGCCAACCCGCTGCTCGACGAGATCAGCCTGAACGGCGCCAAGGGTGTGCTGATCAACATCACCGGCGGGCACGACCTGACCCTGTTCGAGCTGGACGAGGCCGCCAACGAGATCCGCGAGAAGGTGGACAGCGACGCCAACATCATCGTCGGCTCCACGCTGGACACCTCGATGGAAGGCTTCATGCGGGTCTCCGTCGTGGCCACCGGCATCGACGTGATGGACGAGGAGCGCGAGATCCCCGTGCCGCGCCGCTCTATGGCCGCGCCGCTCACCCACACCCAGCAGGCGCCCGAGCCCGCCCCGGCGCCGGTCGAGGCGGCCCCCCTGGCCGCGCCCGCCGTGGCGATCACCGGCGCGCGCCCGGCCGAGCCGCAGATGCCCCGCCAGCCCGAGCCTCAGGCCGAGGCCGAAGAGCCCTCGCTCTTCCCGGCCTTCCGCCCCTCGGCGCGTGACGCGGTGGACAGCCATGCCAGCGACGACGTTCCGCCGCCGGCCTATCGTCCGGCTGCCGAGCCCGAGCCGCTGGAGGCCGCCGAGCCGGTGGCCGAGTACCAGCCCCAGGCCGCTCCGGCCCGTCCGGCCCCCGGCACGCCTTCGGCCGAGGCCCTGGCCCGGCTGCACAACGCGGTCCGCAAGGTGCCCGGCGCCCACACCGGCGAGCAGCCCCGTGCCGCCGCCCCGGCGCCTGCACCGCAGCCGCAACCGCAGCCGCAGCAGCCCGCCGCGGCCGCCGACCAGAAAGCCCGCTTCGGCATCGGCTCGCTGATCACCCGGATGGCCGGTCATGGCGGCGAAGGCCAGCCCGCGGCCCCCGCGCACCGCGAGCCGCCGGTGAGCGCCGCCGCCGCCCAGCAGCCGCGCCCGGCCTACCGCCAGCCGCAGCTGGACCACGAGGAAGAGGTGGATCCCGAGCAGGAGCGCATCGAGATCCCGGCCTTCCTGCGGCGCCAGGCGAACTGATCGCAGTCACGAAATCCAGTTGAGGAAGGGGCCGGGAGACCGGCCCCTTTCTTGTTGTGGGGCAGGGGGTTGCGGCGGGGCTTTGAGGTGATCGGCCAAGTGTTGCCATAGCCCGCGCGGGGGATGTTACAGACCGTTGCAAAGATTGAATTGTGGCGCCCGGCCCTGCCGCCTATCTGGGGTAGCAGCCGGGCGAGCCATGCCCGAGCGATGGCCCGGAGCCTGATCGAGGATCGCCCCAGGCTCTAATACAAGACCGACCAAAGAGGCACGTGGTGCAGACAACGCTCAACAAACCGGTAACGCTCCAGGGCGTGGGCCTGCATTCGGGCCGCCCGGCGCGGATTACCCTGAAACCGGCCATGGCCGACCAGGGCATCTGGTTTCGTCGCACCGATGCGGTGGAGGGCGATGCCTTTCTGCCCGCGCGCTGGGATGCCGTGGTGGAGAGCCCGCTCTGCACCCTGCTGACCAACGATGACGGCGTGAGCCTCTCGACGGTCGAGCACGTGATGGCCGCGCTGGCCGGCTGCGGCGTGCACAATGCGCTCATCGAGGTGTCCGGCCCCGAGGTTCCGATCCTCGACGGATCGGCGGCGCCCTTCGTCTCGGCCATTCTCCGCGCCGGCATCCGCGAGCTCGACGCGCCGGTGCGCGCGATCCGGGTGCTGAAGCCGGTGGAGGTGATGCGCGGCGGGGCGGTGGCCCGGCTGGAGCCTTCGGAGAACCTGCACATCGACTTTTCGATCGACTTCGAGGATGCGGCCATCGGCACGCAGGACAAGTCGATGAACATGGCCAACGGGGCCTTCGTGCGCGAGCTCTGCGACAGCCGCACCTTCTGCCGCGCCGCCGACGTGGAGGCGATGCGGGCCGAGGGCAAGGCGCTTGGCGGCACCTATGACAATGCCGTGGTGGTCGAAGGCGACCGCGTGCTCTCGCCCGGTGGCCTGCGCCACGAGGACGAGCCGGTGCGCCACAAGATGCTCGACGCCTTGGGCGACCTGGCGCTTGCCGGCCACCCGCTGCTGGCCCGCTACACCGGCGAACGTGCAGGTCACGCCATGACCAATGCGCTCCTGCGCGCCCTCTTTGCCGACGAGGCCAACTACGAGGTCGTGATCTGCGACGCCGAGATGGTGCGCCGGCTGCCCGGAACCGGCCTGAAGTCGCGCGATCTGCGGCTGGTGGCCTGAGCCTCGCGCAACGTTGCAGCGAGGACCCTCCGCGCCATTTGAACAGCCGATGTGCGCCAAAGCCATTTTGCCCCGAAAAATCTTGTGCTACACCGCAGTTAATCTCCGCGGGCCTTTCGCCGCGTGGGCAATAAAGACACGGGATTAGAGGCGCATGGCGACTGAGACGGGGCGAGCGGGGCTGGCAGGGATCGTGGCGCTTTCGCTGACCCTGTCCGGGTGCGGCCTGTTCCGCGCGCAGGATCCGGCGGTTGCGCTGGAGAACCAGACACCGGAACAGATCTACCGGCAGGGCGAGGCGACGCTGGAAAACGGCAAGCCCGACGATGCGGCCGAGCTCTTTGCGGAGATCGAGCGGCTCTATCCCTATTCGGTCTGGGCCAAGCGCGCGCTGATCATGCAGGCCTTTGCCTATCACCGCGACCGCGACTACGAGAACAGCCGCGCCACCGCACAGCGCTACATCGACTTCTACCCGGCGGAGGAGGACGCGGCCTATGCCCAGTATCTCCTGGCGCTCAGCTACTATGACCAGATCGACGAGGTCGGCCGCGACCAGGGCCTGACCTTCCAGGCGCTCCAGGCGCTGCGCGACGTGATCGAGAAGTATCCGGACAGCGAATACGCCTCTTCGGCGATCCTGAAGTTCGACCTGGCCTTCGATCACCTGGCTGCCAAGGAGATGGAGATCGGGCGCTACTACCTGCGCGGCGGTCACTACATTGCCGCGATCAACCGCTTCCGGGTGGTGGTGGAGGAATTTCAGACCACCACGCAGACGCCCGAGGCGCTGCACCGGCTGGTGGAGGCCTATCTCTCGCTCGGCCTCACGGCCGAGGCGCAGACGGCGGGGGCGATTCTGGCCTACAACTACCGTTCGACCCAGTGGTACGACGACACCTACACCCTGCTGGCCCGCCGCAACCTTCAGGCCCAGGCCAAGGGCGACAGCTGGTTGCGGCAGATCTATCGCCAGATGATCCGGGGCGAGTGGTTGTAACGGCTGGTGGGATTCACCCACCCTACGGACTGCGGAGAGGGTAAGGCCCATGCTGCGCGGGCTCGACATTCGGGACATGCTGATCATCGACCGGCTGGAGCTGAGCTTCGCGCCGGGGCTGAACGTGCTGACCGGCGAGACCGGGGCGGGCAAGTCGATTCTGCTCGACGCCTTGGGGTTCGTGCTGGGCTGGCGCGGCCGGGCAGAGCTGGTGCGCGCGGGCGCGGAGCAGGGCGAGGTCACGGCGGAATTCGCGCTGGAGGCGGGCCATCCGGCGCAGGCCGTGCTGGAGGAAGCGGGCATTCCGGCCTCGGACGAGCTGATCCTGCGGCGCGTGAACACGGCGGACGGGCGCAAGACGGCCTGGGTCAATGACCGGCGGGTGAGCGGCGAGGTGCTGCGCGCGCTCAGCGATGTGCTGGTGGAGCTGCACGGGCAGCAGGATGACCGCGGCTTGCTGAACCCGCGCGGCCACAGGGAGCTGCTCGACGAGTTCGGCGGGATCGACACCGCGCCCGCGCGGGCGGCCTGGCGCGCCCGCCGGGTGGCCGCGGTGGCGCTGGAGGAGGCCCGCGCGGCCCAGGCGGCACTGGCGGCGGAAGAGGAGTTTCTGCGCCATGCGGCCGGCGAGCTGACCAAGCTCGACCCGCAGCCGGGCGAGGAGGCGGAGCTGGATGCGCGGCGGCGGCTGATGCAGGCCGCCAGCCGTATCCGCGAGGATATCCGGCGTGCCCATCAGGCGCTTGGCCCGGAGGGGGCGGAGGGGATGCTCTCGGACGCCTCGCGCTGGCTCGATGGCGCGGCGGAGGCCGCCGAGGGGCGGCTAGACGGCCCGCTGGAGGCGCTTTCGCGCGCGGTGGATGCGCTGGGGGAGGCGGAGCAGGGGGTGGCGGATGCGCTGGATGCGCTGAGCCATGACCCGCGCGAGCTGGAAGCTGCGGAGGAACGGCTCTTTGCCATCCGCGGCCTGGCGCGCAAGCACGGCGTGGCGCCCGACGAGCTGGCCGCGCTGGCCGCCGAGCTGAGCGCCAAGCTGGAGACGCTGGATGCGGGCGAGGGCGGGATCGCCACGCTGGAAAAGGCGGCGCGGGCGGCGGAGGCGGCCTATGAGGCGGCGGCGGACCGGCTGACGGAGGCGCGGGCCCGGGCGGCGGCCAAGCTCGACAGGGCGATGGGCGCGGAGCTGGCGCCGCTGAAGATGGAGCGCGCCGTTTTCACCACCCAGATCGAGCCGGGCGAGCCGGGGCCGGAGGGCGTGGACGCGGTGACCTTTACCGTGGCGACCAACCCCGGCGCACCGGCCGGGCCGCTGAATAAGATCGCCTCGGGCGGCGAGCTGAGCCGCTTTCTGCTGGCGCTGAAGGTCTGCCTGACGCGCCATGCGACCGGGCTGACCATGATCTTCGACGAGATCGACCGGGGCGTGGGCGGGGCGACCGCCGATGCGGTGGGCCGACGGCTCGCCGCCCTGGCCCGCGAGGGGCAGGTGCTGGTGGTGACCCACAGCCCGCAGGTGGCCGCGATGGCGGCCCATCACTGGCGGGTGGAGAAGCGGGTGGCGAAGGGGCAGACGCTCTCGACGGTCACGCCGCTCGACGCGCCCTCGCGGGTCGACGAGCTGGCGCGGATGCTGGCGGGCGAGACGGTGACCGAGGAGGCCCGCGCCGCGGCACGGGCGCTGCTGGCCGGCTGAGCGGCGTCAGCGGCGGCGGTAGTTGGCCAGCACGCGCTGGGTGCGCTCGCGCAGAAGGCGGGCATTGCCCACCGCGCTCATGTCGGCGCAGACGTAATCGGCGGCAGCCTTCGCGTCGATCGGGCTGATGCGGTAGTTCCGCTCGATGCTCTCGACGAACTGCCAGTTGGCGCCGTTGATGATCGAGACGTTCGGAAGCGGCCCGCGCTTGCAGGAAATCGTGATCTTCGCGCCCTGGGCCGCGGCCGGGGCGGCTGCGAGGGCGAGGGCGAGGGCGGCGGCGGGCAGGACAAGGCGTTTCATGGCAGGCTCCGGGGTTCTACAGTGGCACATCACAAGACAAGCGGCGTCAGCAGCGGCGCCGTTTGACTAAAATTAGCCAATAATTCTGCCAAAACTTTGTCGGAACCGGGACGCTCCTGCGCCGCCCCGGCTTGTGACGCCACGTCCTGGTGCGGCCGGACTTACCGGCGGCGGTAGTTGGCCAGTGCGGCGCGGGTGCGGCTGCGCAGCTTTGCGGGATCGCCCACGGCATCCATGTCGGCGCAGACGAACTCGGCGGCTGCGCGGGCCTCGGCGGGGGTGACCGCGTAGGTCTGCTCGATGCTTTGCACGAAGATCGGCGCCGGGCCGTTGATGAGGGCGACCTTGGGCAGGGGGCCGCGCTTGCAAGAGATCTTCACATCGGCGGAAGCGGCGGTGCCGCCGAAGGCGAGGGCGAGGGCGAGGACGGGAAGGATTGGACGGATCACGGAACACTCCTGGCGCCGGCAGCTGGCGCGTGAACGAAAGAAAGCGAAGCCGGGGTGGCTTCGCTTCATGTTCCGTAAACCATGATCGTGCCCGAATTTGGGCAGCGTGTCGGTTTGCCTGGCTAGCCCGAGGGCCCGTGCCGGCTTACTGGCGGCGCTGGTAGGGCGCGGTGGCCTCGTAGGTCAGGTCGACCAGGTAATCGAGATCGCCGACGGCGCCCATGTTGCCGCAGACCTGGCGGGCGACCCGGGTGGCCTCCTGCTCGGTCATCACGAAGTTCTCCATCAGGCTGGCGACGAAGTTGTCGTAGTGGCCGTTGATCATCGGGTTCGACGGAATCGGACCGCGGTTGCAATGGATGACCAGGCGCGCATCCGCCGATTGAGCCACGAAAAGCCCGCTCAACGCGAGGGCGACGGTTGCAGTGATTGCTTTGAGTTTCATTGGTTTACCACCCTAATTACATGTGCGGGTTATACCCGTTAACTCGGCGGTAATCCACTGAGTCGCTGCCTTTGTGGTTAATTGCACACAAATTTGACTTGCATCATCCGGAGTTGGCGCGCCGGACCACCTTGCCCGGATTGAGGATGTTCAGCGGGTCGAGGGCGGCCTTGAGGTCGGCCATGACGCCCCAGGCGGGCCCGTGCTCGGCCGCCATCATGTGCAGCTTGCCCATGCCCACGCCGTGCTCGCCGGTGATGGTGCCGCCGAAGGCCAGCGCGCGCTCGGCCATGGTATCGGCGATATGCTTGGCACGGGCCTTCTCCTGCGCGTCGTCGGGGTCGATCAGCAGGATGGCGTGAAAGTTGCCGTCGCCCACATGGCCCAGGATCGGGCCTTCGAGCCCGGCGGCGGCGATGTCCTGGGCGGTGATCTCCACCGCCTCGGCCAGCCGCGAGATCGGCACGCACATGTCGGTGACGATGGCCCTGGCGCCCTTGCGGCTGGCGAGAATGGCCCAGTAGGCGTGGTGGCGCATCTGCCATAGGGCGTTGCGGTCCTCGGCCTTCTCGGCCCAGCGGAAGGCTTGGCCGTTCATGTCGGAGACCAGTTCGCCGAAGAAGCGGGCATCGGCGGCGACCGAACTCTGCGAGCCGTGGAACTCCACCAGCAGATGCGGCATCACCGGGAAGTCGGCCCCGGCATAGGCGTTGACGGCGGCCACGGTCGGCCCGTCGACGAACTCGATCCGGGCCATTGGCAGCCCGGCCTGGATAGTGGCGATAACGCAATCCACCGCGTCGCCCATGGCCGGGAAGGCGCAGGTGGCGGCGGCCACGGCCTCGGGCTGGCCCTGGAGCTTGAGGGTCAGCTCGGTGATCAGGCCCAGCGTGCCCTCGGAGCCGATCAGGAGGCGGGTGAGGTCGTAGCCGTTGGAGGCCTTGCGCGCGCCCGAGCCGGTGCGGATCACCGCGCCGCTGGCCAGCACGACCTCGAGCGCCAGCACGTTCTCGGCCATGGTGCCGTAGCGCACGGCGGTGGTGCCGGAGGCGCGGGTGGCGGCCATGCCGCCCAGGGTGGCGTTGGCGCCGGGATCGACCGGGAAGAACAGGCCGGTGGCGCGCAGCTCGTGGTTCAGCGCCTCGCGGGTGACGCCGGGCTGGACCACGGCGACCATGTCCTCGGGGCGGATCTCCAGCACCCGATCCATGCGGGA
The DNA here is from genome assembly GCF_900142295.1 of Vannielia litorea. NCBI lineage: Bacteria > Pseudomonadati > Pseudomonadota > Alphaproteobacteria > Rhodobacterales > Paracoccaceae > Vannielia > Vannielia litorea. The sequence continues at coordinate 1,044,280 of NZ_FSRL01000001.1, forward strand.
GAAATCCACCGCGATGCCGCCCTGCACCGCAAGGCCGTGGCCTTCGAGCGAGGTGCCCGCGCCCCAGCCCACCACCGGGCAGCGGGCCGCGGCGCAGGTCTGCAGGATGGCGGCCACCTCCGCCGTGGTCTCGGGGTAGGCCACCGCCTCTGGCGGGGTGAGGGGGAAATGGGTCTCGCTCCGGCCATGCTGGTCGAGATCACTCTTGGACCGGCTCAGCCGATCGCCTAGAACGGCCATCAAGCCGGTCTGCGCCTCCTGGAAAGGCATCGTTCCTCCTCGCGTTTACCGGACGCCACCCTAGGCGATGCGGGACGTTCGGGGAAGTGCGGCGGGGATCTCGCTAGGGCAGGGCAGGGCGGCGCGTGGGCGAGAGCGAAGGGCAGGGCGAGAGCGCGGGACCGGGCCCGCTGCGGCAGCGCCTGTCGGAGCTGCGGGAGGGGGCGGAGACGCTGCTGCGCGTGCTGCGCCAGCGCGGCCCGAGCCAGGTGCAGTTCTGGTTCATCGCGCTGGCCCTCGGCGTGGCGGCGGGCTATGCCGCCTGCCTCTTCCGGCTCGGGATCGACCTGCTGCAGGGCGCGCTCTACGGCACCGATGACACCAGGATGATCCACTCCTTCGCCGCCGGGCTGCCCTGGTGGTGGGTGTTGTTGCTGCCGATCCTCGGCGGGCTGGCGGTGGGGCTGATCCTCGACCGCTTCGCCCCCGGCGCGCGGGTGCGTGCCGTGGCCGACGTGATCCACGGCGCGGCGCTGAACCGGGGGCGGGTGGAGCAACGCGCCGGCCTTGCCTCGGCGGTGGCCTCGCTCATCACGCTCTCGTCGGGGGGCTCGACCGGCCGCGAGGGGCCGGTGGTGCACCTTGCGGCCGTGATCTCCTCCTGGGTCAGCGAACGGATCAACGCCAATGGCGTCACCGGGCGCGACCTGATGGGCTGCGCCGTGGCCGCCGCCGTCTCGGCCTCGTTCAACGCGCCGATCGCGGGGGCGCTCTTTGCGCTGGAGGTGGTGCTGCGGCATTTCGCGGTGCATGCCTTTGCGCCCATCGTCATCGCCAGCGTCGCGGGCACGGTGGTGTCGCGCAGCTTTTTCGGCGATGTGGCGGAGTTCACCCTCGGCGGCGACGGGGTGCTGAGCTTCTATGTCGAGCTGCCCGCCTTCCTGCTGCTCGGGCTGACCTGCGGGCTGGTGGCGGTGGTGATGATGCGGGCGGTGTTCTGGGCCGACGGGCTGGGCGACAGCGTGATGGCCGCCACCCGGCTGCCACGCTGGCTGCGGCCGGCGATGGCCGGCGCGCTGCTGGGAGGCATGGCGATCTTCTACCCGCATATCATCGGGGTGGGCTATGAGACGACCTCGGCGGCCCTGACCGGCGAGCTGGTGTTCCGCGAGGCGGTGGTCTTCGTGATCCTCAAGGTGGCCGCGGTGGCGATCACCATGGCGGGACGGATGGGCGGCGGCATGTTCTCGCCCTCGCTGATGGTGGGCGCGCTCACCGGGCTTGCCTTCGGCGTGGTGGCCACCGGGATCTTTCCCGAGGTCTCGGGCACGCCCACGCTCTACGCGCTGGCGGGCATGGGCGCGCTGGCGGCGGCGGTGCTGGGCGCGCCGATCTCGACCACGCTCATCGTCTTCGAGCTGACCGGCGACTGGCAGACCGGGCTTGCGGTGATGGTCGCCGTCTCGCTCTCCACGGCAATCTCGTCACGGCTGGTGGATGGCAGCTTCTTTCTGACCCAGCTGGAGCGGCGGGGCATTCACATGGCGGCGGGGCCGCAGGCCTATCTGCTCTCGGTCCATTCGGCGGCGGCGGTGATGCGCGGGGTCGACAGCCCGAGGGCCGCCCCGCGCGAGACCTGCGAGGAGATGATGGCGGCGGGCATCGTCCTGGCCCCCGACACCACGCTCGAAACCGCGCTGCCGATGTTCGAGACCAGCGGCCACAGCTTCATCCCGGTGGTCGCGCCGGCGGGCGACGGCGGCGCGGGCGAGCTGATGGGGGCGCTGTTTCATCTCGATGCGCTCAGGGCCTACAACCGCGCGCTTGCGGAGACGGCGGCGGAAGAGCACAGCTGAGAGATTGCTCCCGAAGAGATTTCGGGCCTCCGGAAGGTGTGTTTTCAGGACCAATGAGACAGGGACTCACCCGCTTCTCATTGGTCCGGGAAACACTTCGCGGGCGTGTGGGGGTGTGAAACCCCCACCGCGAGACGGCCCGGCCGGGCGCCAGGTTCAGGCCAGGGCTCAGATCTGCTCGACCGTCACCTTCTCGGCGTAGAAGGCCATGTGGTCCTTGATCCGCTCCACGCCGGTCTTCGGGGCCTCGTAGGACCAGGCGGCATTCTGGATCGTGCCGGACTTGATCTCGATGTCGTAGTGCTGGGCCTCGCCCTTGTGGGGGCAGTGGGTGACCGTGTCGGACTTGTCGAGGAAGGCCATTGCGATGTCTTCGCGCGGGAAGTAGATGACGAAGGGCATGCTGCCCTCGGTGAGTTCCAGCGCGCGGCTGCTCTCGCCCAGCACGGCGCCGCCGGCGCGCACCACCCAGGTTCCGTCGGCTTCGCGTATCTTGATGTGATCGGCCATCCCTTGCCTCCCTTTATCGTTGGTTGAGGGGGTTATATAGCCCCCGAGGGTGACAGGTAAATGTCGCCCGAGATTCCCTTGCGTCTAGAGCGGAGCCGTGGCCTGGCGCAGCCAGTCGCGCACCTCGCCGCGGACCCTTGGGCCGACCCGCGCCCAGACTTCGGCATGGTAGCTGTCGAGCCAGTCGCGCTCGCCCGGCGATAGCATCCCGGGCAGGATCAGATGGCGGTCGATGGGCACCCAGGTGAGGGTTTCGAAGGAGAGCATCTCGCGGTCGTCCGCCCCGGCGAGGGCAGGCGCGGGCTCGACCACGACGAGGTTTTCGATGCGGATGCCCCAGGCGCCTTCGCGGTAGTAGCCCGGCTCGTTGGACAGGATCATGCCCGGCTCCAGCGGGATCTCGGAAATGCGCGAGAGCCGCGCCGGCCCCTCGTGGACCGAGAGGTAGGCGCCGACGCCGTGGCCGGTGCCGTGGTCGTAATCCTGCCCGGCGAGCCAGAGCGGGTAGCGGGCGACCGCCTCGAGGTCGCGGCCGGCGCGGCCCCGGGGCCAGCGCAGGCGCGACACCGCGATCATGCCCTGGAGAACGCGGGTGAAGGCCTCTGCCGCGCCTTCGGGGGGCGGGCCCACGGTGACGGTGCGGGTGATGTCGGTGGTGCCGTCGAGATACTGGCCGCCCGAGTCGACCAGCAGAAGCTCGCCCGGCGACACGCTTCGGTTGGTCTCGTGAGTGACGCGGTAGTGGACGATGGCGCCGTTCGGCCCGGCGCCGCTGATCGTGTCGAAGCTGATCTCGCGCAGCTCGTTGGCCTCGCGGCGGAAGCCCTCGAGCTTTTCGACCACCGAGATCTCGGTGAGGGTGCCGCCCTGGGCCGCGTCATCGAGCCAGGCGAGGAACCTGACCATCGCCACCGCGTCGCGCAGGTGAGCATCGCGCATGCCCTGCAGCTCGGCGGCGTTCTTCTGCGCCTTGGGCAGCAGGCAGGGGTCGGCGCCGTGGACGGCCTCGGCCTTGCCGGAGAGGAGGCTGGCCACGGCCTGCGAGGCGCTCTCGGGGTCGATCCGGACGCGGCCACCCAGCTCGGCCAGCGCGGCGGCGAAGCTCTCGCGCGGGAGCACGGTGACATCCGCGCCGAGATCGAGCCCGGCGGCCTGGGCCGGATTGCAGAAAAGATCAACCTTGCCAGAGGCTTCGAGCACGGCGTTGACGCGGGCGATGGGGTTGCGCGCGATGTCGGCGCCACGGATGTTGAGCAGCCAGCAGACGGAATCGGGCAGGGTGAGGACTGCCGCGCCGCAGCCCTCCGCGCGCAGTTCGGCCCCGAGGCGGGCGCGCTTGGCGGCGCTCTCCTCGCCGGCGAACTGGAGCGGATGGGCGACGATGGGTTCGGCGGGCTCGGCCGGGCGGTCGGGCCAGATGGCATCGACCGGGTTTTCCTCCACCGGCACCAGCGCGAGGCCGCGGGCGGCGAGGGCCTTCTCCAGCGCGGCGATCTCCTTGACGGTGTGCAGCCAGGGGTCGAAACCGATGCGCGCCCCCTCGGGCGCCTGGGCGATCAGCCAGTCGGCGAGGCCGGTCTCGGGCCAGGGGACCGGGGTGAAGGCGGCGAGATCGACCTGGGCCTTCACCTGCACCCGGTAGCGCCCGTCGATGAAGACGCCGGCCACCTCGGGCAGCACCGCGGCAAAGCCCGCCGAGCCGGTGAAGCCGGTGAGCCAGGACAGCCGCTCGTCGCAGGGGGCCACGTATTCGCCCTGGTGCCGGTCGGCGCGGGGGACGAGGAAGCCGGTGAGGCCCTGCTCCGCGAGCCGGGCGCGCAGGGCCGCGAGCCGGGGCGGGCCATCGGAGGGGCGGGTGGTGGCGTCGAAGGTCTGGAACATCGGACTTCCTGGCAAGGCGGGTCTTTGGCCCACCGGTCGGAAGGCGGGCAGATTGCCCACCCTGCGGGTCAACTGGCGCGTTTCATCCCCATCACCCGGGCCCGCGCACGCGGGTCGCTGTCGAAGAGCGAGGCGAGCTGCTCGGTCATGGCGCCGGCGAGTTGTTCGACGTCGGTGATGGTCACGGCGCGGTCGTAGTAGCGGGTCACGTCATGGCCGATGCCGATGGCGAGGAGCTCGACGATCTTGCGCTTCTCGATCATGGCAATCACGTCGCGCAGGTGCTTTTCGAGGTAGTTGGCCGGGTTCACCGAGAGGGTGGAATCATCGACCGGGGCGCCGTCGGAGATGACCATGAGGATCTTGCGGACCTCGCGGCGTCCGACCATGCGGCGGTGGGCCCATTCGAGGGCCTCGCCGTCGATGTTTTCTTTCAGCAGGCCCTCTTTCATCATCAGGCCGAGGTTGGCGCGGGCGCGGCGCCAGGGGGCATCGGCGCTCTTGTAGATGATGTGGCGCAGGTCGTTGAGGCGGCCGGGCACCTGGGGGCGGCCTTCGGCGAGCCATTTCTCGCGGGCCTGCCCGCCTTTCCAGGCGCGGGTGGTGAAGCCGAGGATCTCGACCTTCACCTGGCAGCGCTCCAGCGTGCGGGCCAGCACGTCGGCGCAGATCGCGGCGATGGAGATCGGGCGGCCGCGCATCGAGCCCGAGTTGTCGAGCAGGAGCGTGACCACGGTGTCGCGGAACTCGGTGTCCTTCTCGACCTTGAAGGAGAGCGGCGTGGTGGGGTTGGCGACGACGCGGGCCAGTCGCCCGGCGTCGAGGATGCCCTCTTCGCGGTCGAACTCCCAGCTCCGGTTCTGCTGGGCCTGCAAGCGGCGCTGGAGCTTGTTGGCCAGCCGCGACACGGCGCCCTTCAGCGGTTCGAGCTGCTGGTCGAGGTAGTCGCGCAGGCGCTCCAGCTCGGCGGGCTGGGCCAGCTCCTCTGCGGGGATCTCCTCGTCGAAGGTATTGTCATAGATGATATAATTCGGGTCGGCGTCGGAGGCAGGCGCGGGAGGCGGGGGCTCGAGCGGGGCCTCGCCCTCGGGCATCTCGGCCTCCTCGCCTTCCTCTGTCTCGGCCATGTCGTCCATGGAGACGGTGGCCTCGGAGGGGTCGTCGGACTGCTCCTGATCCTGCTCGGGGTTGGCGTCGGTCTCGTCTTCCTGGTCGCTGTCGTCCTCGCCGGTGCTGTCGGCCTCGTCCTGATCCTCCTCGGCCTCGTCGCCCTCGGCCTCGTCGTCTTCCATGTCGGGGTCGTCGCCGAGCTGGTCGCCGTAGCCGAGATCCTGGATCACCTGGCGGGCGAACCGGGCAAAGGCCTGCTGGTCGGCGAGCACGCCCTGCAGGTCGTCCAGGGTGCCGGCGGCGGAGCCCTCGAGGTGGTCGCGCCAGAGGTCGAGCACGTTCTGGGCGCCGGGGGGCAGGGTGCGGCCCGTGGCGAGGTTGCGCACGAGGTAGCCCGCGGCCTCGGCCAGCGGCGCCTCGGACATCTGCGTCAGGTTGCCGTAGCCGCGGCGGTCGGCCTCGGCGCCGATCCTGGCGTCGATGTTCTTGGCGGTGCCGGGCATGACGCGGGCGCCCACGGCCTCGCAGCGGGCGGTTTCCATCGCGGCGTAGATGTCGCGGGCGAGCTGGCCCTGGGGCGCGTAGCGGGCGGCCACCTTCTCGTCGTGATACTTGTGGCGCAGCGCCAGGGCGTCGGCTGTGCCGCGGGCCAGCAGCACCTCCTCGGCGGTCATCCGGCGCGAGACCTGGGGCAGGCGCAGCCCGTCGCCGGTTGTCCCGGGCGGGTCGACCGAATAGGTGACCGCGAGCTCGGGATCGTCGGCCATGACCTTGGTGGCCTCCGCGAGGGCCTTCTTGAAAGGGTCTGCCGGGTTGTCGGACGATTTAGCCATGGGATCGGTAAACCACCGCGACGAGGCGGGCGCAAGACCCGCGCGAAGCGGAGGTTTGGCCTGTGCGCAAACGCGCAGAACCACGGATTGAACGGGGCGTTGGGGTGCAAACATATATAGGCAAGAACAGAAACGGAGACCCCCATGACCACCCCCAAGATCGCCATCATCATCGGTTCCACCCGCGACGCCCGCTTCGGCGACAAGCCGGCCAAGTGGCTCTACGACCGCGCCGCCAAGCGCGACGACTTCGAGGTGGAGCTGGTGGACCTGAAGGACTTTGACCTGCCGCTCTTCAACGAGAAGGCCTCCAACGCCTGGATGCCCTCCGAAGACCCCAGGGCGGTGGCCTGGCAGAACAAGATCGGCGAGTTCGACGGCTACATCTTTGTCACCGCCGAATACAACCGCTCGATCACCGGCGCTCTCAAGAACGCGCTGGACCAAGCCTACAAGGAATGGAACCGCAAGCCGATGGGTGCCTTGGGCTACGGCGGCGTGGGTGCGGCCCGTGCGGTGGAACACCTGCGCAACATCGCGGTGGAACTCCAGATGGTGCCCGTCCGCAATGCCGTTCACATCGCGGCGGGCAGCTTCATGAAGGTGCACCCGATGGGCGAGAACGCCGAGATCAGCACCATCGAGGACGCCATCGGCGGCTCGGCAGATGCGCTCTTCGACGATATCGCCTGGTGGGCGAAGGCGACGAAGGCCGCGCGCGAGGCGTAAGATGCCTGTGTGGCGCGACAAGGCCTGTTGCCGGGCCGGACCGTCGGATTGAAGTGCGCGGGGCCCTCTGGGGCCCCGTTCTGCTTTGAGGCGCTTGGAAGGGCGGGATCGTGCGGCGCTAGTGCAAGCCCCATTTGTCGGGCAGGGCGAGGCCCACGGACTGGCAGAACTGCTCCTGCTCGTCCAGAAGCCGGGCTGCGGCGCTGATCTGGGCCGCGTCCTTCAGCATCACGCTGGCGCGGGTCCTGGCCGCCTGGGCGATGTAGTCGATGTCGCGGGCGAGCTCGGGGGCGAGCTCCCTGGCGGCGGCCAGAAAGCCGGCGGAGAGGTCGGCGGCCATCGGATCGCCGGGTCGCCGCTCGGCCACGGCCTGCCAGTAGCCGGCGCAATCCGCGGCGAGGTAGGGCAGGTCGTCATGGGCGGCGAGGTCGTGCGCCACGGCGGGTGTGGCGAGCAGGACAAGGAGGGCGGCGCGGCGGATCATGCGGGCATCAGGCCCGGAGAGGGCTCATCCCGTCAAGAGGGCGGCGCAATTGGCGATCTCGGTCTCGGCGCGGGTGGCGGCCCAGTGGGCATCTTGCGGATCATCGTTGAAGGTGGCGCGGGCGAGGAGCACCGCCTGGGCGTGCTTGGCCTCGATGCGGCGGGCCAGCACCTCGCGGCCCCGGCCCTCGGGCACGACGGCCTCGAGCAGCGCGATCATCGCGGCGCGGCGGCGGGTGGTCTGGTCGAGCTCGGGGTGGGGCAGGAGCCATTGATGCTCCATCAGGGCCGAGAAGCGGCCGGTGCAGGCGGCGAACTGCATCTCCAGCGGCTCGGCCTGCGCCGATGCGGTGACTGCTGCCAGAAGCCCTGCGAGGGCGATTGTTCTTTTTCTGCCCATGATATGACCATTGCGCCTTTGATTGCGCCTGTCAAACGGGCAGTTTGATAACGCGCGCGAGGCGCGCAGGGGCCTGCCCTTGGCGGGCAGTGTGCGGCAGAAGGGTTAATTCGGGGTAAGCCGCGCGTGAGTCAGGCGGCGTCGGTGCACTCGGAGAGGCGGGTGGGCAGGCTCTGGCCGGGGGGCAGCGCCTCGCCCGCGGTGGGGCCGAGGGTCTCAAGCCCGCGCAGCGCCTTGCGCATCAGGTCGAGGTCGGCCTCCAGCGCGGCCCGGCGGGAGCCTTCGGCGCCCCGGAGCGCGGCCTCGGTCAGCGAGATGCAGGCCGCAACCATCTGCTGCGGGGTCGGCGCCTGGGCCCAGGCGGGCGCGGCGCTCAGCAGAAGGGCGAGGACGGCAGCCCTCATACCGCCATCGACACGGCGCTCTCCGGCAGTTCCTCGTCGAAGCAGCGCTGGTAGAACTCGGCCACGGTCTGGCGTTCGAGCTCGTCGCACTTGTTGAGGAAGGTCAGCCGGAAGGCATAGCCGATGTTGCGGAAGATCTCGGCGTTCTGCGCCCAGTTGATGACCGTGCGGGGCGACATGACGGTGGAGAGATCGCCGTTCATGAAGGCGGTGCGAGTGAGGTCGGCCACGGTGACCATCTGGGAGATCTGCTTGCGGCCCTTCTCGGTGTTGTAATGCGGCGACTTCGACAGCACGATCGCGGTTTCGGCGTCGTGGCTGAGGTAGTTCAGGGTGGCCACGAGGTTCCAGCGGTCCATCTGCGCCTGGTTGATCTGCTGGGTGCCGTGGTAGAGGCCGGTGGTGTCGCCCAGGCCCACGGTGTTGGAGGTGGCGAAGAGGCGGAAGCTCTTGTGCGGCGTGATGATCTCGTTCTGGTCGAGCAGGGTGAGCTTGCCGTCATGCTCCAGCACGCGCTGGATGACGAACATCACATCGGCCCGGCCGGCATCGTATTCGTCGAAGACGATCGCAACCGGGTTGCGCAGCGCCCAGGGCAGGATGCCCTCGTGGAACTCGGTCACCTGCTTGCCGTCGCGCAGCTTGATGGCATCCTTGCCGATCAGGTCGATCCGGGAGATGTGGCTGTCGAGGTTGACGCGCACGCAGGGCCAGCTGAGCCGAGCGGCGACCTGCTCGATATGGGTCGACTTGCCGGTGCCGTGGTAGCCCTGGATCATGACGCGGCGATTGTGGGAGAACCCGGCGAGGATGGCGAGCGTGGTGTCGGGGTCGAACTTGTAGGTGCTGTCGATCTCGGGCACCCGGTCGGTTGCCTCGGCAAAGCCCTTCACCACCATGTCGCTGTCGATCCCGAAGGCCTCGCGGACCGAAATCTCCTCGGTGGGTTTCATCACTTGCTCGCTCATCGCCGTCTGCCTTCGCCGCTTGCGCCGGACCCCTCGGGATGGAGCCGGGGGCAGGGCGCGTGATCCATCAGTGGGGTGGTGCAACATATCGCGGGCAGGTGCAAGAGCGGGAGGGCGCGGCGCGGGACCGGCGAAAAAGCACCGTTAACGGTGTGTTGGCAAAACCGACCCGTGACAGGGGTTTGGCTTGCGGTTACGCTGGGCGGTGTTTGCTGCCACAGGTCAGAACATAAAATGCCTTTTTCAGGAGTTGTTTCCCGGTCGACGGTCTTGGTGTGCCTGATTGCAATGGCCATCACGCTCACGTCGATGCGGCCCGCGAGGGCCGAGTTCACGCTGATCGACAGTCTCGGCGCCTGGTTGTTCTATACCCAGCGCGGTGTTGGCTCGAGCTATGCGGCCTGCCAGGTGGTGAGCTGCGTGGATGGCACCTGCGGCACGGGCCGGGGTGGGCGCAGCCAGTTCTCGCTCTATGACGCGCGCGACGGGCGCGGGATCTTTCCGGAGTTCATCGCCCCGCGCCGGGTGCCGCCGGGCGGCGTGGCGCGGCTCGACGTCGGCGGGCGCGAGTTCTTGATGAAGAACCTGTTTCCCTCGCCGCAGTTCTACCTCCAGATCGAGAAGGTCGAGGAGGCCAAGGCGGTGCTCGACTACCTGGTTGCGCTGGAGAAGGCCGACCCCAACGGCAAGTTCACCGTGATCGACCCCTTCGGCACGCGCTACGAGTTCACCGCGCGCGGCGTGACGGGCAGCCTTGACCGGATGATCCGGCGCTGCACGCCCAAGGGGTGAGGCCCGCGCGGGGCCGCACCCGGCCTCACTTGAAGCTGCGGCTGACCTTGATCTGATCCCAGGCCCAGACCACCTCGGCGAGCTGCTCTTCCTGGCTGCGGTCCCCGCCGTTCATGTCGGGGTGGAGCACCTTGATCAGGGCCTTGTAGCTCCGGCGAATCTCGGCCTTGGACATGTTGTCCTTGGCTTCGAGGATCTCCAGCGCGCGGCGCTCGGTGGGCGGCAGGCGGCGGGTGCCGGTAGCGGCCTTGCCGGGGTTCTGGGTGGCGTTCTCGCCCAGCACCTGGTGCGGGTCGTCCACGCCGAGCCGGGCCCAGGCCTTCTCTTCGGCGGAGCGGCGGAAGGGCTTGGTGTCGCGGTTCCAGACCCTGTCGCTGTCGATCTGGGCCTCCATCTCCTCTTCGGTCGCGCCGTTGAAGAAATTCCACTTGAGATTGTACTCGCGCACGTGGTCGCGGCAGAACCAGTAGTAGTCGTCCAGCGTGTCGGGGTTCTTGGGCGCGCGATACTGGCCGGGCTGGTCGCAGCCGGGATGCTCGCAGACGCGCTGCGAGGTTTCGAAGGCGCCCGACATGCCACGACGGCCGCGCTGGCGCTTCTTCTTGTCCGATGAAACGGACATATCGAAACCAAACGGATCGTTCTTGTTCATGCCTGCTGCCCCACGTGTTTGGCATTGCCTCTCGACTCGGACCATGAAGTTTAGTCTTTTCGCGCCGAGTGAGAAGGGGGCTGCGCAAAAAATGACGCTTGCATTGGAGATTGAGACCCGTTTGCGGGAGGCCTTTGCGCCTGTGAGCCTTGAGGTGCTGGACGAGAGCGAGCAGCACCGCGGGCACGGCGGATATTCGCCGGACGGGTCACATTTCAGGGTGCGAATGGTGGCGGCGGCGCTGGAGGGCAAGAGCCGGGTGGCCAAGCACCGGGCGGTGAACGCGGCGGTGGCGGACCTGTTTCCGAGGATCCACGCGCTGGCGATCGAGGTGTGAGGCGCGGGCGGGCGGCCCTGCCAACGTGGCGCCGCCTTGAAACAGGAAACCGGCCCTCGAGGGGCGAGCCTGATCTGCGTGGCCTGCGGGGGCCCTACTCGGCGGCCACATCCGCCTTGCGTGCGGGCTTTTCGCCCGGGGTGGCCGGGCCGAGGGCCGGGGCCTTGCCCTCCCGCGCACGGGCGGAGAGGGCGGCGGCCACGTCGCGGGCCGCGGCGACGGCATCGCGCTTCTCGGCGGGACGCTCGGGGATGGCGACGGCGGCGGGCTTGCTCTCGGGGGCCGGCTCGGGGCGGGGCGCGGCCAGCAGGGCGGTGACCTCGGTGTCGGTCACGGCCTCCTCGGCCAGCTCGCGGCGGAACACCAGCATGTGCTGGAAGGTGGTCTGGCGCCCGGTGAGGCCGACCCGCTCCTGGCAGGGCAGGGTATCGGTGCGCTGATATTCCCAGCCGGCGGCGCCCATCTCGTTCATCAGCTCTTCGAGCGCAAAGGCAAAGCGGCCCGCGGTGCTCTTGGCACCCTTGGCCTTCTTGCCGCGCTCAGGCGCCGGCACCACACGATATTCGTAACGCGGCATTTCTGCCCCCCGGTTTGCAGACATGTTCAAGCAGCGAGCACCACCCTAGCGCGGGTGATGCGGTGAGTCCAAAGGCCGCCGCGAAAGCCCAGTCAATTCAACGGGGCTGTGGCGGTTTTGCCCGAGCCCGGACGGCTCAGAGCCCGAGCTTGGCGGCGACCAGATCGTTCACCGCCTTGGGGTTGGCCTTGCCGCCGGTGGCCTTCATCACCTGGCCGACGAACCAGCCCGCCAGCTTGGGATTGGCCTTGGCCTTTTCGACCTGGTCGGGGTTGGCCGCGATCACCTCGTCCACGGCGGCCTCGATGGCGCCGGTGTCGGTGACCTGTTTCATGCCCTCGGTCTCGACGATCTCCTGGGGCGCTCGGCCGGTGGTGTAGCAGATCTCGAAGACATCCTTGGCGATCTTGCCGGAGATGGCGTCGGACTTGATGAGGTCGATGATCTGGCCGATCTGGGCGGGGGAGACGGGGCTCTCGGCGAGCTCCTTCTCATCCTTCTTCAGCCGGCCGTAGAGCTCGTTGATGATCCAGTTGGCGGCCAGCTTGCCGTCGCGGCCCGCGGCGGCCTCCTCGAAGAAATCGGCGGCCTCCACCTCGGCGGTCAGCACGCTCGCGTCGTAGTCGCTGAGGCCGAAATCACCCATGAAGCGGGCCTTCTTGGCGTCGGGCAGCTCGGGCAGGGAGGCCGCGATGTCATCGACCCAGCCCTGCTCGATCTCGAGCGGCAGCAGGTCGGGGTCGGGGAAATAGCGGTAGTCGTGGGCCTCTTCCTTGGAGCGCATCGAGCGGGTCTCGCCCTTGTCGGGGTCGTAGAGCCGGGTCTCCTGGTCGATCTTGCCGCCGTCCTCGAGAATGGCGATCTGGCGCCGGGCCTCGTGGTCGATGGCCTGCTGGATGAAGCGCATGGAGTTCATGTTCTTGATCTCGCAGCGGGTGCCGAGGTGCGAGAAATCCTGCGTTTCCTGATATTTCTCGTATTGACCGGGGCGGCAGACGCTCACGTTCACATCCGCCCGCAGGTTGCCGTTCTGCATGTTGCCGTCGCAGGTGCCGAGGTAGCGCAGGATCTGGCGCAGCTTGGCGATATAGGCGGCCGCCTCCTCGGGGCCGCGGATGTCGGGGCGCGAGACGATCTCCATAAGCGCCACGCCGGTGCGGTTGAGGTCGACGAAGGACATGTGCGGGTCCATGTCGTGAATCGACTTGCCGGCGTCCTGCTCGAGATGGATGCGCTCGATGCGCACGCGGCGGGCCACGCCCTCGCCCATCTCGACGATCACCTCGCCCTCGCCCACGATGGGGTGGTAGAGCTGGCTGATCTGGTAGCCCTGCGGCAGGTCGGGGTAGAAGTAGTTCTTGCGATCGAAGGCGGAGTTGAGGTTGATCTGCGCCTTCAGGCCGAGGCCGGTTTTCACCGCCAGCGCCACGCAGCCTTCGTTGATGACGGGCAGCATGCCGGGCATGCCGGCATCCACGAAGGCGACGTTGGCATTGGGCTCGGCGCCGAAGCGGGTGGAGGCCCCGGAGAAGAGCTTGGCGCTGGAGCTGACCTGCGCGTGCACCTCCATCCCGATCACAAGCTCCCAGTCGCCGGTGGCGCCGGAGATCACCTTGGGCTTGGGGGAGGTGGTGGAGAGGTCGAGCATGGCGGTCCCTTGAAGCTGTTTGAGGCCCTTCTAGGCCCTTGGGCGGAAGGGGGCAAGGCAGGGGATGCGGGGCAGATTGGCGAGCTCTCGCAAGGGAATGGTGCGCAGACCCGCGGATTGTTGCCGGACCGGCACCAATCGGCCGGGATACGACTTCAGGACCACTTGCTAAACCTTTGCAAATCCGCACAGTTTGCCGCTCATGGGGGGTATTCTGCCGATATCTGCGGCCCTGGTCGCATTGCTGCTGCTGACGGAGCAGGCCTCGGCGGAGGTCTCCGCGCTGCGTCCGGTGGCGCGGATCACGGCGATGGGCGGCGAGCTGCCGCCGGGGCTGACGCCCGCCGAGCCGCAGGTCACGCGGCTGCGCCCCAAGGCGCGGCCGGTGACGCTTCCGCGCACCCGCTGGGAGAACGTGCCGGGCAGCACGATCTGGACCCGGGCCGCGATCTCGGCGCTCAAGGCCCATGGCCGCCCGCTGCTGGAGTTCGTGCCCCGCGACATCGCGCAATTCTGCCCGAGCTATGCCAGCCAGCCACTTGAAAAACGGGCGGAATTCTGGGTGGGCTTCCTCTCGGCGCTGGCCAAGCACGAGAGCACCTATCGCCCGCGTGCGGTGGGCGGCGGTGGGCGCTGGCACGGGCTCTTGCAGATCACCCCCTCGACGGCGCGGCTTTACGGCTGCCGGGCCGGAACGGCGGCGGCGCTGCTGCACGGGCCGACGAACCTGAGCTGCGCCGTGCGGATCATGTCGAAGACGGTGCGCCGCGACGGGGTGGTGGGCGCCAACGGGCGCGGCGGCGTGGCAGCGGACTGGGGGCCGATGGTTTACCGTGCCAAGCGCGCCGACATTGCCGCCTACACCCGCGTGCAGAGCTACTGCCGGCCACTCTCGAGCGTGCGGCCCAAGGCGCGGCCGACGCGCGGCTAGCCGAGAATCCGGCCCACCATCTCTCCGGTGTTCTCCGACAGGCCCTCGAGCGCGGCGATGCGCTCGAGCTGCTCGCGCATCATCGCCTGCCGGTCGGCATCGTAGCGCGCCCAGGTCTCGAAGGCGGTGGACATGCGGGCGGTGGTTTGCGGGTTCACCGGATCGAGCTTGATGAGCCAGTCGGCGTAGAGCCGGTAGGCCGCGCCATCGGCGCGGTGAAACCCCGCCGGGTTGGCCTGCATCCCGCCCAGCACGGAGCGGAAGCGGTTGGGGTTCTTCCAGTCGAAATCGGGGTGCGCGGTGAGGGCGGCGGCGGTTTCGGCCATGATTTCGTGCCGGGCGTGCACGACCTGGAGCATGAACCACTTGTCCATCACCAGCCGGTCGTGGCGCCACTTGTCGTAGAAGGCCTGCACCGCCTCGGCGCCCTGGTCGTGGCGCACGAGGGTGGCGAGGGCGGCCATCTCCTCGGTCATGTTGTCGGCGGCGGCGAAGAGGGCCTGGGCCCGCGCGCAGCCGTCGCGGCGGGAGAGCAGCGCAAGGCAGGCGCTGCGGAGCGCGCGTTTGCCGGCGGCCTCCGCGTCGGGCGAGTAGGGCGCGGGCGTTTCCATCTCGTCGTAGAGGCGGGCGAGGGTGGGCTCCATCTCGGCGGCCATCGCGTCGAGCAGCCGTTCCCGCGCGGCGTGGATCGCCGCGGGATCAGGGACGTGGCCGCTGTCGAAGAGCGTTTGCGCGAGGTCGTCCTCCGACGGCAGGCCCAGCATGAGGGCGCGGTAGGCGGGCTCGAGGCTGGCGTCGGCGACGAGGCGGTGCAGGCCGGTGAGCAGGTCGGGCGCGGGGGCCGCGCCTTCGGTGATCATCCGGGTGAGCACCTCCTTGCCCAGCACGCGGCCTGCCTCCCAGCGGTTGAAGGGGTCGGTGTCATGCGCGAGGAGGAAGGCGCGGGTGGCGTTGTCGAGCGGGCGGTCGAGCACCACGGGGGCCGAGAAGCCGCGCAGGACAGAGGCGACGGGTCTTGCGGAAAGCCCCGTGAATTCAAAGCTCTGCTCTGCCTCGCTCATCTCCAGAACGGTGGTGGGCAGCACCTCGTCGCCGTTGGGGCCGATGAGGCCCACGGCGATGGGGATGACCTGCGGCAGCTTGGTGGGCTGGCCGGGGGTTGGCCGGGTTTCCTGTTTGAAATCAAGGGTGAGGGTGCCGTCGTTGAATCGCTCCGTCAGGCTGAGGCGCGGGGTGCCGGCCTGGGAGTACCAGCGCGAGAACTGGGTGAGGTCGCGGCCCGTGGCATCCTCGAAGACCTTGAGCCAGTCCTCGATGGTGGCGGCGTCGCCGTCGTGCCGGTCGAAGTAGAGGTCGAGCGCCTTGCTGTATCCGTCGTCGCCCACGAGATGCTTGAGCATGTGGATGACCTCGGCGCCCTTCTCGTAGACGGTGGCGGTGTAGAAGTTGTTGATCTCGATGTATTCCTCGGGGCGGACGGGGTGGGCGAGCGGGCCCTGGTCCTCGCGGAACTGGCGGGCGCGGAGCTGCATGACCTCGGTGATCCGCTTGACCGCCGCGCCGCGCATGTCGGAACTGAACTGCTGGTCGCGGAACACCGTCAGCCCCTCCTTGAGGCAGAGCTGGAACCAGTCGCGGCAGGTGATGCGGTTGCCGGTCCAGTTGTGGAAGTACTCGTGGGCGATGATGCCTTCGATCAGGTCGTAGTCGCTGTCGGTCGCGGTGTCGGGCGAGGCCAGGACGTACTTGGAGTTGAAGATGTTGAGGCCCTTGTTCTCCATCGCGCCCATGTTGAAGTCGTCGACGGCGACGATGTTGAACACGTCGAGGTCATACTCGCGGCCATAGGTCTCCTCGTCCCATTTCATCGAGCGGATCAGGGCATCCATCGCGTATTCGGCGCGGGGCTCGTCGCCGGGGCGGACCCAGATGTTGAGGTCGACATGGCGGCCCGACAGGGTGGTGAAATCGCTGGAGAAGGCCCGCAGGTCGCCCGCGACGAGGGCGAAGAGGTAGGCGGGCTTGGGCCAGGGGTCGTCCCAGGTGCCATCGCCCAGCGGGTTGCCGTTGGAGAGCTTGACCGGCATGTCGCTGTCGATGTGGACCCGGAAGGGGGCCATCACGTCGGGCCGGTCGGGGTAGTAGGTGATCTTGCGGAAGCCCTCGGCCTCGCATTGGGTGCAATACATGCCGCCCGACGTGTAGAGCCCGTCGAGCGAGGTGTTGGTGGTGGGGTCGATCTGCACTTCGGCCTCCCAGGTAAAGGGGCCGGAGGGCACCGGGCAGGTGAGGCCCTTGGGCGTTGTCTCGGGCTGCACATCGGCGCCGTCGATCCGGGCCCATTGCAGCGCGAGCGCCTTGCCGTGCAGGAAGATCTCGCGGGCGGGCTCGGCCGCCGGGTTGGGCGCGAAGCGGATGCGCGAGCGCACGCGGGTCTCGGCCCCCGCGAGGGTGAACCACAGCTCGACATGTTCGACCACGAAGGGGAAGGGCGTGTACTCGGCAAGGCGGACGGGGCGAACGGGCTGGGGGGCGGCGTCTTTCATGGGGCTCCTCGGGGGCGCGTTGGAGAATTGAACCAAATGGCTTGCCGGACGTTATGCCCCTGAAGCGGGCTCAGCAACCGGTCAAACCCGAGCTCCAGGGTGCCTCCAAGGAGGCACCAGTTTCGCAACCAGAGAGGAGATGCCATGTCGGCCCCCGACACCAACATCGAGAAACAGACCAAGAGACATTCCGGCCCGCTGTTGGGCATTGCCCTTGCGGTGGGCGTGGGTGTGCTGGCGATTGCCGCCTGGCTCCTCTGGGCTGCCGACGAAGGCAACACGCCGCGCGATGCGACGCCCGAGGGTGGCGTGATCGCCCCCGCGGGGGACTGACACCCCGCCCGCGGCGCCCCCTGTTCGAATCCGGCCCGGGCCAGATTGCGACACCTTCGCATTTGGCCTAGGCTGTTTGTCGCGGCCCCGAGAGCCGCAGATTTGAGAACAGGGACAATTACATGACCGACCGCATCGAGAAAGCCGGGCTGCAGTGGGATGCGGGCCTGGCCGCCTTCGTCGAGAACGAGGTTCTGCCCGGGACCGGCGTGGAGCCCGAGCTGGTCTGGGAAAATGTCGCCAAGCTGATCAAGGTCTTTGGCCCGCGCAATGCCGAGTTGCTGGCCAAGCGCGAGGAGTTGCAGGGCAAGATCGACGCCTGGCACGTGGCCAACCGTGGCGTGCCCGACATGGAGGCCTACACCGCGATGCTGCGGGAAATCGGCTACCTGGTCGAGGAGCCGGAGGATGTGTCGGTCGAGCCCGAGGGGATCGACCCCGAGATTTCATCTGTCTGCGGGCCGCAGCTGGTGGTGCCGATCACCAATGCCCGCTTTGCCCTGAATGCCGCCAATGCGCGCTGGGGCTCTCTTTATGATGCGCTCTATGGCACCAATGCGCTGGGGTCGATGCCACCCAAGGGGGAGTTCGACCCCGAGCGCGGCAAGCAGGTGGTGGCCTGGGCCAAGGCCCATCTCGACAAGGTGCTGCCGCTGAAGAAGGGCTCGTGGGCCGAGGTCAGCTCGATGGCGCCGGGCGGGCAGGGCAAGCTGATGGTGATCGCCGGCAAGCACTCGACCGAGCTTGCGGACCCCAACCAGTATGCCGGTTGCAACCGCGACGAGAAGGGCAAGATCACCGATGTGTATTTCCGTGCCAACGGGTTGCACATCGTGATGTTCATCGACCGCGCCGACCCGATCGGCAAGACCGACCCGGCGGGGATTGCCGATATCTTCCTCGAGGCCGCCGTCTCCACGATCATGGACATGGAGGACTCGGTGGCCGTGGTGGATGCCGAGGACAAGGTGCTGGCCTATCGCAACTGGCTGGGGCTGATGAAGGGCGACCTGACGGCGCAGGTGGGCTCGGGAGAGAACGCCTATGTCCGCGAGCTGAACCCCGACCTGGGCTTCGAGAGCAAGGCTGGCCGGCCTGCGCTGCTCAAGGGCCGCGCACTGATGCTGGTGCGCAACGTGGACCTGCTGATGTACACCGACGCGGTGCTGGACGAGGCGGGCAACCGGGTGCCGGAGGGGCTGCTCGATGCCTTCATCACGCCGCTCTGCGCCCTGCATGACATCATGGGCGGCGAAAACAAGGAGCGCCCGCGCAACTCGCCCAAGGGGTCGATCTACATCGTGAAGCCCAAGATGCACGGGCCGGAGGAGGTGGAGTTTGTCTGCAAGACCTTCGAGGTGGTCGAGCTGATCCTCGGACTGCGCGCCAACACCATCAAGATCGGGATCATGGACGAGGAGCGCCGCACCTCGGCCAACCTCAAGGCCTGCATCAAGGCCGCCGAGAAGCGGCTGGCCTTCATCAACACCGGCTTCCTCGATCGCACGGGCGACGAGATTCACACCTCGATCGAGGCCGGGCCGATGGTGCCGAAGGGCCGGATGAAGGCTGCCGCATGGCTCGGCGCCTACGAGGACCGCAACGTGGACATCGCCCTGCAGTGCGGGCTGAAGGGCCGGGCGCAGATCGGCAAGGGCATGTGGGCCATGACCGATGACATGGCGGGGATGCTGGAGCAGAAGAAGGGCCACCTGATGATGGGCGGCACCACCGCCTGGGTGCCGTCGCCCACCGCCGCCGTGCTCCACGCCACGCATTACCACGAGACCGATGTCTTTGCCCGGCTCTACGAGATCGGCGAGGAGAGCAAGGGCGAGGTGCGGCACTCGCTCGAGGAGCTTCTGACCATTCCGTTGCAGGAGGGCGAGCTGCCCGGCGACGAAATTCGGACCGAGCTGGAGAACAACTGCCAGAGCCTTCTGGGCTACGTGGTGCGCTGGGTGGATCAGGGCGTGGGCTGCTCGAAGGTGCCCGATGTGCATGACGTGCCGCTCATGGAAGACCGCGCGACCCTGCGCATTTCCGCACAGGCGCTGGCCAACTGGCTGCTGCATGACGTGGTCAGCCAGGATCAGGTGATGGAAGCGCTGAAGAAGATGGCGGCTCAGGTGGACCAGCAGAACGCGGGCGATCCGGCCTACAGGCCGATGGCGCCGGGCTTTGACGGCGTGGCCTTCCAGGCGGCTTGCGACCTTGTGTTCAAGGGGCGCGACGAGCCTTCGGGCTATACCCAGAACATCCTTCAGGCGCGCCGGATCGAGGCCAAGGCCCGCGGCTGACCGGAGGCAAGGAAAAAGGCGCACGGGCCTTGCGGTCCGTGCGCCTCTCCGGGGAGGAAATCAGGCCGGGGCTCAGCTGCCGAAGGCCGGGTTTTCGAGGATGAAGGCGCGGCGGGCGAGGTCGCCGTCTTCGAGGCTGGCCAGTTCAATCAGCTGCGCGGTCGAGTAGAGGCCGGGCTCCACGCCGACGGAGGCCGCCAGGGTGTCGTTGCCGCCCGAGGTGCCGATGTCGGACCGGGAGGCCACGTCGCCACCGCCGGCTGCGGGGTTGTCGAGGATGAACTGGCGGGCTGCATTGTCGCCGTCATCGAGGCTCTTGAGCTCGATCAGCTGGGCGGTCGAGTAGACGCCGGGCTCGACGCCGACCGAGGCGGCCAGCTTGTCGGTGCCCGAACCGATCACCGACTTGGACGACACATCGGCGCCGTTGCCCTCGGGGTTGTCGAGGATGAACTGGCGGGCGGCGTTGTCGCCGTCGTCGAGGCCTTTCAGCTGGATCAGCTGGTCGACCGAGTAGACGCCGGGCTCGACACCCACCGAGCGGGCCAGGGAGGCCGTGTCGGCGAAGGCCGGGGCGGTGATGGCGAAGGCGGCGAGGGCGAGGATGGAGGTTTTGGCGAAGGTCATGATCTTGTCTCCTTTGTGTGTCATGCGCAGTGCCCGTTCGGGCTTTGTGGTCATGTGCCCCGGAGGGCGGTTTCTGTCTGGTCCGGCGTGGCGCTGTCATCCCGAGAGCGCTGTGTGTCGCCGGTCGTGGTGGAGAAATGGGCCATCCAAGCGGTTGGAAAAACGCCGAAACCTGCCGCCCCTCCTGTGCAGTTTCGCGCATCACGAAAACCGGAGCGGGGCTTGCCGGAGGCGGCGCGCTTTCCATGCAGGCGGGCGGTTGAGAAAACCGGCGAGATGTCCTGTGACACGGTGGCCGGGCCGGTTGACCCTGTGTCAGGCCCGCGCCCCGGCGGCGGGGGCGGGCTCACACCCGATCACGGCGCCGTGTGTGCGGGTGTTTCAGGGCGATGACCTGCGCGTGAGGTCAGGGTGCGGGCGGGCTCACGTTTTTGTCGCTGCGAGGGTGTCAATGTTACACTCCGGGCCCGGCCCCGAGGCAGGACGCGCTGCGCCGGCGTGCAGCCGGGTGCGGAGGCGGTGTGCGTTTGTGCAATCCACAGTCGGCTTTAAGCTGCGGGCGTGCAAAGCTATAATCCGGGCGAGGCATATGGCAGGATCGCGCACATGACACGTCCCATCGTCGGCATCATTTGCAATTCGCACCTTCTGAACGATCAGTATCCGGCCCATGCGGGCGGGACGATGAACTCGGATGCGGTGGCGCAGGTCACCGGCGCGATGCCCGTGCTCATTCCGGCGGATCCGCGCTTCGTGAGCGTGCCGGAGTTGCTGGAGCTCTGCGACGGCTTCGTGTTGCCCGGCGGGCGCCCCAACGTGCACCCCGAGGAATACGGCGAGCCGGAGACGGCGGCCCATGGTGCCTTTGACCGGGCGCGCGATGCGATCGCCCTGCCGCTGATCCGCGCCTGCGTGGAGCGGGGGCAGCCCTTTCTGGGCATCTGCCGGGGGTTCCAGGAGGTGGCCGTGGCGATGGGCAGCACGCTGCATCCCGAGATCCGCGAGCTGCCGGGCCGGATGAACCACCGGATGCCGCCCGATGGCACGCTGGAGGAGAAGTTTGCCCTGCGCCACGTGGTGCGGCTCGAGGAGGGCGGACAGTTTCACAAGGTCTTCGGCGCGACCGAGGTGTTGACCAACACGCTGCACGGGCAGGGGATCAAGAACCCCGGGCCGCGCATCCATATCGAGGGCACCGCGCCCGATGGCACGCCCGAGGCGATCGTGGTGCGCGATGCGCCGGGGTTCACGCTTTCGGTGCAGTGGCACCCGGAGTACAACGCGGCGGAAGACCCGGTGAGCCGCCCGCTCTTCGAGGCTTTCGGCGGCGCGGTGCGGGCGTGGAACGCGCGCGACAGGCGCCCCGGCCTGAAGAGCGTGGGCTGACGAGCCCGCGCGGCACGGGCTGGACATTGCGATCCGGCGTGTGACTATCATGCCCGGCACGAGGGGATGACGATGCAGGGACCGGGGGGAAACACAGGCTTTCGCGCCGCGCTGAGCTGGCTCGACATGCCGCCGCTATGGCTCTTGCTCTTCATCGCGCTTGCGCGGGTGCAGGCGGTGCGCTTTCCGGAGCTTGCCTGGAAGCATCCGGCGAGTGACCTCGCCGGCGGGTTGCTGGTGGGGGCGGGGCTGCTGCTGTTTGCGCTGGCGGTGATGGAGTTCAGCCGGGCGCGCACCACCATCGTGCCGCACCGGGAGGCCCGAAGCCTCATCACCACGGGCATCTACACCCGCTCGCGCAACCCGATCTACCTGGGCGACCTGCTGATCCTGGCCGGTCTTTGTGCCTTCTGGGGCGTCTGGCTCGCGCTCGCGGTGCTGGTGCCGCTCTTTGCCTGGCTCGTGACCGACCGCTTCATCCGGCCCGAGGAGGCGCGGCTGGCCGCGCGCTTCGGCCCCGAGTGGGAGGCCTGGGCGGCCAGGGTGCGCCGATGGGTCTAGCGGCAGGGTGACGGGTTCGGGTTGTATGGGTTTCGGGGCTGGTGATAGGTAGGACGCGCTGCCAGCCTGCGCAAAACGCGCGGAACATAGAGGGAAGGGGGACTATCCGTTGAAAATCGGGACGCCCAAGGAGGTTCTCGACGGCGAGAACCGTGTGGCCATGACGCCGGATTCGGCGCTTCAACTCCAGAAACTCGGGCATGAATGCCTGATCGAGACCGGGGCCGGTGACAAGGCCGGGTTCTCGGATGCCGCCTACGAGGCGGCCGGCGTGACCGTGGTGAAGACCCCGGCGGCGCTGTGGAAGGAGGCCGACATCATCGCCAAGGTGCGGATACCGACCGACACCGAGGCCAAACGGATGCGCGAGGGCCAGACCCTCATCAGCTTCTTCAACCCGGCAGAGAACGACAAGCAGATGGATGCGCTGGCCAAGAAGGGCGCGACCGTGGTGGCGATGGAGATGGTGCCCCGCATCAGCCGCGCCCAGAAGATGGACGCGCTCTCGTCGATGGCCAATATCGCGGGCTACCGCGCGGTGATCGAGGCGGGCAACAACTTTGGCCGGTTCTTCACCGGGCAGATCACGGCGGCGGGCAAGGTGCCCCCGGCCAAGGTGCTCGTCGTGGGCGCCGGCGTGGCAGGCCTTGCGGCCATCGGCACCTCGACCTCGCTCGGCGCGGTGACCTACGCCTTTGACGTGCGTCCCGAGGTGGCCGAGCAGATCGAGAGCATGGGCGCCGAGTTCGTCTACCTCGATTTCGAGGAAGCCCAGCAGGACGGTGCGGCGACGGGCGGCTACGCGGCCCCCTCCAGCCCCGAGTTTCGCGAGGCCCAGCTGAAGAAATTTCGCGAGCTGGCCCCCGAGATGGACATCGTCATCACCACCGCGCTGATCCCCGGACGCCCTGCGCCGGTGCTCTGGACCAGGGACATGGTCGAGATGATGAAGCCCGGCTCGGTGATCGTGGACCTTGCCGCCGAGCGCGGCGGCAACTGCGAGCTGACGGTGAAGGACGACAAGATCGTGACCGACAACGGGGTGACGATCGTCGGCTACACCGACTTCCCCTCCCGGATGGCGGCACAGGCCTCGACGCTCTACGCCACCAACATCCGCCACATGATGACCGACCTGACGCCCGGCAAGGATGGCGCCGTCAACCACAACATGGAAGACGACGTGATCCGGGGCGCGACGGTGACCCATGCGGGCGAGGTGACCTTCCCGCCGCCGCCGCCGAAGGTGCAGGCCATCGCGGTGCAGAAGAAGGAGAAGCCCAAGGAGCTGACGCCCGAGGAGAAGAAGGCCAAGGAGGCCGCCGACTTCAAGGCGCAGACCAAGCAGCAGGTCACGCTCATCGGCGTGGGCGCGGTGCTTCTGCTGGCGGTGGGCCTGGTGGCGCCCGCGAGCTTCATGCAGCACTTCATCGTCTTCGTGCTCTCGGTCTTCGTGGGCTTCCAGGTGATCTGGAACGTCTCGCACTCGCTGCACACGCCGCTGATGGCGGTGACCAACGCGATCTCCTCGATCATCATCGTGGGGGCGTTGTTGCAGATGGGCTCCAGCTCGTTCCTCGTGGTCCTGCTCGCCGCGCTCTCGGTCTTCATGGCCGGGATCAACATCTTCGGCGGCTTCCTCGTCACCCGGCGCATGCTCGCCATGTTCCAGAAATCGTAAGGGGGCCTGAGCAATGGACTTCGGATTCACCACGGCCGCCTACGTCGTTTCGGCGGTTCTCTTCATCCTCTCGCTCGGCGGCCTCTCGGGGCAGGAAAGCGCCAAGCGGGCGGTCTGGTACGGCATTGTCGGCATGGCGCTGGCTGTCGTGGCCACGCTCATCGGCCCGGGCTCGGGCCTGTGGTTGCTCACCCTCCTGCTGATCGCGGGGGGCGGGGTGATCGGCTACATGGTGGCCACCAAGGTGCAGATGACCGAGATGCCGCAGCTGGTGGCCGCGATGCACTCGCTCGTCGGCCTAGCGGCGGTCTTCGTGGGTTTCAACGCCCACTTCACCATCGGTCTCGTGGCCGACCACACCGCGACGGCGGGCGAGGAGCTGGGCTACTTTGCCTCGATCGTCGCGCACAAGTCCGCGGTCGAGCTGAAGATCCTCGCGGTCGAGCTCTTTCTCGGCGTGTTCATCGGCGCGATCACCTTTACCGGCTCGGTCGTGGCCTTCGGCAAGCTCTCGGGCAAGGTCACCTCGGCGGCCACCAAGCTGCCCGGCGGGCACATGCTGAACGCGGGCGCCGCGGCGCTCTCGCTGATCTGCCTGCTGTGGTACATGAACGGGGGCGGGTTCTTTCCGCTCTTCCTGATGACGCTGGCCGCGCTCTTCATCGGCTACCATCTCATCATGGGCATCGGCGGGGCCGACATGCCGGTGGTGGTGTCGATGCTCAACAGCTACTCGGGCTGGGCGGCGGCGGCGATCGGCTTTTCGCTCGGCAATGACCTGCTGATCGTGGTCGGCGCGCTGGTGGGCTCCTCGGGTGCGATCCTGAGCTACATCATGTGCAAGGCGATGAACCGGCATTTCGTGAGCGTGATCCTCGGCGGCTTCGGCGGCGGGGGCGGCGAGCAGATGGCCGTGGAAGGCGAGCAGGTGGCGATCGAGGCCGACGGCGTGGCCAATGCGCTGAACGAGGCGGACTCGGTGGTGATCGTGCCCGGCTACGGCATGGCGGTGGCGCAGGCGCAGGGCGCGGTCAGCGAGCTGACCCGCAAGCTGCGGGCGGCCGGCAAGGAGGTGCGCTTTGCGATCCATCCGGTTGCGGGCCGTCTGCCGGGGCACATGAACGTGCTGCTCGCGGAGGCCAAGGTGCCCTATGACATCGTGCTGGAGATGGACGAGATCAACGACGACTTCCCCGACACCGACGTGGTCATCGTCATCGGCTCGAACGACATCGTGAACCCGGCGGCGCAGGACGATCCGAACTCGCCGATCGCGGGCATGCCGGTGCTGGAAGTCTGGAAGGCCAAGCAGGTCTTCGTCTCCAAGCGGGGGCAGGGCACGGGCTACTCGGGCATCGAGAACCCGCTGTTCTTCAAGGAGAACACCCGGATGTTCTACGGCGATGCCAAGGACTCGGTGAACAAGCTCCTGCCGATGATCGACTGATCTGGCGGCGACAGAGTGCAAGGGCCCTCGGACTTCCGGGGGCCCTTTGCTTTTGGCGAGCGCCGCCTGGCGCCCTATGCAGGCCATGCGGTTTTGGCTAGCCTTCGGGCAGGCGAGGGCGACAGGGCGCGGCATTAGCCTGTGTGGCCCTCGGCTTCGGCCAGGGAGGCGCGGGCGCCGACGGGCCGGGATTTGTTGAAGGCTGTTCTTGCGAGGGTCTGATGAAACGAGTGATGTTTGCGGCGCTCCTGGGGCTCTTTCCGCTTGCCGCCCAAGCGGGAGATGCGCTGATGGTCAACGCCCTCCATAGCAAGGAGCACGGGGGCTTTTCGGTGTCTTGCGACCAGACCGTCGCCTCCAGCCAGTTCTCCTCCTGGGACAGGGTGCCGGTGCTCTGTGCGATCGCGATCCATCCGGAGCAGGGCGGGTTTGCCCATTTGGGCTCGGTCACGGTGGGCGCCGAGGAGGTGGTGTTCGATCTCTACCGGGACCGCAACGATCAGACCTACATCGGCTATACCATCGAGCAGGGCGGCAGGGTGATCTGGGCGCTGCCGGAGGCGGCGCGCGCGGCACATGGGTATGGCAACCCGATTTCGGGAAGCGAGCGGCGGGCCTTCATGGCGGCGATGCAGAAGGCCGCACGCAGCGGGGGCGTTCTGCGGCTGCGGTTTCAGGTGGCCTACAGCGGCGGCAGGGAGGTGGACCTGAAGGTGCCGTTGCGCAAATGGCGGGCGGCCCTGCGCGACGTGAAGCGCGCGGCCCAAGTGCATGGCGCACCGACCGCGCCCTGGTGAGGCGCGGCCGGAGAGGACCGCGGCTCAGGCGGCGAGGTTGATGACGGCGTGATCGCCCAGGTCGGGGGTGTGGTCGCCGAGGTTGGCGCGCAGCATCTCGATGCCGAATTGCAGCGCGTTGGCATCCACGGTCCAGACGGCGGCTTCGTTCAGCGGCATTTCAAGCAGCAGAACGCGCGGGTCGTCGATGCCGCCCTCGAACCACATGGCGGCGGCGGGCGACCAGAGCTCCTCGAGCTTGGCGCGGTCTTCGGAGGCGGTGATCGGGCCGGACATGCAGGCAAAGACCTCGCGGTCGCGGGTGGTGAGGGTGAAGTGGGCCTGCGCACCGCTGCCGACATCGCGGGCGAGGCCGGTGTCGTTGGCGGTAATGAAGCGCAGGGTGCGGGCCTCCTCGTCGAAGTAGTGGGTCATCGGCTGGGCGTGGGAGTCGCGGTCCGAGATGGCCAGCATGCCGGTGCGCTCGTCCTTCAGGGCATCGAAGAGCGCGCGGCGCAGGGCTTCGGTGTCGTGTTGGCTGTGATGGTGGGTCATGGAATCCTCCTTTGGCATCCAACTGTCGGGAGCCTCGGACGGTTCCCTGCCGGGGGTTCGAAAAATGTATATACAAACGAGATACATTGTCGTAACAAGTTATCACTCAGAGAGGGAGCCAACCCAGCGTGGCGAAGAGCAGCAAACCCAAGAAGGACCGGAAGGACAGCCAGCTCATCATTCGGATCAAGAAGGATGAGCGCGATGCCTTCGTGGAGCTTTGCGAGCGGCTCGACACCAGCGCGGCCCGCGAGATCCGGCGGTTCATCCGCGGGTTCGTGGCCGATCATGGCTCCGACACCAAAGACTAGAAAGGAATCTCGCATGGCCAAGAAAGCCAAGATCAAGGACCTCAAGAAAGAGGTGAAAGTCCGCAAGGCCAAGGTGGCCAGGCAGGAGAAAAAGCTGGAGGCCGCCAAAAAGGCCCTCAAGAAGGCTGCCTGATGGTGCGCCTGATCGACATTCCGGGCATCGGCCCGGCGATGGCGGCGAAGCTGGCGGGGGCGGGCATTGCCGACCCTGCCGGCCTGGCGGCCGCCCCGGTGGCCACGCTCACCGCGATCCCCGGCATCTCGCCCGCGCGGGCTGCCGCATGGAAGTCCGCCGCCGCGGCCAAGCTCGCCGCGCCGGCCCCGCGCCGCCCGGTGGCCGCGACCCGCGCCCCGGTGAAGCGCCGCACGGCCAAGCCCGCCCCTGCGGCCAATGCCGTGCCGATCGAGGAGAAGGCCTCTGCCGGGAAGGTGGCCCAAGCGGCCGCTCTGGCGGAGAAGAAGGCCGAGCGCGAGAAGGCCGAGCCGAAGCCCGCCAAGCCGGGTGGCAAGAAGACTGCCAAGATGGCCGCTGCCAAGAAGGCGGAGGCCAAGGCTGCGGCCAAGAAGGCCGAGAAAAAGGCCGACGCCAAGAAGGCCAGGAAGGCGGCCGAGAAGACGGCCAGCGCCGAAAAGGCGGAGGCCAAGAAAGCCTCGGCCAAGAAGGCGAAAGCCGAGAAGCAAGCGGCCAAGAAGGCGAAAGCCGAGAAGCAAGCGGCCAAGAAGGCGAAGGCCGAGAAGGCCGCGGGCAAGAAGGCCGCAGGCAAGAAGACGGACGGCGGCAAGAAGCCGAAGTCTGCCAAGAAGAAGTCTGCCAAGAAGACGTGACGCCACGAACCGGGCGGGGGGCTGGTGCCGCTCTGCCCGGTTCGGACCTGCCGTGTTGACCCTGACGCCCGGAGGCGCGCTACTCGCGCTACTCGCGGGCCTCGCGCTCGAGCGTGTCGAGCAGGATCGGCTCCAACTCCACCAAAACGGCGGCGGCCTCGGCGCGGAAGGCGGCGATGGCGGCCTCGGTGGCCTCCCGGTCGAAGGGCCGGGCGGTGCCGGTCTCCACCATCGTCCTGCGGGCCTCGGCGAGGCGCCGGAGACCGGGGCGCAGGCTGGCCGCGTTGTCGCGCAGGGCGGTGTTGAGGCTGCGGCGGAGCGGGCGGGGGAAGCGGGTGATCTCGGCCCCCTCACCGGCGAGCGCGATGCGGTTGGCGCGGATCTTCATCACCGCGCCCAGGGTCACGGCATTGCCGAACAGCGAGACGGCCAGCACGGTGATGAGCGCGATGCGGCCCCAGTTGCGCCTGGTCTCCATCAGAAGCCTCCTGCAAGCCCGCCAAGGGCGAGGGCGGTGAAAACGTCATGGCCGCCCGGCGTGAGCGTGTAGCCGAGGAAGCCGGCGCAGGCGAGGGCGGCAAGGCCGGTGCCCGCAAGCGGCAACGGGCGGAGCAGGCGGGCGGCCAGCGCAGGGCGCGCGGCAGGCTCGGCCAGACGGGTGAGCACGCGGGCGGAGAGGCTGGCCGGATCGGCGGGGATCTCGGCCAGGGCGTCGCGGAGGGCGCGGTCGGTTTCGTCGTCAGTCATCATCGTCTCCGTGATCGGGCTCCAGCATCAGGCGCAGCGCGGCCCGGCCCCGGACCAGAAGCTGCTCGGCCGCGCCCGGGGTCACCCCCAGGGTGGCGGCAATCTCTGCGGTGCTCAACTCCCCGGCCGCGCGCAGCACGAGGGCCTGGCGCTGGCGTGGGGGAAGCTGGCGGAGGGCGGCGCGGGTGGCGGCGAGGCGCTGGCGGCCTTCGAGCTGCCGATGCGGGCCCGGTGTGTCGGTTGGCGCCTCGGGCGCGGCCTCCAGCCCAAGGAAGCGGCGAAAGCCGGTGCGGCGGCTCCGGTCGATGCACAGGTTGGTGGCGATCCGGTAGAGCCAGGTGGAGACGGCGGCCCTGGCCGGGTCGTAGCGCCCGGCGTGCCGCCAGGCGCGCAGAAAGACCTCCTGCGCCACGTCCTCGGCCTCGTCGGGGCGGGGCAGCATCTGGGCGGCGTAGCGTTGCAGGCCCGGACCGTAGAGGACGATGAGGCGCGACAGCGCCTGACGGTCGCCGCCCGCCATCGCCGCCATCAGGTGCGTCGCTTCGGCTGCCCGGTCCTGCATCTGCTCCGCTCATGCCCTTTGGAAAGGAGGATAGGCGGCGGCGGCCGGGCGGGGAAGCCCGGGCCGCCGCCGGGCTCACCAGCGGACAGAGCGGGTGCGGGTGCGGGTGGTGCCGCGCGGGCCGGTGCGGGTGACCGTGGTGTCGGAGGCCCCGGCCGTGGTGACGCGGCTGCGCAGCTTGCTGGAGGTCGCGCCCTGCGGGCCGGTGCGGGTGGTGGCGACGGTGCAGTTGGCGGTGCCGTCGGCACGGGTGCAGCTGCGGTCCTTCTGGAGGGTGCCGCCGTTCTGGCCGGTGACGGTGACGCTCTGCGCCATGGCGGCGGCGGGAAGGAGGAGCGCGGCGGTGAGGAGGAGGGTTTTCATTTGTGATGTCCTTTCAGGGGTATGCGGGAGGGTCTTGAGTTACTGCATGAGCTGGCGGATCGTCCGGGCGGCGCGGTCGAACTCGGCGCGGCTGAGGGTGCCGTCGCCGTTTTCATCGGCCATGTCGAAGCCGCGGGCGCGGGAGGAGAACTCGGCGCGGGTGAGCTGGCCGTCGCCATCGGCGTCCTGCCGCCAGAGGCGCTGGCTGCCGCGCTGCATCCGGGCCCGGGCGGCCTCCTGAGCCGCTTCGACCTCGGCGCGGGTCAGCACGGCATTGCCGTCGGCGTCCATCCGGTCGAAGATCATCAGGCGCAGGGTGTCGACCTCGGCGCGGCTGATACGGCCGTCGCCGTTGCTGTCGATCCGGTCGAAGCCCTGGCCCTGGGCAAGGGCCGGCGCGGCGAGGCAGAGCGCGGCGAGGAGGGGAAGGGTGATGCGTGGGGTCATTGCGGGCTCCGTGAGGGGCGGTTTGTGCCATGCTCTACGCAGGCGGGAGCCCGGCCCTACGGCGATCGCGCGAAAAATCGCGCCGGTGCACCGCGGTATGCAGATAAGCGACTGATATTGCGACATTCTTTCTCTTTACAGATCGCCGGTCAGCGCCTAGCAGGGAAGAAACGAGGGACAAGATGGCACAGATCCAGGACCACCCGCTGCGCTACCAGCTGGCCAACGAGCTGCATGCGCGGCCATTTCCGGCGCTGGATGTGCCTTGCCGCGCGGCCTATCTGGCGCTGAAGCCCGCCGAGGGCGGCGCGGGGCGCGACCGGGAGGCGGAGCGGGCGCATCTGATCGACCTGCTGGACCGCCACGGCGCGCCGCACCCGCAGCCCGATGCCACGCATTACTCGGGTCAGCTCGGACGCCACCAGATCAAGTGGGAGAGCCACACCGAATTCGTGACCTTCACGATCTTCGGCCCCGGCGTGGCGCAGCGGCCCTTCGATGGGGAGACCTTCAGGATGTTTCCCGACGACTGGCTGGCCAAGGCGCCGGGGGTGCGGGTCACATCGGCGCTGGTGCGGGTGGAGGAGATGCCGGAGGACCCCGAGGAGGTCTCGGAGCGGATCGACGGCTGGATGGTGCCCGAGAGCATCGCGGTGTCCGAAGTGGTGGACGGCGATGTGATCGTGGGCACGGACTTCAGGATCGACCAGGCGGGGCATGTGCGCTTTGCCTGTTTCGTCAAGCCGGGTGTGGGCCGGCAGCGGGTGGGGCGCGTGGTGCAGCGGCTGACCGAGATCGAGACCTACAAGGCGATGTCCATGCTGGGGCTGGGCCGCGCGCGCAGGCTTTCGGGCCCGCTGGGCAAGCTCGACAACGAGCTCAGCGCGCTGATGGTGGCGATGACGGGCGAGCGCGCGAGTCCGGCGGAGGAGGAGCTGGAGCGGCTCTTGCGCGTTGCCGCCGAGATCGAGATGCAGCTCACCCAGGCGAGCTTCCGCTTTGGCGCGACGGCGGCCTATGAGGCGATCGTCTGGCAGCGGATCGAGGTGCTGCGGGAGCAGCGGTTCATGGGTCGGCAGACGCTGAAGGAGTTCATGACGCGGCGCTACGACCCCGCCATGCGCACGGTAAAAAGCACCGAGGGGCGGTTGCAGGCGATGGCGGCGCGTTCGGCGCGGGCGAGCGATCTGCTGCGCACGCGGGTCGACGTGGAGCGGCAGGCGCAGAACCAGGCCTTGCTGGCCTCGATGGACAAGCGCGCCGATCTGCAGCTGCGCCTGCAACAGACGGTGGAGGGGCTCTCGGTGGTGGCGATCAGCTACTACGCGGTGAGCCTGGGCACCTACCTTCTCGAGCCCTTTGCCAAGGGCGCGGGCATCGAGAAGGGGTGGCTGACGGCGGGGCTGACCCCGCTGGTCATTCTGCTGGTGTGGCTAGCGGTCCGGCGGATCC
Organism: Vannielia litorea; assembly: GCF_900142295.1. NCBI lineage: Bacteria > Pseudomonadati > Pseudomonadota > Alphaproteobacteria > Rhodobacterales > Paracoccaceae > Vannielia > Vannielia litorea. Next base: position 1,075,529 of record NZ_FSRL01000001.1, read on the forward strand.
GGAAGAAGCTGCACTAGCTTCGCCCAGGAGCCGCGAGGTGAGCACGCCGCCCGCCGCGATGGAGGCCAGCGCGAGGAAGGCCGAGACGCCGAGAGAGGACGTGCCCGCGAGGCCCGCGCCCACGGTGCAGCCGCCGGCCAGCACGCCGCCCATGCCCATCAGCACGGCCCCGGCGAGGTAGCGGCCGGTCTGGCGCGGGGTCTCGAAGCTCTGCCATTGGAAATCGCGGAAGATCAGCGCCGCCACGAGCGCGCCTGCCAGAACGCCGCCCACGAGGCCCACGCCAAAGCCGGCGGGGATGGACGAGGAGGCGATGGCCCAGAACAGGGTTTCGGAGGAGGGCAGGGTGAACGACAGGCTCTCCAGCGCGATCGGGTCGAACTCGTCGTAGAGCACGTAGCCGGTGCCGACCCAGGCGAGCGGCACGAGCGCGCCGATCAGGGCGCCCATCGCCAGCGTGGCGGGCCGGGCGCCGGAGCGGGCGGCGAAGAGCAGGGCAGCGGCGGCGACGAGGCCGGTCCAGACCCAGGCGCCACCCGGCAGCGCGGCCAGCGAGGAGGCCTCGCCCAGCGGTGCGGTGACGGAGCCCAGCGCGGTGCGGACCGGGGCCAGCACGCCCTTGAGGGTGGCATGGGCGACGACGGCGAAGATCGCCAGGACGGTCAGCGCGCGGAGGTTGCCGGTGCCGGTGAGCACGGTCAGCCGCGAGATGCAGCCGCGGGTGAGCACCATGCCCGCGCCGAAGGCCAGGCCGCCCAGCACGATGGCGAGCCAGGGCAGGTCGGCGGCGAGGTAGCGGTGCTCCTCGAAGGAGACGAACCCCAGGGAGACCAGCGCCTGGGTGCCGAGGATGGCCACGGCGAGGCCGGTCAGCCAGACGCCGGCCGCCGACCGGCGCTCGGTCGCCTCGCCCGCCACGGCGCGGCGGAAGCAGAACCGGCTGCGCTGGCCGAGAAAGCCGAAGGCGATGCCGAGGGCGAGGGCAAACCAGACGGCCACTTCACGGGCGGTGGTGTCCTCGAATCCGAGCGTTTCGAACATGGTGCGTCTCCTGTCGCGGTCGAAGTCCGGCAGGTAGCGCGGTTGCGCGGCGGGTGCAAATGGCTGGGCCGGGAGGGGATTTTGTTCTCGTGTATGGCGAGGAACGTTGTTCTGCCCCCGGATGGCCACCCCGAAAAGCGTTCGCGCCCCGAAAGCGGGGCGCGATGCATGGTCTTATCTGCATGTGTGCGGGCCCTAGCGGCCGCGGATGCGAGGGTCGAGCGCGTCGCGCAGCCCGTCGCCGATGTAGTTCACCGCCAGCACCACCAGCGAGATCATCAGCCCCGGCCAGATCGCCCGCTCGGGAAAGTTCTGGATCCGGTCGGTGGCGTCGAACAGCAGCTTGCCCCAGGTCGGGAAATCGGAGGGGAAGCCGAGGCCGAGGAAGGAGATCGCACTCTCGGTGATGATCGCGGTGGCGAGGCCGAGGGTGGCCGAGACCATGATCGGCGAGAGCACGTTGGGCAGCAGGTGCCGGGTGACCATCTTCAGCGGCGGGGTGCCGATGGAGCGGGCGGCCAGCACGAACTCGCGCTCCTTCAGCGCGAGGATATCGGCCCGCACGATGCGCGCGGTCTGCATCCAGGAGGTTGCGCCGATGACGCAGACGATGAGGATGAACACCCCCAGCTCGGGCCCGAAATTGGCGCGCAGGCTGTCGCGGAAGAGCAGCATGATGACCAGCAGGAGCGGCAGCAGGGGCAGGGCGAGCACGAGATCGGTGAAGCGCATCAGCAGCCCGTCGAGCCATTTGACGTAGCCCGAGGCGACGCCGATGGCGGTGCCGATCAGCATGGCGAGCACCATCGCCACCCAGCCCACCGCGATCGACACGCGGCCGCCGTGGATCAGCGAGGCGAGGATGTCGCGCCCGAGGTTGTCGGTGCCCAGCGGATGCGCCCAGCCGTATTTCATCTTTGCCAGGTTCTCCGGCGGGATGCAGAGATCGGTCCAGGAGCAGGAGAACAGCGGCATGTAGACGGGCCGCCAGTCCTTGTTGCGGATGTCGAGCTTGGTGGGGTCGACATCCCAGAGCCAGGGACCGAAGAGCACGCCGAAGGTGATGAAGAAGAGCACGAAGGCCCCCATCATCGCGCCCTTGTGGCTGCGGAACTGGATCCAGACATCGACCCATTGCGACCGCGACTTGCCGCGCGGCTGGGCCTCGGTCAGGACCGGTTTGGTGGCCTCAGTCATAGCGGATCCTCGGGTCGAGCACGCCGTAGAGCACGTCGGCGATAAGATTGAAGAACACGATCAGCACGGCGAAGATGAAGGTGATGGTCTGGACCATGGGGATATCATTGGCCTGGATCGCGGTGATCAGCAGCTGGCCGATCCCGTTTACCTTGAAGACCTGCTCGGTGATGATCGCCCCGCCGAAGATGGAGGGGATGCCGAGCGCGATGACGGTGACCACCGGGATCATCGAGTTGCGCAGCACATGGACCATCACCACCGACCACTCGCTGAGGCCCTTGGCGCGGGCGGTGCGGACGTAATCCTGGTTGAGGTTGTCGAGCATGGCCGAGCGCATGTAGCGGCTGATCTGGGCCGTGGTCTGGAGCGCCAGGACCATGACCGGCATGATCATCTGCATCAGCTGGACCTTGAAGCTCTCCCAGTCGCGCACGACGTGGGTGGTGTCGTAGATCGAGGGCAGCCACTCGAGCTTGACGGCGAAGATCACGATCACGACCACGCCGGAAAAGAACGGCGGCACCGAGAAGCCGATCATCGAGATCAGCGTGCCGGCCTGGTCGAAGACCGAGTACTGGCGGTAGGCCGAGATGATGCCGATCGGGATGGCGATGATGACCCCGACCGCATAGGCCAGCGCGACCACCCAGAGGGTTTGCGGCAGGCGCTGCACGATGATGTCGAAGACCGGCGAGCGGAACTGCCAGGAGACCACGCGCTGGGTGCCCTCCATCATGTTGGTGCCGAAGAGCCAGTCGAGAAAGTAGCCGGGCTCGACCACGAAGAACTGGTAGAGCCACTTGAAGTAACGGATGTGCACCGGCTCACCGAGGCCGAGGGCCTCGCGCATCTTCTGCTTCACCTCGTCGGGAATGGTCAGCGGCATCTGCGCCATCGGGTCGCCGGGGGCGAGGTCGAGCAGCAGAAACAGGACAAGCGAGATGAAGAGGAGCGTGGGAACCGCGAGAACGAGCCGTCGGATGATGAAGGTCAACATGCGGAGGTGCCCGGGTAGGTAAGGGGGCCGCGCGGCGCACCGCGCGGCCCTGTTTCAGTTGCGGATCAGTTGGTCTTGATCCGGTACCAGTCGGCCACGTTCCACAGCTCGCTGTCCCAGACGTTGAGCTTGACGCCGCCGAGGCTGTTGGCGTGGGCCGAGAGGCGGCCACGGTGCACCAGCGGGATCATGCCGCCGTTCTCGATGACGATGTCATTGAGCTTCTTCGCGATCTCGGCGCGTTCGGCCGCGTCGGCGGTGGAGGTCAGCGTGGCGTAGAGCGCGTCATACTCCTCCGAGCAGAAGCGCGAGATGTTCTCGCCCTGCCACTGGGTCGCCGGGCTCGGCGCGTTGTCGCAGAGCGCGTTGCCGAGGTAGCTCTGCGGGTCGGTGCCGTTGAAGGTGTTGGCATACATCTCCACGTCGGCGTAGAACTTCTGGAAGGTGTCGGGCGAACCCGGATCGCCGCCAAAGAAGACCGAGCTGTCGGCGTTTTTCAGTTCCACCTCGAAGCCGATCTGCTCCCACCAGTCCTTGATCAGGGCCTGGAAGTCCTGGCGCACGGCGTTGGTGGACGTGGCGTAGAGCATCCTCAGCTCGACCCCGTCCTTCTCGCGGATGCCGTCACCGTTGGAGTCGACCCAGCCGGCCTCTTCGAGCATCGCCTTGGCGCCTTCGATGTCCTGGGTGTCACAGGTAAAGGTGGTGGAGACCACCGCCGGCGGGGCCGGAACCCAGTTGCAGGAGACCTTGCCGGCCTGGCCATAGCCGACCTCGACCAGCAGCGGACGGTCGATCGCCAGCGACATGGCCTTGTAGACCGCCGGGTCCGACAGGTAGGGGTGCGGCCGCACCACCGACCGCTCGTCCGGGCCGAGCGCCGGGTCGGGGTTGGTGTTGTTGAGCATGATCCGCTCGAGCAGCGGGCCGAAGCCGGCGACGGGCTTGCCCTTGCCGGCGGCTTCCATCTCGGAGATCACGTCGGGGGCGAGCTGGAGGTTCCAGGCGTAGTCGAACTCGCCGGTCTCCATCACCGCGCGGCCTGCAGCGGTGGCATCGCCGCCGCCCTTGAAGGTCACGGAGGCGAAGGCAGGCTTGCCGGCCTCGCGGTAGTTCTCGTTGGCCTCGAAGGTGATCACGTCGTTCGGCTTGAACTCGACGACCTTGAACGGCCCGGTGCCGACCGGGTTGAAGTTGGCGTCGGTGCACTCGGGCGCCTTGGCGCCCATGCAGTCGGCGAACTGCGCCGCCTGGAGGATCGGGCTCTCGCCGCCCACGAAGGGGCCGTAGGGGAAGGGGGTGGCCTTGTCGAAGGTCACCACCACGGTGGTGTCGTCCGGGGTTTCGACCGAGGTCACGCCGCCGAACTTGGTGAGCTGTGCACAGCCGCCCTCGGGGTGGGTGCAATAGTCGTAGGTGAACTTCACGTCGGCCGAGGTGAAGGGGGTGCCGTCGGACCACAGCAGGCCGGGCGTGATCTTCCAGGTGATGGTGGTGAGATCCTCGCTCACGCCGCCGTTCTCGACGGTGGGCACCTCTTCGACCAGCCAGGGCACGAGCTGGCCGGTCTCGTCGTAGCGGGCGAGCGGCTCGAGCACGAGCGATGCGCTTTCGATGTCCTTGGTGCCGCCCGACAGGAACGGGTTCAGGATCGACGGCGCCTGCCAGTACAGGATGCCGACGTTGCCGTCGCGGCCGCGTTCGCCCTCATGGGCCTCCGCGAAGGCCATTGGGGCCAGGGCGCAGGTGGCGACCGCTCCGAGAAGAGCTGTTTTCAGTTTCATGGGTTTCTCCTTGTTGGGTGCTCGACGCCTCGCGCCCGTTCGGGCTGCTTTTGTGGTCGTTGGGGGGCGTCGGACAGTGAGAAACGGGCCCGGGCACGCGGATTGACCGCCCCGGATATACCCTTGTTTCCCTGAGCAGAGCAGGAGCCGATGCGGGCCATACTCTCTCCCTGTCCAACCTTGTTTTTTGGGTGTTTTCACGCGCCCGCCCCCGCGGCCGCGCCATCCCCTGAGCGCGACGGTAGCATGAAACGGCAGAGGCGCAACGGTTTCATCGCCTGACCTTGCGGCGCGATTGGGCAAGTGCCTGCCGAATGGGCAGGGGGCCTTGACCTCTGCGTGGCGGGGCGACACCCTGTGTATCGGCCCCGTGCCCGGGGCGCACAGAAGGCTCCCCCAGACCCGTGACCCCACGCGACATTCTCGAAAAGCTGGTTTCGTTTCCGACCGTCTCCTCGGCTTCCAACCTCGACCTGATCGACTGGGTGGAGGGCTGGCTCGCGGAGCGTGGCATCGCCGCGACGCGGGTGCCCGATTCCACCGGACAGAAGGCGGCGCTCTTTGCCTCGGTGGGGCCGGATGCGCCGGGCGGCGTGCTGCTCTCGGGCCATACCGACGTGGTGCCGGTGGAAGGGCAGAGCTGGGCCAGCGACCCCTGGCGCGTGGAGGAGCGCGACGGGCGGCTCTACGGGCGGGGCGTGGCCGACATGAAGGGGTTCGACGCGCTGGCGCTCTGGGCGATGGGGCAGGCCGCCGAGCGGGGCGTTGCGCGCCCCCTCCAGATCGGTCTCAGCTACGACGAGGAGATCGGCTGTTTCGGCGCGCCGCCGATGATCGAGGCGCTTCAGGCCAGCGGGCTGCCGCGGGCGGAGGCGGTGATCGTGGGCGAGCCCTCGATGCTGAAGCCGGTCACCGGGCACAAGGGCAACCTCGGCTTCCGGATCGAGGTGAAGGGCTTTCCGGTGCATTCGTCGATGATGCACGAGGGGGTCAGCGCGATCATGGAGGCGGCGCGGCTCATTGGCTGGGCCAACGAGGTGAACGCGGCGCAGTTCGCCCGCGTGCCCACGACGGAGGAGGCGGTGTTCACCCCGCCCTGCACGACCCTGCACGTGGGCCGGATCAGGGGCGGAGAGGTGCATAACATCACCGCGGAGCATTGCGAATTGCTGTTCGATTTCAGGGTGATGCCGATGGAGGCGACCGCCGATTGGCGGGCGCGGCTGCGCGCCGAGGTGGCCGGGATCGAGGCCGGCATGAAGGCGGTGCACCCGGAGGCGGGTTTTGCCCTGCAGGAGCTTTTCGACGTGCCCGGCCTTGCGCCGGAAACCGGAGAGGCGGCCCGCGCCGAGCCGCTTGTGCGGGCGCTGACCGGCGATAACGGGCCGGGGCGGGTGGTGAGCTTTGCCTCGGAGGCCGGGCAATTCCAGGAGGCGCGTTACTCGACCGTGATTTGCGGTCCGGGAGACATTGCACAGGCTCACAAGGCAGACGAATATATGACCATCGCACAATTCGACGAAGGCCGCCGCTACATGGAGCGGCTGCTCGATCACCTCAAGGAGTAACCCGAAGTGCCCATCAAGAATCGACTCTCCGAGATGCAGCCCGAGATCGCCGCCTGGCGGCAGGACCTGCACATGCATCCGGAAATCCTGTTCGAGACTCACCGGACCTCGAGGCTGGTGGCCGACAAGTTGCGGGACTTCGGGTGCGACGAGGTGACCGAGGGGATCGGGCGCACCGGCGTGGTGGCTGTCATCAAGGGCAAGGCAAATGGCTCGGGCAAGGTGATCGGGCTCAGGGCCGACATGGACGCGCTGCCGATCAACGAGCAGACCGGGCTCGACTATGCCTCGAAGACGCCGGGCGCGATGCATGCCTGCGGCCATGACGGCCATACCGCGATGCTGCTGGGGGCCGCGAAGTACCTCGCCGAGACCCGCAACTTCGACGGCACCGTGGTGGTGATCTTCCAGCCCGCCGAGGAGGGTGGCGGCGGTGGCCGGGAGATGTGCGAGGACGGGATGATGGAGAAGTGGGGCATCCAGGAGGTCTACGGGATGCACAACTGGCCGGGCCTGCCGACCGGCAGCTTTGCCATCCGGCCCGGCGCCTTCTTTGCCGCGACCGACCAGTTCATCATTGATATCGAGGGAAAGGGCGGCCATGCGGCCAAGCCGCAGGAGACCGTGGATTCGACGGTGGTGGCCTCGCACACGGTGCTGGCGCTCCAGACCATCGTGAGCCGCAACTCGGACCCGACCAAGGAGGCGGTGGTTTCGGTCACCAGCTTCGAGACCTCGAGCAAGGCCTTCAACGTGATCCCGCAGCGGGTGGAACTGAAGGGGACGGTGCGGACGCTGAGCGCCGACACCCGCGCGCTGGTGGAGAAGCGGCTGCCGGAGATCGCCGAGAAATGCGCCGAGATGTTCGGGGCCAAGGCCAAGGTCACCTACATGCGGGGCTACCCGGTGATGGTGAACTCCGAGGAGCAAACGGCCTTTGCGGCGGAGGTTGCGGCCTCGGTGGCGGGCGAATGCGCGGAGGCACCGCTGGTGATGGGGGGCGAGGACTTTGCCTTCATGCTGGAGGAGCGGCCGGGGGCCTATATCCTCGTCGGCAATGGCGACACCGCAGCGGTGCATCACCCGGAGTACAACTTCAACGACGAAGCGATTCCGGCGGGTTGCAGCTGGTGGGCGGAGATCGTGGAAAAGCGGATGCCCGCGGCCTGAGGCCGGGTGACCGGGATCTGTGCCGTCAGCCCGTTCTGACGGCACAGGCACGACCCGGGCACAGTGTTTTCATACGTCTTTTGACATGGGTGGCGCGGGCCAAGGCGGCGCGCGATGACGCCGGTGTGGCGTGGCGGCCCGGGTGTGGGGGCGGGGAGATCCTCGGGTCGGGCCCGAGGATGACCTGTGCGTTGGGGGCTTGGGGGTAGATCCTCGGGTCGGGGCCCGAGGATGACCTGCCGCAAGCCGAGGCGGAATGCGCCGGGGTCAGCCGTAGATGGCGGTGCGGGCGATCCGGCTGGCGTCTTCGGGGAAGAGGCCGAGGTCGAGGGCCACATCACGCGGCATGGAGGCGATCTCGTCGCGGGTGCGGACGTAGGCGCGGTGCTTGGCGTAGGCGGCGCGAAGGGTGTTCAAGACGGTCATCGGTGCTGTCCTTTCTCTGATCAGTCTGTCCTCTTGTGATGCAGAGATAGTCATGCTGCAGCGCGGCACAACGGACAGTTTGCGCTAACGGGATTGCGCTGGCTGCATGGCTCAAGGGCAGGAGCCATGCGTGAGGGTCAGAAGGGGGAAAGGGCGCCGATCTGCACCAGCCCGCGCAGCACCGCATCTACCGCAACGGCGGCCAGGATCATGCCCATGACGCGGGAGATGATCGAGGCCCCGGCCGGGCCGATCAGCTTGAGGATCGGGGAGGCGAGGTAGAGAAAGACGAGGGTGACGGCGAGGATTACCAGCAGGATGCCGGCCGTCTGCGCCTGGTGGCTGATCGAGAAGCGGTCGTTGTCGGTGAGCACCACGACGGCCAGCATGGCCCCGGGCGAGGCGATGGAGGGTATGGCGACCGGGTGGATCGCCGTCTGGGTCGTGCTCTCCTCGGCCTCGGCGATCTCGGCCTCGGGCTTGCCCGGCCCGAAGATCATCGAGAGCGCGAAGAGGAAGAGCACCAGCCCGCCGGCGATCTGGAAGGAGGGCAGGCCGAGGCCGAGCGCCTCGAGGATCACCTGGCCCGCCACCATGAAGGCCAGCAGCACCGAGCCCGCCACGATCACTGCCTTGATCGCCACCTTGCGCCGCGCACGGGTGGTGAGCCCGGCGGTGACGGCGAGGAACACCGGCACGGTGCCGATCGGGTCGATCACGACCCAGAGCGTGATGAACTCTTGCAGGAGCTGTTCGAAGGGGAGCATGGGCGGCGGTCACCGAGGATGAGAGGTGCTGGCATCCACCGGCTGGGGAGGCACAAGAAAAAGGGGGCTGCCGCTGATGTAGCGGCAGCCCCCTCGCTGTGCAATGCGGCGTGGTGTCAGATGAGCTTGCCCATCGCCACGGCGGTGTCGGACATGCGGTTGGAGAAGCCCCACTCGTTGTCATACCAGCTGAGGATCCGGCACATGGTGCCCTCCATCACCTTGGTCTGGTCGAGGGCGAAGGTGGAGCTGTGCGGGTCGTGGTTGAAGTCGATCGACACGTTGGGCTGATCGGTCACGCCGAGGATGCCCTTGAGCGGGCCTGCGGCGGCGGCCTTCATCGCCTCGTTGATCTCTTCGACCGTGGTTTCGCGGGCGGCCTCGAAGGTGAGATCCACCACCGAGACGTTGGGGGTGGGCACCCGGATCGCCACGCCGTCGAGTTTGCCGTTCAGCTCGGGCAGCACCAGGCCCACGGCCTTGGCCGCCCCGGTGCTGGTGGGGATCATCGACATGGCGGCGGCGCGGGCGCGGTAGAGATCCTTGTGCATGGTGTCCAGCGTCGGCTGGTCGCCGGTGTAGCTGTGGATCGTCGTCATGAAGCCCTTGGCGATGCCGATGCTGTCGTTCAGCACCTTGGCCACCGGTGCGAGGCAGTTGGTGGTGCAGGACGCGTTGGAGACGACGACGTGATCGGAGGTCAGCGTGTCGTGGTTGACGCCGTAGACGATGGTGGCATCGGCGTTCTTGCCCGGCGCGGAGATGAGCACGCGGGAGGAGCCGTTCTCGAGGTGGGCCTGGCAAGCCTCCTTGGAGGTGAAGATGCCGGTGCATTCCATCACAACGTCGACATCCTTCCAGGGCAGCTCGGCCGGGTTGCGGATGGCGGTGACCTCGATCGGGCCGCGGCCCACGTCGATGGTGTTACCCTTCACCGTGACCTCGCCGGGGAAGCGGCCGTGCACGCTGTCGAAGCGGATCAGGTGGGCGTTGGTCTCGACCGGGCCGAGATCGTTGATGGCGATCACCTCGATATCGGTGCGGCCCGATTCGATGATGGCGCGGAGCACGTTGCGGCCGATGCGGCCGAACCCGTTGATTGCAACCTTGACGGCCATGAGAACCTCCTTCGTGAGTGTTAACGCTAACATTGCGATTGCGGGCCGCATGTCAAGCCGACGCGGCACAGACGCGGGCTGAAGACAGCATACACCGGAGCCGACAAAGGGCGAGGGGGCAGACGCGCGCCCCGGGACCGGCGCGAAAAATTTTTTGGAACGGATCGGCGCGCTGCCGTGTTGGGGAGGCAATGACGGTGCAGCGGCCGGCCAATGGTGGCCCCGCGAGGCACCGACCCCGATACAGAGATCGGGGACCAAGACGATATAGGAGTGAATCCGATATGAAACGCCTGATGATGACCGTTGCCGCCGTTGCCATGACCGCTGGTGCCAGCTTTGCCATGACTCCGGACCAGCTGCGTGACGCGGTCGCCGCCAACCTGACCGAATTCGCGCCGGAAGTCGAAGTCGAAACCCTGACCGACGACCAGATCCGCCTGATCTACGTGGCCACCTCGGACTCCGGCAAATCGGCCGGTGAGAAGAACATGGCCGTTCAGGAGATCATCGAAGGGACCCGCGCCGAATATTACGCCGATCTGGCCGATGGCGACATCGACCTGGAGCTCGACGTGAACAACATGCGCGAGATCCTGCAAGCCAAGCTCGACATTCGCGGCTGGGACTACCAGGTGTCGGAGCTCGACGACCAGGAAGTCGCCGCGCTGGCGCAGGCCTTCAACAACGGCAACTCGCCCGCCGAGATCGAAGCTGCCGTGAAGAGCGCCTTCGAGAGCTGATACGACGCTTCGCGCAACGCGAACAGGGGGCCGTCCGGTTGGGCGGCCCTTTTCGCGTGGGTCAGCGCCAGAAGGCCATCCACTCGGTGAGGGCGGCGAATTTCTTCAGCAGGAAAAGGGTGGCGGCGGCGTCGTTGAGCAGGCCGTCAGCCAGCAGGGCGGCGAGGATGAGGGCGAAGACGATGATGGCGAGCCGGTTGGTCATGGGCCTGCTGTAGAGATGGAATGTGGCGATTTCCAGTCGGGGCAGGGCAAGGCTCGCAACGGCCCCGGTCGGGAGCCTTGCCTCGGGTGGTGCAGATCGTTCCTGGCGCGGGCAGCAAGGCCCGGCGGGGCTCAGTTCAGGCGGCCCATGTGGCCGGCGACGTCGGCCATGCGGGCGGAGAAGCCCCATTCGTTGTCGTACCAGGCCAGCACGCGCACGAGGCGGCCCACCACCTTGGTCTGGTCGGGGGCAAAGATGGAGCTTTGCGGCGTGTGGTTGAAGTCGATCGAGACCTTGGGCGCGGGGTCGTAGGCCATGACCATGCCCATGTGCCCGGCGCAGGCCTCGCGGACAACCTCGTTGACGTTGTCCACACTCACGTCGCGGGCGGCGGTGAAGGTGAGGTCGACCGCCGAGACGTTGGGGGTGGGCACGCGCATGGCGGTGCCGTCGAGCTTGCCGGCGAGCTCGGGCAGCACCTCGCCGAGGGCCTTGGCGGCGCCGGTGGAGGTGGGGATCATCGCCATGGCGGCGGCGCGGGCGCGGTAGAGATCCTTGTGGCGGCGGTCGAGCGTGGGCTGGTCGCCGGTGTAGCTGTGGATCGTGGTCATCAGGCCCTGCTCGATGCCGATGGCGTCGTTGAGCACCTTGGCCAGCGGCGCGAGGCAGTTGGTGGTGCAGGAGCCGTTGGAGACCATGCGCTCGGTGGGCCGCAGGGCGCGGTGGTTGACGCCGTAAACCACCGTGCGGTCGACGTTGCTGGCGGGGGCGGAGATCAGCACCTTGCCGGCGCCGCGCTGGAGGTGGATGGCGGATTTGTGGCCGTCGTTGAAGGTGCCGGTGCATTCGAGCACCACGTCGCAGCCGCCCCAGTCGAGCTCGGCGGGGTCGTAGCTGCTCATCACGTCGATCGGGCCGCGGCCGAGGTCGATGGCCTTGTCCTTGACGCGCACCTCGCCGGGAAAGCGGCCGTGCACGGAGTCGTAGCGCAGCAGGTGGGCGTGGGTCTCGATGTCGCCGGGGGCGTTGATCCGGACCACCTGCACATCGTTGCGCGCGCTCTCGGCGATATGTGCCAGCGTGCAGCGCCCGATCCGGCCAAATCCGTTGATCCCGATGGTGATGGTCATGGTCGCGCTCCCTGCTTGCCCTTGGGGAGGCGGGTAGCATACCGGCGCATACCGGGGAAAGTGCAGGAAATCAGCGTGTTAGCGTAAACATCGCCTGTTAGCGATAGCAGTTTGCGCAAACGCGCGCATTGCGGCCGCGTGGCTTGCCACCGGCCTCCGAATCCTTACCTTGCGAGGGGCGGAACAGGGAGCGGACATGAGCGGACTTCTGGCACTTCTGGACGACGTGGCGGCGATTGCAAAGCTGGCGGCGGCCTCGATCGACGATATCGCCAGCCAGGCGGCCAAGGCGAGTGCCAAGGCGGCGGGCGCGGTGATCGACGACGCGGCGGTGACGCCGAAATACGTGCACGGCTTCGAGCCCAAGCGCGAGCTGCCGATCGTGTGGAAGATCGCGCGGGGCTCGATCTTCAACAAGCTGGTGATCCTGCTGCCCGCGGCGCTGCTGCTTTCGGCCTTCGCGCCTTGGCTCATATACCCCTTGCTGATGGTGGGCGGGGCCTACCTGTGTTTCGAGGGGGCGGAGAAGGTGTGGCACGTGCTCCATCCAAGCTCGCACCATGTGGATATCCATATCGAGGGGGATGTGGCGCATCTGGAGGAGCAGAAGGTGAAGGGGGCGATCAAGACCGACTTCATCCTCAGCGCCGAGATCATGACCATCATCCTCTCCAACCTGCCGACCGACTACAATGTCTGGTTCCAGGGCGCGGCGCTTGCGCTGGCGGGGCTGATGATCACCGCGGCCGTCTATGGCGGGGTGGCGGTGATCGTGAAGGCCGACGACGTGGGCCTCCACATGGCCGAGCGCGGACGGCTGGGGCTGACCCGGGCGCTGGGGCGCGGGATCGTGGTGGGGATGCCGGGGTTCCTGAAGCTGCTGATGATCATTGGCACCGCGGCGATGCTCTGGGTCGGCGGGCAGATCATCATCCATTCGCTGGCGGTTCTGGGCTGGCACGACCCGGAGCACTGGGTGCATGACATCGCGGTGGCCGCGGCGGCGCAGGTGCCCGAGGGCGCGCAGGGGATCGTGGAATGGGTCGCGGGCGCGGGGGTTGCGGGTGTCTTCGGCCTGCTGCTGGGCTTCGTGCTGATCCCGGTGGTGCAGCTGGTGATCGCGCCGACATGGAAGGCGGTGCGCGGGTGAGGCCGCGGGCGGCGGGTTGCGCCCACGCCGGGGCCGCGCCGGACGGCCGCGTGGGGCGCAGATGGCCCGCCCCGTGGAGGTCGGCATGATGTGGCAATCGGTGGCGCTGCTGGTGGCGCGGCTGCTGATCGCGGCGCTCTTCGTCGGCGGTGCGCTGCAGAAGACCCAGCCGCAGGCGGTGATGGACCTGCTGGCGGGCCGGGGCATGCCGTCGTGGCTGGTCTGGCCGGCGCTGGCCTTCAACGCGGGCGCGGCGCTGTGCCTTGTGCTGGGCGTCTGGGTCACGCCGGTGGCGCTGGCGCTGGCGGCCTATTGCGCCTTTACCAGCATGTTCCACTACATCCCCAGCGACCCCTGGCAGATGACCATCTTCGTGAAGAACTGGGCGATTGCGGGCGGCTGCCTGGCGCTGGCCGTGGCCGGGCCGGGGCGGTTTGCGCTGGGGGGGTAGCGCGGTCGTCCTCGGGCCTGCTCCGAGGACCTCTTGGCGGAAGATCCTCGGGGCGGGCCCGAGGATGATGCTTTTGGAGGACGAGGGCGGCGCTGTGGCCTCCGCCTCAGAGCAGGCTCTTGACCTTCTCGGCCACGGCCTCGGCGGTGATGCCGAAGTGCTCGTAGAGCTCCTCGGCGGGGGCCGACGCGCCGAAGGACGACATGCCGACGAAGCCCGCCTTGGCCTCGCGACCGCGCTCGCCCAGCAGCCACTGATCCCAGCCCTGGCGCACGGCAGCCTCGACGGCCACGCGGACCGGGCCGCCGGGAAGCACGCGCTTGCGGTACTTCTCGTCCTGCTGCGCGAAGAGCTCCATCGAGGGCATGGAGACCACGCGGGTGCCGATGCCCTCGCCCTCGAGCAGGGCCTTGGCCTCCATCGCGATGCTCACCTCGGAGCCGGTGGCGATGAGGATGGCCTGGCGCTTGCCCTCGGCCTCGGCGAGCACATAGGCGCCCTGTTCCGTCAGGTTCTTGCCCTTGTGGTCCTTGCGGACGGTGGGCAGGTTCTGCCGCGAGAGGGCCAGCACGGAGGGCGTGCCGGTCTGGCTCAGCGCGATCTCCCAGGCCTCGGCGGTCTCGACCGCATCGGCGGGGCGGAAGACCAGCGTGTTGGGCGTGGCCCGCAGCATGGCGAGGTGCTCGACCGGCTGGTGGGTCGGCCCGTCTTCGCCGAGGCCGATGGAATCGTGGGTCATGACGTAGACCGGCGCGACCTTCATCAGCGCGGAGAGCCGCATGGAGGGGCGGGCATAGTCGGTGAAACACATGAAGGTGCCGCTGTAAGGCTTTACGCCGCCATGCAAAGCCATGCCGTTCATCGCGGCGGCCATGCCGTGCTCGCGGATACCGTAGTGGATGAAACGGCCCTCGCGGTTGTCGGCGGAGAAGACGCCGAGATCGGCGGTCTTGGTGTTGTTCGAGCCGGTGAGGTCGGCGGAGCCGCCGATGGTTTCGACCATCACCGGGTTGATCACCTCGAGCGCCATCTCGGAGGCCTTGCGGGTGGCAACCTTGGGCTGCTCGTCGGAGATCTGCTTCTTGAGGGCGCGGACCACGGCGGAGAGCTTGCGCGGCACCTCGCCGGCCTGCTGGCGGTCCCATTCGGCGCGCTTGCGCTCGGAGAGGGCGCCGAGACGGACTTCCCAATCCTTGCGATCCTGCGCACCACGGGCGCCGATCTCTTCCCAGGCCTTCTTGAGGTCGGCGGGGATGGTGAAGGCGGGCGAGGTCCAGCCGTAGGCCTTCTTGGCGGCTTCGAGCTGGCCGGCATCGGTCAGGGCGCCGTGGCCCTTGGAGGTGTCCTGCGCGGCATGGCCCAGCGCGATGTGGGTCTTGCAGGCGATCATGGTGGGCTTGTCGGAGGCCTTGGCCGCCGTGATCGCCGCGTCGATCGCCTCGGGGTCGTGGCCGTCGCATTGCAGCACGTTCCAGCCCGAGGCCTCGAAGCGGGCCACCTGGTCGGTCGAGTCGGAGAGCGAGACCTTGCCGTCGATGGTGATGTCGTTGTTGTCCCACAGCACGATCAGGCGGGAGAGCTTGAGGTGGCCGGCCAGCGCGATGGCCTCCTGGCTCACGCCCTCCATCAGGCAGCCGTCGCCGGCGATGCACCAGGTGTAGTGATCCACCACCTTCTTGCCCCAATGGGCGCGCTGGCTCTCCTCGGCGATGGCGAAGCCGACGGCGTTGGCGATGCCCTGGCCGAGCGGGCCGGTGGTGGTTTCGATGGCGTCGGCGAGGAAGTTCTCGGGGTGGCCGGCGGTGCGGGCGCCCTTCTGGCGGAAGTTCTTGACCTGGTCGAGGGTGATCTGGGCGTCGCCGGTGAGGTAGAGCAGCGAGTAGATCAGCATCGAACCGTGGCCGGCGGAGAGGATGAAGCGGTCGCGGTCGGGCCAGTTGGGCGCCGAGGCATCGAACTTCAGGTGCTTTTCGAAGAGCACGGTGGCGACATCGGCCATACCCATCGGCGCCCCGGAGTGACCGGAATTGGCGGCGGCGACCGCATCGAGCGTGAGCGTGCGGATGCAGGCGGCCTTCATCCAGTGATCGGGATGTGCAGTGCGAAGCGCGTCGATGTCCACGGAATGTCCCCTTGGTTCGGCTGTGATGCGTCGTGATAGCAGGCTCGGGGCCGAGTTCAAGGCGGCATCATGCCTGCATCAAGGCCGCGCGGTAAGTGTCTGGAACAAAAGGGGCGCATTCCGTGCAGCCATTGGTTACACTCGGATCAGCCGGCGTGCGTGTCGATTCGGGGCGCGCAGCGCCGGAGCGCGACAGGTGCAAGAGAAAAGAGCGGTGGGTCACATCGCGGGGGACGGCAGAATGACAGAAATATCAACGCTTGAGAGGCGGCTGACCGCGGCGATGGACCGGATCGGCGCGGCGGTGGCCAGCTATGACAGCAAGCTCGCCGGGCCGAGCCCCGAGGAGATGCGGCGGCTGGAGGCGCAGGTGCTGCAGCTGCGGCAGGCGCTGGAGGCAGAGCAGACCGCCAACAGCCAGCTGCGCGAGCGGATCGACGCGATGAAGGCGCTGAAGGAGCGCCAGCAGGACCGGATCGCGGAGCTGGAAGAGGCCGAGGCGGCGCTGCGGGCGCGGCAGGCCGAGGATCGGGAAGAGCTCGATGCGGTGATCGCCGCGCTGGAGCCGCTGCTGGGGGAGGCCGCTCATGGCTGAGGTCGACATTTCGATTGGCGGACGGACCTTTCAGGTGGCCTGCCAGGAGGGCGAGGAGCACTACCTCCGGGGCGCGGCAGAGTTGCTGGACCGCGAGGCCAGCGCGCTGGTCAAGCAGATCGGGCGGCTGCCGGAGGCGCGGATGCTGCTGATGGCCGGGCTGATGCTGGCCGACCGCACCGCGGCCTTCGAGGAGAAGGCGAATGCGGCGGAGGAGCGGCTGGCGGCGCAGGACAAGCTCATCGAGGAGATGAAGGCGATGCCACGACCCGAGCCCTCCCGCGTGGAGGTGCCGGTGGTTCCGCGCGAGGTGGAGGAGTTCCTGGCCGAGCTGGCCGCGCGGGCCGAGAGCCTTGCCGCCCAGGCGGAGGAAAAGGCGGGCTAGGGCGCTGCCCGCGTCGTCATCCCCGGGCTCGACCCGAGGATCTCCCGTCAAAAGGACCTGGGGTCAAGCCCGGGGATGACGTGGCCTTTGACGGGGCCTTGACGGTGCCTTTGACGGGGCCTTGACGGGGCCTTTGACGGGGCCTTGACAGTGCGCAGCGCACGCATCGCTTCATAATTCTTAAAGCAGATCGGGAATGCTCACCGGCGGTTCGAGGATACGCCGGAGGCTTCCATGCCCACTGTCGACGAGATTGCGCGCGAGATCGTGGCCCGCGAAGGCGGCTATGTGAACGACCCCGACGATCCGGGGGGCGCGACGAAATACGGGGTGACCATCGGCACGCTGGCGCGGCTGGGGGTGGACCTCGATGGTGACGGGCGCACCACGCTGCGCGACGTCAAACGGCTCACCGCCGAGCAGGCGCGGGCGATCTTCATCGAGCATTACTTCAAGCGGCCGCGCATCGCCGAGCTGCCGGTGGCGCTGCATGCCAGCGTCTTCGACATGCATGTGAACGCCGGGGCGCAGGCGGTGAAGATCCTGCAGAGGTTGCTCACACGCATGGGGCAGGCCTGCACGGTGGACGGCGTGATCGGCCCCCAGACGATCGCCGCCGCGCGGGCGGCGTTCGAGGCGGCACCGGGGCACCTGGCCGACGCCTACGGGATCGCCCGGCGCAACTATTACTACGGTCTTGCCGATGCCCGGCCGTCGAGCCGCAAGTATGCCCGGCGCCGCGATGGCGGCAAGGGCGGGTGGATCACCCGCGCCGAGGAGTTCATCAGCCCGAGATACCACCTGACGGAGGCCGAGCATCGCGCCCGGGTGGCGGCATGGGGCTGATGGAGGGGGTGTTGACGGCGGTCTTCGGCGGGGGCCGCAACCGGCTGGCGGAGACGGTCGAGGTGTTTCGGGAGAACGCCGAGGCGGGGGCCGCGCGGGCCGCGGCCTACCAGGGGGCGGCGCTCGATCAGTTCGGACGCGAGTTCATGATCGAGCGCCGGGGCTGGTTTGACCGGTTCATGGACGGGCTGAACCGGCTGCCGCGCCCGGCGCTGGCGCTGGGCACGCTTTTTCTGTTCGTCACCGCCCTGGTGGACCCGATCTGGTTTGCCGCGCGGATGCAGGGGATCGCGCTGGTGCCCGAGCCGCTGTGGTGGCTGATGGGGGCGATCGTGAGCTTCTACTTCGGGGCGCGGCACCAGGCGAAGGGGCAGGAGTTTCAGCGCTCGATCGCCGCCGCGGTCGCGCTGGCGCCGCAGGTGCAGGCCAACATGGCGGCGCTGGCCGCCTTGCAGGCGGGCGCGGGGAGCGCCGTGCCGGAGGAAGAGACGGCGCTTGAGGCCGCGAACCCGGCGCTGGACGACTGGCGGGAGCTGCGGCGTGGTGCCTGATGCGCTCTGGGTCAGCCTGCTGACGGAGCACGGGCCCTGGGTGCTGCTCGTCTTCCTGCTGCTCTTCAAGGACCACAAGAAGGACGAGACCACCCGGGCCGCGCTGCACCGGAACACCGAGATCATCATCGAACTGACCACGCTCATCCGCGAGCGGCTTCCGGGCCGGGCGGGGGGCGAGAAATGAGCTGGCTGCGCGGGCTGATGCGGCGGCTGCTGCTGGGCCGGGCGATGAGCCGCGAGACCGACCGCAACCGCGCCGCCGCCGATGCGCTCGACGCGACGCTGAAGGAGATGCTGGGAAAATGATGCGTGCATTGGGGCTTCTGGCCGTCATCCTGCTGGCGCTCGGGCTTGTCTCCCGGCCCTTTGGTCCGCCGGCGGCGCAGGAGCTGGCGCGGGTGGCGTTGGTGGCCATGGCCGCGACGCTGGCGGGCACCTTCCTCTGGCTCTGGCGCGAGAAGGCGACGCCGCTGGCGCTGGCGATGACCTTCAGCTGGGCCGGGGCCTCGGCGCTGATGGGCTGGCGGCTCGTGCAGGACCTGCTGGGCCATCCGCTGTGGATGGGCGAGAGCCCCATGCTGCTGGGGGTGCTGGGCGTCTATCTCACCGGGACGCTGCTGCATGTGGAGGCGATCCGCCGGGCCTTCGGGCTGGGGCAGGTGGCGCTGGTGTTTCTGCTCGGGGGCACGCTGGGGGCGGCGGTGCTGGTGTTGGGCGTGCTGGGGTAGGGGCTAGCGCGGCAGGGCGCGGATACTGCCGATCTCGACGGTGCGGCCCTCGCGGGCAGAGGCGCAGGCGGCGAAGGTGAGGGCCAGGGTGGCGCGGTTGCGCGCGGCGGAGTTGGCGGGCGGGCGGCCCTGCTCGATGGCGCAGAGCAGCTCGCCCATGGCGCCGCGAAACCCGTCGTTGAACCAGGTGCCGGCGAGCCGGGGGGTGGCGCGGCCGGCGGCTGTGGTGAGGGTCACCTGCTGCCGGCCGAGGTCGGGGCCGGTGGACTGCAACGTGCCCTCGGTGCCGGTGATCACGGTCGTGTCGCTTGGCCCGTGCCGGGTGGCGCCGTCGAAGGCGAACGAGGCCTGCCCGCCGTCGAGCGTGACGAGGGCCTGGGCGAGGAGCGGAGTCCGGGCGCCCTGGCCCGCAGCGAAGGCGGAGGTTGCCGTGACGGTTTGCAGGCGGTCCCCGGCGAGGCTGGCGAGAAAGTCGAACCAGTGGATGCCGAAGTCGTAGAGCACGAGGTCGTGGATTTCCTCGAAGGGGGTGTCTTCGATCCAGGCATGGTTCCAGGCGATGGCGACATGGGCGGAGGTGAGGGTGCCGATCAGGCCCCGCTGCACGGCCTCGCGCATCCAGGCGAGGTGCGGCGCCCAGCGGCCGTTCTGGTTGACGGCGAGGTGGACGCCTTGGGCCTCGGCCAGCGCCGTGAGGCGCTCAGCGTCGTCGAGGCTTTCGGTGAAGGGCTTTTGCGAGAGCACATGCTTGCCGGCCTTCAGCGCGGCCTCGACGATCGGCAGGCGGTCGGCGGGATGGGGGGTGATGTCGACCACCGCGATGGCGGGGTCGTCCAGCACCGCCTCCCAGCGGTCGGTCACCCGCGCCTGCGGAAAGAACTCCGCCGCCCGCGCCTGTGCCCGAGCGAGGCTGCGGTTGCAGATGGCGGCCACCTCCCATCCGGCGGTGCGGTAGGCGTCGAGATGAGCGCCCGCGATGCCGCCCGCGCCGATGAGGGCGATGGGAGGCGGGTTGCGGGGTGTTGGCGGCTGGTAGGGAAGATCGGGAGCGGGGATCTCCGCCACCTGCGCGGACTTCAGGGCGTAGCTCTCGGCGTCCGGTTCGCTCATGGCAGCAGCGGCAGGGTGCGCTTTTCGGCGGCCGACTTTGCTGCGGTGTCGATGATGCGTTGAGCGGTGAGGCAGAGGGCCGGGTCGAGCGGGCCCTCGATGGGCGCACCGGACCTGAGGCGGGAGAGGACGTATTCGATCGGGTTTGTCTCGCCTGCAGGGAGCGGGGTGACGGGCACCGCGTGGATCTCGGGCCGGGCGCGGGTTTGGAGGGTCACGTGGTCGGCGTAGTCGTGGCTGACCAGCGTGCCGTCCGAGCCGATGAAGGTGAAGCCGCAGCGGGGCTGGGGCTGGGTGATCCAGGGGTCGGTGAAAGTGCCCCATCGGGTTTCCATCCTGCTGAGGCCGGTGGCGTAGCGGCAGATGGTGATGGAGTGCTGGTCGACCTCGATGCCGGGGGTCTCGTCGATGACGCATGTGACCTCGAGCGGGGCGGCGCCCTCCATGTACCAGGTGCCGAGCGTCGCGCCGTAGCCGAGATAGTCGAGCAGCGAGCCGCCGCCGGAGGCCTTTTTGTACCACCAGCTTTCGGGCTTTTGCCGCTCCACCTCCTCGGGCGTGACCTCGACCTTGTCGGCGAGGTGGAAGAGCGGCCCGCGGTTACCGCCGTAGCTGCGCACCTCGAGCAGTTCGCCGATGGTGCCCGCCTCGATGATCTCTTTGGCGGTGACGTGGCTCTCGACCCAGCGCAGCGGCCAGTTGATCGCCATGCGCCCGCCGCCCGCCGCCATCGCGGCGATCATCCGGCGGGCATCTGCGGCCGTGGCGGCGAAGGGCTTTTCGACGAAGAGGTTGGTGCCGGTGGGGGCGATGCGCTCGGCCATCTCGGCGTGGCTGGCGGTGGAGGAGCAGAGGATGGCGAGATCGGGCGCGGTGCCCAGGGCGGCGTCGAGATCGGTGAAGACCCGCTCTTCGGGCACGTCGAAGGCCGCCACCGCCGCCTGCATCTTCGCGCGGTCGGGGTCGTAGAGGGCGCAGATCTCGGCTTCGGGGTGCGCGTGGACCATGCGCAGCAGGTCGCCCATGTGCATGTGGTCGAAGGAGATGCCGGCGATCTTCATCGGGTTACCTCGTGTCTGTCAGGCGCAGGTGAATGGCGGCGACGCCCAGGATGATGCCGCCAAAGAGGATGCGCCGCACGCCCTCGGGCATTTGCAGCAGGGTCAGCATGGTGCCCAGCACGGTGAGGATGAGGGCGCCGACGATAGTGCCCGCGTAGCCGCCGCGCCCGCCGAAGATCGAGGTGCCGCCGATCACCGCCGCGGCCACCGAGGGCAGCATCAGCGGGACGGCGAGCGACAGCGAGGGGGCCTTGATGAGGCCGACGTAGAGCAGGCCCGCCACGCCCGCGATGAGCCCCGAGATCGCGTAGAGCGCCAGGTGCACCTGCCAGCCGCGCACGCCCGCGAGCCGCGCCGCGCCTTCGTTGTCGCCCATCGCGTAGAGCAGGCGGCCAAAGCCGGTGCGGCGCTGGGCGTAGAGGATGAGGGCGGCGAAGGGGACAAAGAGCACCAGCGCATTGGGAAAGCCCCAGGTGCGGCCGGTGCCGAGCCAGGCCAGCGCCTCGGGCACCTCGGAGCCGGTGGCGATGACGGTGCTCTGGTAGACCTGGAGGCAGCCGGTGCCGATGAGGCCGGTGCCCAGCGTGATGATCAGCGGGTGCACTCGGAAGAGCCCCACGCCGACGCCGTTCAGCAGCCCGATCAGCACGGCGGGGACGAGGGAGAGGACGATGGCCGCGGGGGCGCCGTAGAAGGGCACGAGCGTGGCCATGACGAAGCTGGAGATGGTGGCGACGATGGCCGCCGAGAGGTCGATGCCTCCCGTGAGCATGGTCAGCGTCTGGCAGGCGGCGAGCATCGCCAGCGGGATGGCGAACTTCACCGTGTTGGCGATCCAGCGCTCGCCGACGATGCCGGGGCGCATGATCTCGAGCAGGCCCACGAGCAGGGCGAGGAGCACCAGCAGGGGGATGATCGGGTGATCGCGGAGGAGGGCCTTGGCGCGGGTCATCAGAGCCTTCCTTTCGCCGCCAGCAGCCCGCCGATCATGACGACCACCACCATGATGGTGCCCTCGATGATGGCCGAGACGTTGGGATCGACGGAGAGCAGGGTGAGGTCCATCCGCACCAGCCGCAAAATGAACACGGCGATGAGCGGGCCCAGCAGCCCGCCCTTCCCGCCGCCCAGCACAACGCCGCCCAGCACCACGGCGGCCACGGAGGCCAGCAGGTAGGGGCCGGGGATGGGCTCGCCGATGCCGGTGGAGAGCGTGAGCGAGAGCCCCCCCATCGCCGCGAACAGCCCGGCGAGGCCGTAGGCAACGATCCGGGTGCGGCCCACGTTGACGCCCGAGCGGAAGGCGGCGAGCGCATCGGAGCCCACGGCATAGAGCGAGAGGCCGGTGCGGGAGCGGCGGATCGGGAGCCAGACCAGCGCCACCAGCACCAGCAGGAAGACCAGCGCGCGCGGCACGCCGCCAAGGCCGGGGATGGGAAGGCCGCCGATGATGAGGCCGCGCAGCCAGTCCGCCGCCCGTCCGCCCGGCGCGTTGAGGATCAGGAGTGCCACGCCCTCCCAGACGAAGAGCATGGCGAGGGTCACCACGATGTCGGGCACGCGGGTGAGGGTGATGAGCAGCCCGTTGAGCGCGCCCATGGCCGCGCCTATCGCCAGCACCAGAAGGACGATGCCGAGCGAGGCGGCGCCGCCGTTGCCCTCCATCAGCACGGCAGCGGTGACCGAGCAGACCGCCATGACCGAGGCGATGGAGAGGTCGATGCCGCCCGCGATCACCACCACCGCCTGGGCCACGGTGGCAAAGGCGAAGGGCAGGGCGGCGCGGGCGAGGCTCTCGACGCCGCTCGCGCCGAAGGTGGGCTGGATCAGCTTGGTCGCCAGGATGAGCAGGGCCAGGATGACGGCCAGGCCGGTGATCCAGGCGTGTTTGCGCAAGGCCTTCATGCGGCGCTCTCCGTCAGCCCGTAGGCGGCGCGCATGAGGCGGGGTTCGTCGGCCTTCGAGGCGGGCATGGTATCGACCACGCGGCCATTGAAGATGACGATACAGCGGTCGCAGGCCAGCTGGATCTCTTCGAGCTCGGAGGAATAGAACAGCACCGCGGCGCCCGAGGCCGCAAGCTCGCGCACCAGCGGGTAGATCTGGCGCTTGGTGCGCACGTCGATGCCGCGGGTGGGATCGAAGAGCAGGAGGGTATCGCAGCCATGGGCCAGCCAGCGCCCGATGGTGACCTTCTGCTGGTTGCCGCCCGAGAGGCGGCCGACCTCGCCCTGGGCGCGGGTGTCGATCTGGAGCCGCTCGATGGTGCGCGCCACGATCTCGCCCTCGCGGCGCATGTGGATTGGCCCCCAGGCGCGGGGGTGGGCGGAGAAGGGGAGCGCGAGGTTGTCGCGCACGCTTTGCTGCATGGCCAGCGCATCGGCCCGGTTGCCGGGCACGAAGGAGAGGCCGGCGGCGATGGCGTCGGCGGGATGGGCGAAGCGGCGGGGGCTGCCCTCGACCTCGATGACGCCGCGATCGGGCTTGCGGGCGCCGGCCAGCACCTCGAAGAGCTCGTCCTGCCCCTGGCCTTCGAGCGCGACCACGCCCAGCACCTCGCCGGGATGGAGGGCGAAGCTGACGTCGGTCAGCTTGCCCGTGGCGCCGAGGCCGCGGACGGCCAGGCGCGGGGTGCCGCTGGGGGCAGGCGCGGCGCGCTGGGCGGCGGTTTCACCGGGCTTGATCGCCTCGCCCAGCATCATCTCGACGATGCGCTCCTCGGCGCCGGCCTCGATGGGCACATCGCCCACGGTGGCGCCGTCACGCAGCACCACGGCGCGCTGGCAGACCTGGGCGATCTCGGCGAAGCGGTGGGAGATGTAGATGACGGAGCGCCCGGCCTCGGCCTGCTGTTTGACGACCCGGAGCACCGCCTCCACCAGGTCGGTTGGCAGCGCGGCTGTCATCTCGTCGAGCAGGAGCACGTCGGGCTCGCTGGCCAGGGCGCGGGCGAGGTCGATGATCCGCAGGGTGGCCAGCGGAAGGCTGTGGATCATCGCGGAGAGATCGAGGGTGGAAAAGCCCAGTTCGGCCATCCAGGCCTTGAACTTGGCAGGATCGGTGCCGCCGAGGCGGAGATTGTCGGCCACGTCGAGATCGGGGATCAGCGAGGGCTCCTGGTAGACGGGCACGAGGCCGGAGCGGCGGGCCTCGGCGGGGGAGCCGACCACGCGCTCGGTACCGCGGATCCTGACATGGCCGCTGTCGGCGCGGAGCGCGCCGGTGAGGATTTTCACGAAGGTCGACTTGCCCGCGCCGTTGGCGCCCATCAGCGCCACGATCTCGCCCCGACGAATGGTGAGGGCGGCGGCCTTCAGGGCCACGACCGCGCCGAAGCGCTTTTCGACGCCGCTCGCGTCGAGCAGCGGGGCCTCATGGGTCATGTCGCCTCTTTGGTCTTCATGTTCAGAGGGTTGGCCGGGCAGGTTGATGTGCCCGGCCGGTGGTGCTCACTCGCCGGGGCCCTTGCAGGCGATAATCTCTTCCATGGAGTAATCGGTCCAGCCGTCGATGCTGACGGAAACCGGCCACTCGGGGTCGAGATCGGGGTTCTGGGCGGCGGCGATCATCTCCTTGCCCTTGTCGTCGTTGTTGGCCCAGAGCGCCGGGTCGACCAGCACTACCCGCTCGGCGGGCATTTGCCCTTCGAGGATCTGGAGCGCCAGCGTCACGCCCGCGCCGCCGATGGAGCCGGGGTTGGTGACGGCGGCGCCGGTGAGGCCCTCGACCGAAGCGAGCTGGCCGACGAAACCGGCGTTGTCGGCGCCCACGACCGGCACGAGGTCCACGTCGCTCTCGACCAGCGCATCGACGATCACGTTGTCGATTCCGCTCGTCCAGATGCCGTCAAACGGGATGCCGGTGGCGATGTAGTCGAGGATCTGCTGCTTGCCCTTGTCCTGCTGCCAGCCGGTGAAGACCTCCTGGGCCACCGTCACATCGGGGAACTCGGCCAGCGCGCGCTTGAAGCCGCGGTCGCGGTCGTCATCGGCGGCCGCCCCGGCCGCGCCGCGCATGTAGACCACAGAGCCGGAGCCTCCGATGGTTTCGAACAGCCACTTGGCGCCGAGGTAGGCGTATTCTTCCTGGTTGTTCGAGAGCACATAGGCGGAGTCCGCGTTCACGCCCTGGTCGACGGCCACGACGACGATGCCCTTGTCTGTCGCCTCCTTGACCGCGTCGGCAATGCCGTCGGGATTGGCGGGGTTGACCACGATGGCATCGACACCCGCCTCGATCAGGTTGCGGATGTCCTCCGACTGGCCGGCGGCATCGGTGTTGCGGTGGGCGATGTTGAGACTGTCGACCTTGCCGGAGACGAGGGCCTGCGCCTTCATCGCGCAGATCATCTCCTCGCGCCAGCCGTTGCCCTGCACGGTGTTGGAAATGCCGATGGTGTAATCGGCCAGCGCCATGCCGGCGAGCCCGAGGGTGACGCCAGCGGCGGCGGTGGTTGTCTTGAGCAGCTTCTTCATGATTTTCCCTCCCTAGGAAAAGTTATGCGTTTCAGTTTCTTGTTGTTGTTACTTGATGTAAGGTTGCAGCACGTCGCGGGCGAGCAGGAAGCCGCGCTTCACCGCGGCGTCATCCTTCTCGAAGACCTTGTCCTCGTGCTCGATGATCACCGGCCCGTCGTAGCCCGCGCGGTAGAGACCGGAGAAGAAGCCGGGCCAGTCCACATCGCCCAGACCGGGCATGCGGGGCACCTGCCAGCCCATGCCCAGGCTCATGGTGCCGTTCTCGTAGAGCTTGTCGCGGTCGATCATCACGTCCTTGGCGTGGACATGGGCCATTTTCGGCCCGAACTCCTTGATGAAGCGGGCCTGGTCGATGAATTGCCAGACCAGATGCGAGGGGTCGAAGTTCATGCCCACGGCATCGCCCCATTCGTCGAAGATGCGGCGCCAGATCCTGGGGCTGTAGGCGATGTTGTGCCCGCCGGGCCATTCATCGTAGCTGAAGATCATCGGGCAGTTCTCGAAGCAGAGCTTGACGCCAGCATCCTCGGCATGGCCGACGACGGGCGAGAAGATCTGCTGCGCGCGTTTCCAGTTCTCGTCCACGTTCAAGGACTTGTCGCCGCCAATGAAGGTGTTCACGACCGGGACGGAGAGGGTGGCGGCGGCCGTGATCACGTGTTTGAGGTGGGGGATAACCTCTTCGCGGTGGGCGGCGTCTGCGTGCAGCGGGTTGGGGTAGTAGCCCAGGGCCGAGATGCCGACGCCCAGCTCGGCTAGGCTGCCGGTGATTTCCTGCGCCTGGCCCTCGGAGAGGCCGTTGCAGTCGATGTGGGAGGTGCCGGCGTAGCGCCGGGCCTCGCCGCCGGAGGCGGGCCAGCAGGCGATTTCGAGCAGGCCCATGGCCTCGTCGGCCGCCCATTGGGCAACCTCGAGCAGGGGCGTATCGGGGAACGGTGCGGTGAGGATTCCGAGTTTCATGTTTTTTGTCCTTGTCTTATGCGCCGATCTTCACCCAGGCGCCGCTCCGGGCGCTGGCGAGGACCGCCTCGCAGAATTCCATCTCGAAATGCCCGTCGGCAAAGCTGGCCCAGGTGGAGGCGGGCTGGCGCGCGCCGGCCTGGATATCGCCGTAGACCTGCCGGAAGAGGGCGAAGAAGGTGTCGGCGAAGCCCTCCACATGGCCGCCGGGCAGCGAGGCGGCGGCGGCGCCGGTGGGGTTCATCAGGGCGGCGTCGCGCTGCAGGATCTGGTTCGGGCCGTCGCGGTGACCGATGAAGAGGTGATCGGGGGTTTCGGAGGTCCACTCGGCGCTGGCCTTGGCCCCGGCGATATCCCAGCGGAGCGCGTTCTTGCGGCCGGGAGAGACCTGGCTGACCGTGAGAGAGCCGCGTGCGCCGCTGGGATAGCGCAGCAATATCAGGGCTGTATCCTCGGTTGTTACGGTAACTTTCTCGGTGGCGCCGGAGGCCGCGGTGAAGGTTTCGACCGGGCCGGTGGGCTTGTCGCGCTCGGTGATGAAGGTGCTGAGCTCGGCCATCACCTCGGCGGGCTTCTCGCCGGCGATGAAGCTGGTGAGGTCGGCCCAATGGGTGCCGATATCGCCTACCGCGCGCAGGGCGCCGCCCTTGTCGCCCTCGAGCCGCCAGTTCCAGTCGGTCGGCTTGGCGAGCCAGTCCTGCACGTAGTGGCCGGTGACCAGGCGGAGATCGCCCAGCTCGCCCGCCGCGACCATGCCGCGGGCCTGCTGGTTCAGCGGGTAGAAGCGGATGTTGTAGCAGACCGCGCAGATGAGGTCGGAGGCGGCGGCGCGCTCGACCAGTTCGGCGGATTGGGCGGCGGTCATCGTCAGGGGCTTTTCGCAGACCACGTGCTTGCCGGCGGCGATGAGGGCCTTCACCTGGCTGTAGTGCAGGTGATTGGGGGAGGTGACGTGGACGGCCTGCACGGAGGCATCGGCGCAGAGCTCCTCGAGCGAGGCGAAGGCGCGGGTGCCCAGGCCCGCGGCGGCCGCCGCGCCGCGCTCGGGCGAGGAGCCCAGCACGCCGCGCAGGTTGACCCCGAGCCGCCGCAGCGCCCAGACATGAACCGTTCCGATAAAGCCGGTGCCGATCACCGCCACGCCGATGCGCGAGAAATCCGTCATCGCGTTTCGCCCCGCAGCGGGGCGCCTCCCTTGCTGTGAGCCTCAAACAACCGAATAGCCTCCGTCAACCGGAATACAGGCGCCGGTCATGAACTTTGCCGCCTCGGAGGCCAGAAACAGGACCGGTCCGGCGATATCCTCGGGCTGGCCCCAGCGGCCCAGCGGGGTGCGGGCGTTGACGTTGGCCACATGGGTGGCGTCTTCGCGCGAGCGGGCCGACTGGGCGGTGACGATGAAGCCCGGCGCGACGGCGTTGACGCGGATGCCCTCGGACGCCCAGGCGATGGCGAGCGACTTGGTGAGCTGCTGCACTGCGGCCTTGGAGGCGCCGTAGGCGGGGTTCCTGGGGCTGCCGAAGCCGGCATACATGGACGCGATGTTGATGACGCAGCCCTTGCTGGCCGCAAGCTGGGGCCGGAAGGCGAGGGCGCAGCGCATCGTGCCGGTGAGGTTGATGTCGACCACCCTGGAGAAGAACTCGGGGGCCATCTCCTCGCCGCGGGCGGTGATGGCGGCGCAGTTGACGAGCACGTCGAGCCTGGGCGTGGCGGCGGAGAGGGCCTCGACGGCGGCCATGTCGGTCACGTCGAGCCGGGTGTAGGGGAAGTGGCTGTCAGCCGGGTCGGGCTCCGGCTCGACCCCGGTGATGGCGACGCTGGCGCCGGCGGCGGCGAAGGCCCGGGCGATGGCGGCGCCGATCCCCGCTCGGCTGGCGCCGATCACCAGCACCTGGGCCCCGGCGTAGGAAAACCCCGCCCGGCCCATCGGGTTATCGCTCCCTGTCGTCAGCGCCAATCCTCCCCTCGGCAGCCAGCGGGCGGTTTCCGCCTCTTTTGGTGTAAACGATTACAGGGCGCGGCAGCGGTGGCGCGGACCGGCGCTGTAAACGATTACATAGTCAAAGCGCCGGGCCGGGATTGTCAAGGGTCCAATGCGGTGAGCACATAAGCCGCAGGGCAGGGAGGGATGACGCTTGGAGATTGCGGCAGATGGAATCGGGCTGGCCTTCGATGCGGTCCACGGGCTGATCGAGACGATCCGGGTAACGGATGACGGGCGCGAGGTGGCGCCCTTGCATCGGGCGCCCTGGGTGGGGCGCGAGGCGATGCCGGAAGGCGCGCCGCCGCATCTGGCGGTGCTGGGCGGCGATTTCTTTTGTGCGCCGTTCGGGCGGGCCGGCGAGGAGGTGCCGCTGCATGGCTGGCCGTGCAACAGCGCGTGGTCGGCAGAGGCGCGGGCGGGCGAGCTGCTGGCCGTTCTGGAGCGGAAGGTGCAGGGTGCGCGGCTGGTGAAGCGGCTGGCCCTGCGCGACGGGCATCCGTTTGTCTACCAGGCGCATCGGTTCGAGGGCGGGCAGGGGCGGATCGCGGTGGCGAACCATGCGAATGTGGCGCTGCCCCACGGGGGCATCATCCGCACCTCGGCGAAGCGGCGCTGGCAGACCGGGGCCACGGCGCTGGAGCCGGACCCGGCGCGGGGGCGCTCGGCCCTGCGCTATCCGGCGGAGGGCGCGATCGGCGCCTTTCCCGGCGCTGAAGGCGTGGTGGACCTGCGCCTCTATCCCTGGGGGCCCGCGCATGAGGACTTCGTGACCGGGATCGAGGCCGAGGGATCGCCCCTGGGGTGGACGGCGGTGGTGCGTCCGGTGGAGGGCGATCTCTACCTGTCGCTGCGCAACCCGGCGGCGCTGCCGATGACGATGCTCTGGCATTCGAACGGCGGGCGCGACTACGCGCCGTGGAACAGGCGGCACAGGGGGTGCCTCGGGGTGGAGGAGGGCTGCGCGCCGCATCTGATCGACGCGCCGGAGCTGCAGGCACCGGAGTTGGGAGCCGGGCTCGAGGTGCGGCATGTGACCGGGGCCATGGCTTGGCCCTGCGGCGCGCCGGTGGCCTCGGTGGCGGCCGAGGGCGGCGCGCTGCGGGTGACGGGAGAGGACGGGACGGTGCGGGTGGTGCCCTGCGACCTGGCGTTTCTCACGGGGTGAGGCGACGGCGCGCGCCCGGACCGCCTTCAGGGCGCGAGCGTGGGGCGACCGGGCGAGAGCATGGCGGGGGTGAGGCCGCTGCCTGCGAGCACCTCGTCCACGCCGGAGCCCCGCACCAGGGCCCCCGCGATGCGCGACAGCGCGGGCGAGGTTTGCACCCCGTCGCCGCCCTGGCCCGCAAGCCAGAAGAAGCGCGGCTCGGCCGGGTCGAAGCCGCAGACCGGCGCGCGGTCGGGGAAGAAGCAGCGCAGGCCGGCCCACTTGCTCTCGATCCGGCGCACCTCGACCCGGCAGGCGGTGGTGAGGCGGTCCACGCAGAGGGCGATGTCGAGCTCCTCGGGTTGGGCATCGCAGGGCTCGGAGGGGGTTTCATCGGCGGGGGAGGCCATGAGCTTGCCGCCCATCGGGCGCGTGTAGAAGGCCTCGTCGGCGTCGACGATCATCGGCAGGGTGGCGAGCGGCAGGTCGGCGGGGGCATCGACGGTGATGGCGGTGCGGCGCATGGGTTGCAGCCCCAGCGGGCGCAGACCGGCGAGGCTGGCCACGCGGTCGGCCCAGGCTCCGGCGGCGTTGACGACGAGACTGGCGGTGAGGCTGCCCTCGGGCGTTTCGATCCGCCAGCCCTCGCCCTCGCGGGTGAGGGCGGTGACCTCGGCCTTGCCTTTCAGCGTGGCGCCGTTGGCGCGGGCCTGGCGGAGAAAGCCCTGAAGCAGGGCGTGCACGTCGATGTCATGGGCCTCGGAGGTGTAGAGCGCCCGTGCGATGTGGCCGGGGCGGAGCAGGGGCGCCATGGCCTCGGCCTCCTCTCCGGTCAGCCACTGCAGGTCTGAGGTGTCTTCGATGCCCGCGGCGAGCGCCTTCAGGGCGTGGCGCTGGTCTTCGCGGGCGATGCGGAGAAAGCCGCGCGGGGTGAGCAGGGGCGCCTCGGTGAAGCCTGCGGGCGGGGCCTTGAGGACGGGCTCGGCCAGCGCCACCAGGCGCTGCCACACGCCCGCGCCATAGCCCTGCACGTAGAGCGCGGCGGAGCGGCCGGAGCTGTGGTAGCCGGGCTGGCTCTCGGCCTCGAGGATCACCACGCGGGCGTTGCGGGAGAGTTCTGCGGCCGCCGAGATGCCGGCGATGCCGCCGCCGATCACGGCCACGTCGAATTGGTCTTGCACTGGTGTCTCCGGGTCGTTCTGCCGGACGCTAGCAGGGGTTGGCGCGGGTGCCCAGCCTCAGCGGCAGACGTCGACGAGGGTACCCCAGTCGGCGCAGAGGCGGGCGAGGTCGGGGGTGAGCGGCGCGTCGGTGAAGAAGCGGTCGATCGCGGCGAGCGAGGCGATGCGGGCGGGGGCGCTGCGCTGGAACTTGGAGTGATCGGCCACGAGGAAGGTGCGGCGCGACTGGGCGAGGATGGCCTGGCTGACGCCGACCTCCTGGATGTCGAAGTCGAGCATGTCGCCCTCGCGGTCGATGGCCGAGCACCCGACGATGGCGAGATCGAACTTGAACTGCTGAATGGTCTCGGAGGCCAGTTTGCCGACCAGCCCGCCGTCGGAGCGGCGCAGCGTGCCGCCGGTGACGACGATCTCGCAGTCGGAGTTTGCG
The DNA here is from genome assembly GCF_900142295.1 of Vannielia litorea. NCBI lineage: Bacteria > Pseudomonadati > Pseudomonadota > Alphaproteobacteria > Rhodobacterales > Paracoccaceae > Vannielia > Vannielia litorea. Next base: position 1,106,860 of record NZ_FSRL01000001.1, read on the forward strand.
GCGAGGATGTTGGCCACGTTCATGTTGTTGGTTACCACCAGCAGGCTGCGATGGCGCATCAACTCGCGGGCCACGGCCTCGGTGGAGGTGCCGATGTTGAGGAAGATGCTGGCGTTCTCGGGGATCTGGGCAGCGCAGGCGCGGGCGATGGCGGCCTTGGCCTCGAGGTTCAGCGAGCGCCGCTCCTCGTAGCCGATGTTGTGGGTGCCCGAGGCGAGGATGGCGCCGCCGTGGACGCGCTCGATCTGGCCGGCCTCGGCCAGTTCGGTCAGGTCGCGCCGGATGGTCTGGAGGGTGACGCCGAAGTGCTCGGCCAGCCCGTCGACCGTGACCTTGCCGTCGCGGCGGATGATCTCGAGCATTTCGGGGTGGCGGAAGGCCTGGCTCATGCGGGGTGTTCCGGGTCGTGCATGTTCGGTTCTTTTCGCATGGGGCGTGAGGCGGGGCAATGGGATTTGCGTGCAAACAGGGGTGGAGGCGGGTTTTCCGTTGTGATGGCAGGGGTTTCGCCGCAATGCAGCGGTTTGCGCTGCCGCGCGGCAAGTCGCTGATCGCGCGTGAGATTCCCAAAAACGAAAAGAAACGAACATTTCTGCTTTCGTCGGGGCGCGACTCGGTGCATAACTTGCGCCGAGGACACCTGGGAGGAAAACGTGTCGAAGGGGGCGCCCACGGAGCCGGTCGATCTGTTCGTGATCGGTGGCGGCATCAATGGCTGCGGCATCGCACGCGATGCGGCGGGCCGGGGGCTCTCGGTGCGCCTCGCCGAGATGGGTGACCTGGCGCAGGCGACCTCCTCCTCCTCGACCAAGCTCTTTCATGGCGGGCTGCGGTATCTGGAGTTCTTCGAGTTCCGGCTGGTGCGGGAGGCCCTGGAAGAGCGCGAGGTGCTTTTGCGGAACATGCCGCACATCTCCTGGCCTATGAGATTTGTGCTTCCTTATCATAAGGATATGCGGTTCGAGAAGGCGACGCCGACCTCGCGGCTGCTCTCCTTCGCGATGCCCTGGATGCGCGGACGGCGGCCGGCCTGGCTGATCCGCCTGGGGCTCTTCCTTTACGATCACCTGGGCGGGCGCAAGATCCTGCCCGGCACCGCCACACTCAGCCTGCCCGGCACGGCGGAGGGCGCGCCGCTCCAGCCGCGCTTCGAGCGGGCCTATGAGTATTCGGACTGCTGGGTGGAGGACTCGCGGCTCGTGGTGCTCAACGCGCGGGACGCGGAGGCGCGGGGCGCGACGATCCTGACGCGGACCAAGGTGCTATCGGCCCATGTCGAAGACGGGCTCTGGATCGTGGAAACGCAAAATACCGAAAGCGGACAGAAGGCGACCCACAGTGCGCGCATGCTTGTCAACGCCGGCGGCCCCTGGGTGGGGGAGATCCTGAGCCACACGATCCGCTCCAACTCGACAGAGGGCGTTCGGCTGGTGCGCGGCTCGCATATCGTGACGCGGCGGCTCTACGACCACGACAAGGCCTATTTCTTCCAGGGCGAGGATGGGCGGATCATCTTTGCCATTCCCTACGAGCAGGATTTCACCCTGATCGGCACCACCGAATGTGCCCATGATGACCCCGGCGAAGCGCCGCGCTGCACCGAGGAGGAGCGCGACTACCTGATCGACTTCGCCGGGCGCTACCTGAAGGCGCCGATCACGGCGGAGGATATCGTCTGGACCTATTCGGGCGTGAGGCCGCTCTACGACGAGGGCGCCAGCTCGGCCACCGCGGCGACGCGGGACTACACGCTGAAGGTGGACAGCTCGGCAGGCGCGCCGGTGCTGAATGTGTTTGGCGGCAAGATCACCACCTACCGGCGGTTGGCGGAGGCCGCGCTGGACAAGATCGCGCCGCATTTCCAGGGTCTTGGCCGCAAGTGGACAGAAACCGCCCCGCTGCCCGGAGGCGACTTTGCTCATGACGGGGCGCGGGCGCTGGCCGAGGGGCTGCGCGGGGAGTATCCGTTTCTCGAGGCTGCGCAGGCCGCGCGGCTGGTGCGGGCCTACGGCACGGAGGCGCGGGCCGTTCTGGGCAAGGCGGCCAGTGCCGCAGACCTGGGGCAGGACTTTGGCGCGGGGCTGACCCGGGCCGAGGTGGACTGGCTGATGGCGCATGAATACGCCCGCACCGCGGACGACATCCTGTGGCGGCGCAGCAAGCTGGGCCTGCGGCTCTCGGCCGACCAGGTCAAGGCGCTGGAAGCCTACTTGAAAACCCATCGCCGGGACGCGAGCCCGGCGGCGGCGGAATAGGGGGACGCATGGTTCTGGAACTGAAGTCCGTGAGCAAGGTGGTGGGGCGTCAGACGCATATTCACCCCACGGATCTCCACCTCGAGAACGGCACGATGAACGTGCTGCTCGGGCCTACGCTCGCGGGCAAGACCAGCCTGATGCGCCTCATGGCGGGCCTCGACCAACCGACCGAGGGGCGGGTGTTCTGGAACGGCGAGGACGTGACGGGGATGCGGGTGCAGGACCGGCAGGTGGCGATGGTCTACCAGCAGTTCATCAACTACCCGACGATGACCGTCTACGACAACATCGCATCGCCCTTGCGGCTGCAGGGCAAGGACAAGGCGACTATCGACGCCGCCGTCCACAAGACCGCCGAGATGATGAAGCTCACCCCCATGCTCGACCGCAGGCCGCTGGAGCTTTCGGGCGGGCAGCAACAGCGTTGCGCCCTGGCGCGGGCCCTGGTGAAGGGGGCGGGGCTGGTGCTGCTCGACGAGCCGCTGGCCAACCTCGACTACAAGCTGCGCGAGGAACTGCGCGTGGAGATCCCGAAGATCTTCGAGGAGTCGGGCGCGATCTTTGTCTATGCCACCACCGAGCCGGAGGAGGCGCTGCTGCTCGGCGGCAACACGGCGACGCTCTGGGAGGGGCGGGTGACGCAGTTCGGGCTGACGCCGGATGTCTATCGCCGCCCTGTGGATGCCACCACGGCGCGGGTGTTCTCGGACCCGCCGATGAACTTCTTGCAGGTGTCCAAGACGGGCAACAAGCTGATGTTCGGCGAGGGACAGAGCGCGCCCGCGACCGGCAAGCTGGCGGAGCTGCCCGACGGGCGCTACCTGGCCGGGTTCCGGCCCAACCACCTGGAGATCGGGCAGCACACGCCGAGTGCGATGAAGTTCAACACGCGGCTTTCGGTGACCGAGCTGACCGGGTCGGAGACCTTCGTGCATCTCGACCATGCCGGCGAGCGCTGGGTCGGGCTCATTCACGGGGTGCACAACCTCGAGCCGGGGGCCGACCTCGCGGTGTGGCTCGACCCGAGCCACGTGTACATCTTCGATGCCGAGGGGGCGCTGGTGGCGCCTGCCTCCTACGCGGCGGCGGCCTGAGGGGGACCATGGCACAGATCACGCTCGACAACCTCGCGCACTCCTACCTCGCCGATCCGGCGAGCGAGGACGACTGGGCGCTGAAGGAGCTCAACCACACCTGGGAGGATGGCGCGGCCTATGCGCTGCTGGGGGCCTCGGGCTGCGGCAAGTCCACCCTGCTCAACATCATCTCGGGACTGCTGATGCCCTCGCGCGGCCGCATTCTCTTTGGCGAGCAGGACGTGACCTTTGCGCCCACCGCCGAGCGCAACATCGCGCAGGTGTTCCAGTTTCCGGTCGTCTACGACACCATGACCGTGCGGGACAACCTGGCGTTTCCGCTGAGAAACCGGGGCCATGACGAGGCCTATGTGGCCGAACGGGTGGGCGAGATTGCCCGGATGATCGGCATGGAGGAGGTGTTGAACCGCAAGGCGCGGGGCCTCACGGCGGACGCCAAGCAGAAGATCAGTCTCGGGCGCGGCATGGTGCGCAAGGATGTGAACGCGCTGCTGTTCGACGAGCCGCTCACCGTGATCGACCCGCACATGAAGTGGGAGCTGCGGACCCAGCTCAAACAGCTGCATCACGACTTTGGCCATACGATGATCTATGTCACCCACGACCAGACCGAAGCGCTGACCTTCGCCGACAAGGTGGTGGTGATGCACGATGGCCGGGTGGTGCAGATCGGCACGCCCGAGGAGCTTTTCGAGCGGCCGGAGCATACCTTCGTGGGCTATTTCATCGGCTCGCCCGGGATGAACCTGATCCCGGCAAGGGTGGAGGGCAACCGCGCCTATATCGACGGCGCCGAGCTGGCGCTGGCGCATGGCTACGGGGCGGTTTCCGGCCGGGTCGCGCTTGGGGTGCGGCCCGAGTATGCGCGGCTGTCGGCCACGGAGGGCCTGCCGGTCAAGGTGCGCCGGGTGGAGGACGTGGGCCGCCACAAGATCGTGCGGGCGGAGTTCTTTGGCAGCGAGATCAACGTGATCGCGGGGGAGGGCGACGAGATCGGCGCCGACATGACCCGGGTGGCCTTCGACCCGGCGCATGTGAACGTCTACGCCGACGACTGGCGGGTGAGCCCGGAGGAAGCGGCGTGATGCACCCCGTCTCCCCCCGCTGCGCCGTCATCCACACCCTGTCTGCAGGAGCCGCCTGATGGAAAAGACCACCAATCACAAGGCCTGGTTCCTCGTTCTGCCGGTGCTGATCCTCGTGGCCTTCTCGGCGGTCATCCCGCTGATGACCGTGGTCAACTACTCGGTGCAGGACACTTTCGGGAACAACCAGTTCTTCTGGGCCGGGCTCGAATGGTTCGAGGAGATGCTCGACAGCGAGCGGATGTGGGCGGCGCTCTGGCGGCAGATGGGGTTCTCGGCGCTCATCCTCGCCATCGAGGTGCCGCTGGGGATCTTCGTGGCGCTGAACATGCCCAAGCGCGGGTTCTGGGCGAGCTTCTGCCTCGTGCTGATGAGCCTGCCGCTGCTGATCCCGTGGAACGTTGTGGGCACCATCTGGCAGATCTTCGGGCGGGTCGACATCGGCCTTCTGGGGCACACGCTGGCGGCCATCGGGGTGGACTACAACTACACCCGTGACGTGCTGGATGCCTGGATCACCGTGGTGGTGATGGATGTCTGGCACTGGACCTCGCTGATCGCGCTCTTGGCCTATGCCGGGTTGCAAAGCATCCCCGATGCCTTCTACCAGGCCGCCAAGATCGACCAGGCGAGCCGCTGGAAGGTGTTCCGCTACATCGAGCTGCCCAAGATGCAGGGCGTGCTGATGATCGCCATCCTGCTGCGCTTCATGGACAGCTTCATGATCTACACCGAGCCCTTCGTGGTGACGGGCGGGGGGCCGGGCAATGCCACGACCTTCCTCTCCATCGACCTGGTGAAGATGGCCATCGGCCAGTTCGACCTCGGGCCTGCTGCCGCCTTCTCGATCATGTATTTCCTGGTGATCCTGCTGGTGAGCTGGGTGTTCTACACGGTCATGACCAACCTCGACAAAAGGGATGCGAAATGACGGATGCCACCTTCGCCCCCGCCCGCTCCGCGCCAAAGGTCCGGATCAAGGGCTCCGCCATCGTGATGGGGCTCTACCTGCTGTTCCTGCTGCTGCCGATCTACTGGCTGGTGAACATGAGCCTGAAGAGCAATTCCGAGATCCTCGGCAGCTTCACGCTCTGGCCGCAGGACCTGACGCTGCGCAACTACCGGGTCATCCTGACCGATCCGAGCTGGTACATGGGGTATGTGAACTCGCTGATCTACGTGGTGATGAACACGGTGATCTCGGTGGCCGTGGCGCTGCCCGCGGCCTATGCCTTCTCGCGCTACCACTTCCTGGGCGACAAGCACCTGTTCTTCTGGCTGCTGACCAACCGGATGGCTCCGCCTGCCGTCTTCGCGCTGCCGTTCTTCCAGCTCTACTCCTCGGTCGGGCTGTTCGACACGCACATTGCGGTGGCGCTGGCGCATTGCCTCTTCAACGTGCCGCTGGCGGTGTGGATCCTCGAGGGTTTCATGCGTGGGGTGCCGAAGGAGATCGACGAGACGGCCTATATCGACGGCTACAGCTTTCCGAAGTTCTTCGTGAAGATCTTCATGCCGCTGATCGCCTCGGGCATCGGCGTGGCGGCGTTTTTCTGCTTCATGTTCAGCTGGGTCGAACTGCTGCTCTCCCGGACTCTCACCACGGTAGATGCCAAGCCGATTGCGGCGACCATGACCCGCACCGTCTCTGCCTCCGGCCTCGACTGGGGCGTGCTGGCGGCGGCGGGGGTGCTGACCATCGTGCCGGGTGCCTTGGTGATCTATTTCGTGCGCAACTACATCGCCAAGGGCTTCGCCCTGGGGAGGGTGTAGTGACACGGTTTGTTAACCAAAGCGCCGTCATCCTCGGGCTTGACCCGAGGATCTCCTGTCAACGAGATCCTCGGGTCAGGCCCGAGGATGACAAGAGGCTACGGCGGGATGGACAAGCAGATGGCGGTCTACATGATGACCAACAAGCCGCGCGGGACGCTCTACATCGGCGTGACCAGCGGGTTGGTCGGGCGGGTCTGGCAGCATCGGACCCACGCGTTTCCTGGCTTCACCGATCTGTACAATCTCGACAAGCTGGTCTGGTACGAGACGCACGAGGAGCCGACTGTTGCGATACAGCGGGAGAAATCGCTGAAACGCTGGTACCGGCGGTGGAAGATCGACCTGATCGAGAAGGCCAATCCCGGCTGGCGGGATCTCTGGTACGAGATTTGCCCCGGGGCAGAGGCAGAGGCGGACGTCTGAAGGCCGTCATCCTCGGGCCTGACCCGAGGATCTCTCATTTTCCGTCGCACCCAGCCGCAAGAGGTCCTCGGGTCAAGCCCGAGGATGACCGCTTCCTGAAAATCCTGAGCAATAGGAGCCGCTGACATGGACTGGATGGCATGGACATGGCCCACCGCGATCTTCTTTCTCGTGATCGCCAGCCTGCTGATCACCTTCACCGTGCTCGCAATCAAGTTCCCCGAGACGCCCCGCAAGGGCGTGCTCCAGATCGAGACCACGAGGGGCGACCGCCTCTTCATCACCCTTCTCGGCTCGGCCTTCATCAACCTGGCCTGGCTCGGATTGACCGGATGGCCCCAACCCTGGGCGCTGGTCCTCTGCCTGATCTATGCCGCAGCGGTGTTTCGCTGGGTGTAGCGCAGGAATAACGGCCGCGACCAACGCGGCGCTTCATAACCCAACAGGGAGGAGAAATCATGAAGCTCAATCTCAGATCAACCACCGCCTTTACCGGCGGGCTCGCGGTGGCGCTCAGCCTCGCCGTGCCGGCCTTTGCCGGGATGGACGAGGCCCGCGCCTTCCTCGACGCCGAGATCGGCGACCTCTCCACGCTCACCCGCGAGGAGCAGGAAGCCGAGATGCAGTGGTTCGTCGATGCCGCGCAGCCCTTTGCGGGCATGGACATCAAGGTGGTGTCGGAGACGATCACCACCCACGAGTACGAGGCCCAGGTGCTGGCCCCGGCCTTTACCGCGATCACCGGCATCCAGATCACCCACGACCTCATCGGCGAGGGCGACGTGGTGGAGAAGCTGCAAACCCAAATGCAGTCTGGCGAGAACGTTTATGATGCCTACATCAACGACAGCGACCTGATCGGCACCCATTGGCGCTACCAGCAGGCCCACAACCTGACCGACTGGATGGCGGGCGAGGGTGCGGATGTCACCAACCCCGGGCTCGCCCTCGATGATTTCATCGGCCTGTCGTTCACCACCGGACCCGATGGCAAGGTCTACCAGCTGCCCGACCAGCAGTTCGCCAACCTCTACTGGTTCCGCTACGACTGGTTCAACGACGAGAAGACCAAGGCCGACTTCAAGGAAGCCTATGGCTACGACCTCGGCGTGCCGGTCAACTGGTCGGCCTACGAGGACATCGCCGAGTTCTTCACCGGGCGCGACATGTCTTACGCCGGCGGCCCCTCCGAGGGCGTCTATGGCAACATGGACTACGGCAAGAAAGACCCGTCTCTCGGCTGGCGCTACACCGATGCGTGGATGTCGATGGCCGGCATGGGCGACAAGGGCGAGCCCAACGGCCTGCCGGTCGACGAATGGGGCATCCGGGTGAACGAGAACTCCCAGCCCGTCGGCTCCTGCGTGGCCCGTGGCGGCGCGACGAACGGCCCCGCCGCCGTTTACGCCGTGACCAAGGCCATCGAGTGGCTCCAGAAATACTCGCCCCCGGCTGCCGCCGGCATGACCTTCGGCGAGGCCGGCCCGGTGCCGGCGCAGGGCTCTATTGCCCAGCAGATGTTCTGGTACACCGCCTTCACCGCCGACATGGTGGGGGATGGGGCCTCTGCGGTGCTCAACGAGGACGGCACGCCGAAGTGGCGCATGGCCCCCAGCCCGCATGGCGCCTACTGGGAAGAGGGCACCAAGATCGGCTACCAGGACGCCGGCAGCTGGACGCTGCTGAAGTCCACGCCCATCGACCGTGCCAAGGCGGCCTGGCTCTATGCCCAGTTCGTCACCTCCAAGACGGTGGATGTGAAGAAGTCCCACGTGGGCCTCACCTTCATCCGCGAGTCGACCATCCAGCACGACAGCTTCACCGAGCGGGCTCCCAAGCTCGGCGGTCTGGTCGAGTTCTACCGCTCGCCCGCGCGGGTGCAGTGGTCGCCCACCGGCACCAACGTGCCCGACTACCCCAAGCTGGCGCAGCTCTGGTGGCAGAACATCGGTGATGCGATGTCGGGTGCGAAGACCCCTCAGGAGGCGCTGGACTCGCTCTGCGCCGACCAGGAGCGGGTGCTGGAGCGGCTTGAGCGCGCAGGCGTTCAGGGCGATCTCGGCCCGGTGCTGAACGAGGAGAAGGACCCTGAGGAGTGGCTGGCGATGCCCGGCGCGCCCAAGGCCAAGCTCGACAACGAGGATCCGACCCCGGAGACCGTCAGCTACGACGAGCTGATCGCCTCCTGGAAGTAACCTGTCCTCCCCAGGCCGGGGCTGCCCTTGCGGGTGGCCCCGGCCGCTTTGTCTTTGACAGCCCGGCGATGTGTCGCTCACCCTGCACCTTGATCCTCGATGCCCTGACGGAGCCGCGCCATGCCCCCAGCGCCCCCGCCGCAGAACGTCTTTATCAAACGCGCGTCCATCGTGGTCGCGGGGGTGGTGCTGGTGATGATCCTGGTCGCGCCCTTCTACAACCGCACCCGCGCGCCGGGCGAGGCCATGGCGGCGGCCATGCTGCACGCCTTCGACGGGCAGGAGATCGCGGTGAAATGGCCCTCCGGCGAGATCGGGGTGCAGCAGGTCGGCCCCGGCCTCGCACCCTACACCATGCTCTGTCACCGCCACGAGCGCGCGTGGCGCGGGCTGATGGGCACGGCCGCGCCGCAACACCCCGATGCCTTCGAGTGCATCCTGCGCGTGGCCGAGCCCGAATCCGAGCTGCGCCGCCTGGCTATTGGTGCCATCGCCCTTCCGGAGCCGCCGCCACCGGAGGCGCTCGACGCCGCGGGCGCCCGCTGGCTCGACGGCTTTGTGCTGATCCCGCGCAGCGCCGAGGAACTGGAGCGCCTGCTGCGCTGACCCCGCCCCGCGTGACGCGGGCTGCCGTCCACGCTAAACCATCCGTCAACAGGGAGGACACGCAATGACCTACATTCTCGCCATCGACCAGGGCACCACCTCCTCCCGCGCCATTCTGTTCGATGCGCAGATGAAGCCCGTCGCCACTGCGCAGGAGGAATTCACCCAGCATTTCCCGGCTTCCGGTTGGGTCGAGCACGAGGCGGCCGATCTCTGGACCACCACCGCCGCCACCTGCCGCGCGGCGATCGAGAAGGCGGGCGCGTCGAGCGGCGATATCGCCGCCATCGGGATCACCAACCAGCGCGAGACGACGGTGGTCTGGGACAGGACCACGGGGCGCGCCATTCACAACGCCATCGTCTGGCAGGACAGGCGCACCGCCGATTTTTGCCGCTCCCTCAAGGAGAAGGGCCATGAACCGGCGGTGACCGAGGCGACCGGGCTGCTGCTCGACCCGTATTTCTCTGGCACCAAGCTGCGCTGGATCCTCGACAACGTGGAGGGCGCGCGCGCGAAGGCGGAGGCGGGGGAGCTTGCCTTCGGCACGGTCGACAGCTGGATCATCTGGCACCTCACCGGCGGCAGGGCCCATGTGACCGATGCCACCAATGCGGCGCGGACGATGCTCTACGACATTCGCAAGGGCGCGTGGTCGGAGGAGATGTGCGGGCTGCTCGACATCCCCATGTCGATGCTGCCAGAGGTGAAGGACTGCGCCGCCGATTTCGGCACGACGCGGACCGATCTGTTCGGCGGCCGCGAGATCCCGATCCTCGGTGTCGCGGGCGACCAGCAGGCGGCAACGGTGGGGCAGGCCTGTTTCGAGCCGGGCATGATGAAATCGACCTACGGCACGGGCTGCTTTGCCCTGCTCAACACCGGGGCCGACCCGGTGAAGAGCGAGAACCGCTTGCTGACGACGATTGCCTACCAGCTCGACGGCAAACCGACCTATGCGCTGGAAGGCTCGATCTTCGTGGCAGGCGCGGTGGTGCAATGGCTGCGCGACGGGATGAAGCTGATCCGCGAGGCGGGCGAGACCCAGCCGTTGGCGGAGCAGGCCGATACCGGGCAGGGGGTGGTGCTGGTGCCCGCCTTCACCGGCCTCGGTGCGCCCTATTGGGATGCCGATTGCCGTGGCGCCGTCTTCGGCCTGACGCGGGCGACCGGCCCGGCCGAGTTTGCCCGCGCCGCGCTGGAGAGCGTGGGCTACCAGACCCGCGACCTGCTGGAGGCGATGCAGGCCGACTGGGCGGGGAGCGGCGAAACCGCGTTGCGCGTGGACGGCGGCATGAGCGCCTCTGATTGGGCGATGCAGTTCCTGTCGGACATCATCGGCGCGCCGGTGGATCGGCCAAAGGTGCTGGAAACCACGGCCATGGGCGCGGCCTGGCTGGCGGGGCAGCGGGCAGGGGTCTACCCCGACCAGGCAGGCTTTGCCGAGACCTGGGCGCTGGACCGGAGCTTTGCGCCGGAGATGGCCGAGGGGGAACGGGAGGAGAAATACGCTCGCTGGAAGCGCGCGGTGGCGGCAACGCTCAGCTTTTAGACGGCGTCTCGGCAGGCTTGCTGCGGCCAGAGAGCTGATCGAGCCCGTCGCGGAGCTGGGCGGCGGTGATCCGTTCCAGCTCGGCTTCGATCCGCGCATGGGTCTCGCGCCAGATCGGCAGCGCCTCTTTCAGGATCGCGCGGCCCGCGTCGGTCAGCATGAGGCGCTTGGCGCGCTTGTCCTTCTCGTCGGGCTCCTGCCGCATCAGCCCGCGCCGCTCCAGCACCTTCACCGCCGCGGTCAGGGTTGTGCGGTCCATGCCCAGCTGACCGGTGAGGTCGGTCAGGCGGGGCGGGGCAGGGCGGTTGAGGCTCATCAGGAGCGAGAACTGGCCGTTGGTCAGGCCGAGCGGGCGGAACACCTCGTCGAAGATCCGGGCGAGCTGGCGCGCGGCGCGCTGGGCGCGCAGGCACAGGCAGGCCCAGCCGACCTCGTGGGTCACGTCGAGGGGGAGTTCGGGGTCCATCATCGTCTTATGTTGATATCAACCATAAAGCCTGTCAAGGTGAGGTCGGAATGCGCCATGAGGGAGGTATTTGCAATGGCATATGTTCAAGGGTTCCTGCTCGCCGTGCCGCAGGAAAACAAGGCGAAATACAAGAAGATGGCCGAGGAGGCGCTGGAGATGTTCAAGGGCTACGGCTGCATCGGGATGCAGGAGAACTGGGGCGTCGACGTGCCCGATGGCAAAGTGACGAGCTTTCCGATGGCGACCAAGATGGAGGAGGGTGAGGTGTGCGTGTTCTCTTGGGTGATCTGGCCGGACAAGGAGACTTGCGACAAGGCGGCGGAGCAGATGACCAAGGACATGGAGGGCCAAGAGATGCCCGAAATGCCCTTTGACGGGATGCGGATGATGTGGGGCGGGTTCGAGCCGCTGGTGGCCTGGGGCGAGGGCTCGGTGCGATGATGCGGCCAGCGCTTGTTCTGGCAGGGATTATCGCCGCCGGGCCCGCCATCGCGCAGGATCTGGCGATGGACACCACCAAGACCGATCTCGCCACGCTTCAACCCGGCACCTACAGGCTGGACCAGGCCCATTCGAGCCTGATCTTTGCGGTGGATCACATCGGGATCTCGATCTTTCGGGCGAGCTTCGACAGCTTCACGGCCACGCTGGAGATGGACCCGGCGGACCCTGGCACGGCGAAGCTCTCCGCCACGATCGACGTGGCCTCGCTCGACATTCCGACGCCGGAGCCTGAGGGGTTCAGGGCGATGCTGACCACCGCGCCCTGGTTCGACCTGACCAATCATCCGGAGATCATCCTGGTGAGCACGGCAATTCGCCTCACCGGGGAGAAGGCGGCGGAGGTGGAAGCGGTGCTCACGATCAACGGCACCTCCGCCCCGATCACCATGTCTGTCACCGCCCTGGGAGGCTGGGTTGGCAACCAGTACGACCCCAACGCGCGGATCGGCTTTCATGCGGAGGGACGTTTCAGCCGTTCGGCGGTGGGCTTCGACGTGGGGCTGCCGCCGCCGGGCACGACGATGGGCGTGGCCGACGAGGTGAGCTTCTCGGTCGATGCGGAGTTCACCGGGCCGCCCTGGGAGGGCTGAGCGGGCCCGATTGACGTGGGCAGCGGGGCAGGGCAGCGTGGCGGCGATGACAGACGCCCCCGCCAGCCCGGCCCCGCCGCCCGATTTCATCGCGCTCGACGTGCTCTCGCCGGTCGACGCGGCGATGGGGCCGTGGTTCGTGCGAGAAAACGCGGATGGCTCGCGGACCGTGGGCTTTCGGGTCGAAGCGCGGCACCTCAACGTGAATGGCGTCTGCCATGGCGGGGTCACGGCGACCTTTGCCGATATCCTCGCCCGCGTCTTCAACGAGACCTATAGCGGTACGCCGGGCAAGGCCCCGCTTGTGGGCAAGATGGCGACGATCACGCTGGATATCGACTATCTCGGCCCCGGCCATCCCGGCGCCTGGATCGAGGCGACCCCGGAGGTGGTGAAGCGCACCGGCAAGATGCTGTTCACCCAGGCGCTGATCACCGATGGCGAGAGCCCGGTGGCGCGGTGCAAGGCGATCTACCGGCTGTTCCAACAAAAAGGCGGAACCGACTGATGTCGATCCCGCCTTTCTCGAGGGAACCTTGGGCCTCAGGCGACGAGGGTCACCGTGGAGGCGAAGAACATGGCCTGGCTTACGGCGAGGCGCACCTGCTCTTCGGTATAGGGCTTGGTGATGAGGAACACCGGCTCCGGCTTTTCGCCGGTCAGCAGGCGCTCGGGGAAGGCGGTGATGAAGATCACCGGCATCTCGCCGAACTCGCCGAGGATCTCGTTGACTGCCTCCACGCCCGACGAGTTGTCGGCCAGCTGGATGTCGGCCAGGATCATGTCGGGGCGTTCCTGCTTGGCCAGCTGCACGGCACCCTTGTGGGTGCGGGCGACGCCGGTCACGCGGTGGCCCATCTGGCCAACGACGGTTTCGAGGTCCATGGCGATGATTGCCTCGTCCTCGATGATCATCACCTTGCCCATGATCGAGCGGGCCATCTCTTCCTGCGCGGTGGCGACCATCTCCTCGGCCTCCTCCTCGGTGGAGTCTGTAATCTGGCCGATCTGGGCATAGGAGAACTGCTCGATCGTGTAGAGCAGCAGGGCCTCGCGGGTGCCGGGGGTCAGGGGGGCCATGTGGCGCTGGGCCTGCGCGGCGAGGAAACTGTCGCCCTCGGCGGCCTCGACGGGCGCGCCGGAACTTGTCCAGATGGCGTGAAAGGCGCGGAAGAGCGCCACGCGCGGGCTGCGCGAGCGATCCCCGAGATCCGGATCCTCCAGCATCGCCTCCAGCGTGGCGGCGGCATAGGCGTCGCCCGATTTCTGGCTCCCTGTCAGGGCCCTCGAATAGCGACGAAGATAGGGGAGTTCACGCGCGATACCGTCAGCAAAGCCTTCGGAGGTTGCACTGTTCATGTTGCCTTACCCATTTTCTTATTGGCGTTCGGGAACCAAACTCGCCTGAAAACGTTTGGTTCCAAATTATTTTTGGGAACCTGATCCGTGCAGACGGGTTGGAGAGATGAACGCGCGGAGTGGTGGCATTGAACGACGCTAGGAAAGGCAAGGCGAAAGACATGAACGAGCAGCAAAAACAGCCGAACGAAGGGCTGCGAAGACAGATTGACGAGAACCTGCGCCGGGTTTTTCAGGCACAGGTCGAGGAGGATGTGCCTGATCGGTTCACCGAACTTCTGAACAAGCTGCGCCAGCAGGATACGAAAGGCGGGCGCACGCAATGACCTCCGCCGCCGCCGAGCTGCCACCCGTCGATCCGCGCGACGAGATCGTCACCCATCTTCCTGCCATGCGCGCCTTTGCCATGAGCCTTGCCCGCAACTCCGCACAGGCAGATGACCTGGTGCAGGATGCGGTGGTCAAGGCCTGGAGCAACTTCGACAAGTTCAAGGTGGGCACCAACCTGCGGGCCTGGCTTTTCACCATCCTGCGCAACACCTTCTATTCGGCGCGCCGCAAGTCGGGCCGCGAGGTTGCCGATGTGGATGGCGTTCTGGCCGGGGGCCTTGCCTCCAAGCCCGATCACGACGGGCGCCTGGCGCTCGCGGATTTCCAGGCTGCCTTTGCCACCCTGCCCGACGAACAGCGCGAGACGCTGTGGCTCGTGGGTGCGCTCGGCATGTCGTATGACGAGGCCGCCGAGACCTGCGGCTGTGCCGTGGGCACGGTGAAGAGCCGGGCCAACCGCGCGCGGGTCAGGCTGGCCGAGTTGCTGCACTTGAGCGACGACGAAGAGCTGGAGCTTACCGATCAGAGCACCATGGCGGTGGTATCTGCCAGCATCACCCCGCTCGGCTGAGCGAGGGGCGCGTGAGGGGTATTACCCAGTCGCTGGTTTTCAGGGTCGCCGTCATGCTGTCGGTGGCCCTGCTGCCCGTTGGCATCATCGCGTTGATGCAGACAGCCAACGTCTCGCGGCAGGCCAGCGAGCTGAACCGCTCGGCCCTGTTCGGCCGGACGGTCGCGGACGTCGAGGACATGCGCGACATGTTGCACGGCGGCTTTGCCTCGGCGCGGGTTCTGGCGACCTCGGTGGTCGGGCTCCGAAGCGACCCGGCGGCCTGTTCGGACCTGATGCGGCAGCTGGTGGACCGCTCGGTCGTCTACACGCTGGCGATGTTCATCGACGAAAACCACCAGAGCATTTGCAACTCCAACGCGGAGACCTATGACCTGCAGGGCTCGGCCTTTGCGGACACCATGGCGCGCGACCGGGTGCCGATGGCCGATCTGATCAAGAAGGGGCGTGTCTCGGGGTTCGAGGTGATGGTGCTGGGCTACCCTGTCTATCAGGACGGGGTCTACCTCGGGTTCGTCTCGATCTCGATCGGAGGAGACGACCTGTCGCAGCGCGAGACCGGCGTTGGCACCACCACGTCCGCTGGCGAGATGGAGCAGAAGCCCATCGACCTCGTGACCTTCACCGAGGGCGGAAAGGTGCTTCTGTCCGATCTGTCCGCCGAGGCGCTGGAGGGAGAACTGCCCAAGGACGTGTCACTCAAGGCCCTTGTCGGCGGCGGGGTGACCGCGTTCTCCGGCGAGAGCGCTGCGGGCAAGCCGCGCATCTACACGCTGGTGGCCATCATCCCCGGGCTGGTCTACGCCATGGCGATCTGGGAGGACAAGTCGCCGAGCGGGCTGCGCTGGTTCAGCGCGGCGCTCTTTCCCATGCTGATGTGGCTGATCTCGCTGGGCGTGGCCTATATCGCGGTGCACCGGCTGGTGCTGGTGCATATCCGCCGGCTGCGGGCCCGGATGATCCGCTTTGCCGCCGGACACCGCAGCCTGCGCGGCTCCGACCCGGTCTCCGACCGCGCGACCGCCGAGTTCCGCGAGATGAACGAGACCTTCGAGAGCATGGCCGAGACCATCCTGCACGACGAGGCGGAGCTGGAAGACGGGCTGCACGAGAAGAACCTGCTGCTGCGCGAGGTGCATCACCGGGTCAAGAACAACCTCCAGCTCATCGCCTCGATCATGAATATGGAGATCCGCAAGGCGCAATCGGACGAGGCGCGCACCACCCTGCGGCGTATTCTCGACCGGGTGATGGGCCTGGCGACGGTTCATTCGAGCCTCTACCAGACCTCTCGCCTGTCGATCGTGCATGCCAACACGCTGCTGGCCGCGATTTTGCGCCAGACGCTCTCGACCGCCCTGCCCAAGGACGCCGGGGTGCGGCCCAACCTCGAGATCGAGAGCCTGACACTGGCACCGGAACAGGCAGTGCCGGTTGCCTTGCTGACCACCGAGGCGGTGACCAATGCGACCAAGCACATGGGGCACCCCGACGGACCCGGCACGGCCTGGCTGACCATCAAGCTGGAAGAGCTGGAACCCGCCCCGCCCGAGGAGGTCAGTGAGGTCGAGGACGAGATGGCGGCCCGCTCGCGCGCGCGGCTGGTCGTGGCCAACTCCGTCGGCGCGCCGCTCAGCCGCGACTTCACGCCGCCCTCCAGCGCGGGCCTCGGCAGCCAGCTGATCCGCGCCTTCGCCGCGCAACTGGGCGGAACGCTGACGATCGACGAGAAAGACGACAGCTATCAACTGTCGATCACCTTTCCGATCGAGGACCAGCCAGAGGGCGCGCCCGAGGCCGAGATCGCGCCGGGCGAAAAGACGGTGCCGCCGATGTCCCTTCCCGAGAGCCTGCGCAGGGGCGATGCGTCATGAGCGGTGCGGGCGAGATATCGCCCGCAGGGATGACGGATGGCGCTCCGCATCTGCTCATCACCGCGCGCGAGGCCTATCCGGTTTTCGAGGCGTTGGTGCTGGGGGCGCAACGGCGGGTGAGCATGAGCTTTCGGGTCTTCGATCTGCGCACGCGGCTGCACAGCGCGGCGGGTCTGGCGATCGGAAACACCTGGGCCGATCTGCTGGCCGACGCCCTGCGGCGCGGGGTCAGCCTGCGCCTCGTGATCGCCGATTTCGACCCCATCGGCGCGGCCGAGCTGCACCGCAGCACCTGGCGGACCATGCGCCAATGCGCCGGTCTCCGCGAGATCGCCGGCAAGGTCGGCACCGGGGCGCTGGAGGTGATCGCCGCCCGCCACCCGGCCCGGATCGGGGCGGTGCCGAGCGGGCTGTTCTGGCCGGTGGCGGCCTGGCGGCTGCGCAAGGCCGCACGCATGCTGAACGATCTGACGCCGGATGAGCGCCGGCGGTTCCTGTCGGAAGCGCCGCGGCTGCGACCGAACCTGAAGGTCGAGGAGGGTGCAGAGGGCCGGGTGCGGGCGGACTTTGCCCACAGGTTCCGGATGACGCCGGTGACGCATCACCAGAAACTCGCCGTGATCGACGGGCGCAGGCTCTATGTCGGCGGGCTCGACCTCGACGAGCGGCGCTGGGACACGCCGACGCATGACCAGCCCGCGCGGGAAACATGGCATGACGTGCAGATGGTGTTCGACGAGCCGGAACTGGTGGCCCAGGCCGAGCGCCATCTGGAGGGGTTTCTGGAGCAGTCGGCGGGGGAGGGGCCCGCGCCCGAGGGCCGGGGCACCGCCGCACCGGCGGGCGGCAGCCGGTTTCTGACCACGATCTCGGAGCCCGCGCGGTTTGCGCCCTTCCGGTTTTCGCCCAGGACCCGGTCGTCGGGCATATTCGATGCCCATCTCGCGCGGACCGGGGAGGCGCGCAGGCTGATTTTTCTGGAGACCCAGTACTTCCGCGACCGGCGGCTGGCGCGGGCTCTGGCCCGGCGCGGCCGGGAGGAGCCGGGGTTGCATCTCGTCATGGTCCTGCCAGCTGCCCCGGAGGAGGTGGCCTTTTCGAGCGGTGGGACCGATGCCCGTTATGGGGAGTTCCTGCAATCACGCTGCCTGCGGGCGGTGCGGAAGGCGTTCGGAGACAGGTTCATCGCGCTGTCACCCGCGCAGCGGCGGCGGCCCGGACGGCCGGAGGAGGAGGCAGGCGACGAGGCGGTGGGTGCGCCCGACGGCTCCGACGACCCGGCGCATGGCCGTTCGGTGCTGCTGGGCGCGCCGGTGATCTACGTTCATGCCAAGCTCTCGGTCTTCGACGACCGCGCCGCCATCATCTCCTCGGCCAACCTCAACGGCCGCAGCCTGCGGTGGGATACGGAGGCCGGGGTGGAGATGAGCGACCCGGCCACGGTGGCGATGATCCGCGGTCGGGTGCTCGATCACTGGTATCCGGGCCTGGCAGAGGGGCGGCGGGCCGAAATGCTCGATCCGGCGCGCGCCTTCGGTGCCTGGGTGGCGGCCGCGCGGCGCGATGCGGCCCGCCCGCCAGAGGCCCGCGAGGGCTACCTGCTGCCCTACGACATGCGCCCCGGCAGGCGGTTTGGCATGGCTGTCTTCGGGGTGCCGGAAGAGATGGTCTGAGCCGCGCGGCTCACTCGATCGCGGCGGCCTCGCGCGCGGCGACCTGATCGTCGATCTCCTGTCGCCGCTCCACGGCCTCGCGCATGTCTTCGTCCATCTTCATCAGGTCGGCGACCAGCAGGACCCAGAGCAGCACCGGGATTGCCACGAACCCACCCAGCGGCCCCCAGATCCACAGGAAGAAGACCAGCGACAGGAAGATCAGCAGCGGGTTCACCTTGAGGGTCTTGCCCACGAGAGAGGGCGTGACGAACTGGCCCTCGGTCATGTTCATGGCGAGATAGACCGCCATCGGCGCCACCGCCATCACCCCGTCGAAGGCGACGATGCCGCCCAGGAGCAGCACCACGGCATAGACCGCGGGGCCGAGGTAGGGGACGAAGTTGACCGCGAAGGCGGCGATGCCCCAGAGGATGGGCGAGCCCATGCCCAGAAGGATCATCGCGGCGGCCACGGCCAGGCCGAGGCAGGCGTTGATGAGGGTGATGGTGATGAAGTAGCGCGATACCATGTGCTCGGCGGCCATGAGCGAGGCCTTGTAGCGGTCGCGTGCGGCCGGGTTGCGGCCACCCAGCGCCTTGGCCATCCAGCCATAGACACTGTCACGGGTGAACAGAAAGAAGAACAGCACGCCCACGAAGATCATCACCTGCGCGGCGATGGTGGGCGCCAGCGCGATGGCGTCGATGGCGGAGGGCAGGGCGACGGCGGGCTCGGCCTCGGGGGCGCTTCCGGCGGCCTCGGGGGAGATCGCGTCTTTCACGTCCTCGGTCATCTTGTTGAGCCCGCGCAGGGCATCCTGGAACTGTCGCAGGGTTTCCTGCAACTCGCTCCAGACTAGCGGCAGCTTGTCGAAGGCGCGCCACAGGACGGGTTCGAACAGCAACGCCAGGGTGGTGAAGGCCACCAGCACGAAGGCGAGCACCGCGCCGGAGGCAACGGAGCGTGGCACCCCGAGGCGCAGCAGGAGGCCTATGGCGGGCGACAGGATCACCCCCGTGATCAGCGCCAGTACCGTCGGCGCGAGAAAATGCGACCCCTGCTTGAGAGCGGCAATCGTGAGGATTGCCGCGATGACCATCAGCGGCACTGTGACGGAGCGGTTGCTCAACATGGGTCGGTCTCCTCGGTGGCAAGGGGTCGAGGCGCTTGCGGAACCATGCTGGGGGAATGGCCGCAGTTTGCAAGAGCCCGGCGACCGGACAGGCCGGCGCCGGGCTGTAGATCAAAGAGGAAGCGCCTCCGCGGGGGAGGCGCTTCCGAAAGCGGCTGGATCAGCCGTCTTCATACTCGGGGAAGCTCTTCAGCTGCTCCTCGGTGGTGTTGACATAGGCACGCAGGTCATCGCCTTCGGCCTGCTTCTGGAGCGAGATGCCCGAGAAGCTGATCGCCACAGGCTTTTCACCGATACCGAGGAAACCGCCCACGTCGATGACCGCATCGGTCACCACGCCGTCGGAGGAGATCAGCACTTCGGAGATCTCGCCCACGCGGTTGTCGTTGGGGTCGTAGACCGACAGGCCGGTCAGGTCTTCGGACGACAGCTCGGTGACCATCACGGTGGAGTAGCCGTCGCGGGTGAACTCTTCCATCGAGCCGGACTCGGCGGGGGCTTCGGCCATCTCCTGAGCGGCTTCGTCACCGGCTTCCTCGACGGCGTCGCCAGCTTCGGCCATCTCCTGAGTGGCTTCGTCGCCGGCTTCCTCGACGGCGTCGCCAGCCTCGGCCATCTCCTGAGCGGCTTCGTCGCCGGCCTCCTCGACAGCATCACCGGCTTCGGCCATCTCCTGGGCCGCCTCGTCACCGGCTTCCTCGACGGCGGCTTCGCCCTCGGCCAGTTCCTCGGTCACTTCGGCTTCTGCTTCGTCGGCGGCGTTGTCACCGGCTTCGGCCATCTCTGTCATCTCTTCGGTGTTGTTCGGATCGGCCGCCATCGGGTCGGCGGTCACGTCCTCGCCTTCGGCCATGTCGACTTCCTCGCCGGGGGTCTCCTCAAGCGGGGTGGCGACGGAGCCGTCGGTGGCCTCGGCCTGCTCCATCGGAGCCGGCTCGGTGAACTCGAAGGCCGGAGCCTGGTCGAGCGCCTCGCGCGAGGAGTTGACGGTGACGAAATACTCGCCCGGCGCATCGGCGTCGGCGACGAGGTTTAGCGAGTCCATGGTCAGGGCCACGGGCTTCTCGCCGATGCCGAGGAAACCGCCGATATCGACGATCACGCCTTCGACCTCGCCGGTGCGGGCGAGGATCACGTCGCTCACCTCGCCGATGTCTTCCCATGCGGCATCGGCCTCGGCGACGCCTTCGTCACCATACTCCATCTCTTCGGACATCGCGTAGACGCGCTTGCCGATGAAGTCGCTGGCCATCACGTCCTGCGGGTCTGCGGACTGGATGAAGCCGCCCGCGGCCATTTCGGTGCCGGCCTCGGGGGTTGCGGTGGCTTCGGGCGCGGCGGCGTCCTGCGCGAAGGCAGGCATCACCAGCGACGCTGTCAGCGCGGTGGTTGCAAGAATGCGTTTCATTGGTCTCTCCGGATTTCTGGTTTCAGAAACTGCGGCGCTGGGCCGCTTGTGAGGAGAGAACCGGGAAATTGCGCCTTTGTTCCTCGGAATAATTCACAAGTGTTACGGAACTTAATTGGCGGCGGCGCGTTAAGGGCTCTCGTGCAAGAAAAAGGTATCGGCAATTCCTTGCCGGTCGGAATGGCGGAAAATGGCAAAAGGGGCACCCGAAGGCGCCCCTTGTCGTTTGTCCGGTCCTGGTTGCCCTGTCGGGCGTCAGGGCGTGCGGCCCCGCATCGCCCGCGCAACCATGGCGACCACGAAGAGGATCAGGAAGATGAAGAACAGCACCTGCGCGATGCCGGCGCTGGCGCTGGCGATGCCGCCAAATCCGAAGAGAGCAGCAATCAGCGCGATCACGAGGAAGGTAATGGCCCAGCCAAGCATTGTAAGTTTCCTTTCATTTGCATGTGTTCGGGACTGCGTTGTGATCCCGATCTTGCCGACACAACTTCGGCTCCGGAGCGTGGGTTCCGGAAATTCTTTTCAATTCATTTCGGGAACCTTTGAAGGGGATGCCGGTTGAATTGTCGAATGACACACCTGAATTGAAAGGGAGACGTCAAATGGCACAGGCCAAGACGACTGCAACGACCACAGAGACAAAACCCGCGGATGAGGTTTCGGCCCAGATCGCGGCGCTGAAGGCGGACATCGCCAGCCTGACCAGCGCGGTGGCCGACCTTGGCCGCGCCAAGAGCGCCGAGTTTCAGGACTACGCGAAGGCCAAGGCCGCCGAAGCGAAGGCCAAGGCCCAGGAAGGTGCGGATTACATGAAGGCGAACGCCGAGTTCGCCTATGGCCGGGCCAATGACTTCGTTGTCGAGCGGCCGGCCACGGCGATCGGCATCGCGGCCGCCGTCGGCTTCTTGATCGGCCACTTTTCCTCCCGCAAATAACATGCTCACGGGTTTGAAACTGAGCCTGGCGCAGGGCCTGCGCCGGGCGGCCTTCTCGGCCGGAGCGGGGCTCTGCTTTCTGGTTGGTGCCGGGTTTCTGACGGTGGCCGGCTGGATCTACCTGGCGGAGACGACCTCGGCGCAGACCGCGGGTCTGGTGATCGGAGCGATCTGGTTTGCCGCGGGCTTCGTTCTGCTGGGGCTTGCGAACCTGCGCCCGGCAGCTGCGCGTCGCCCCCACCATGCTGCACATCCGCCACGGCCCCAGCCCGACGGCTTTGGCATCGCGCAGGCCTTCCTGTACGGCCTCGAGGCCGGGCAGGGCTCAGCCAGGAGGAAATGAGGAATGGAAGAGGTATGCAAGCATTGCCCGGTGGTCGACAAGGAGACCTTTGCGGGAATCTCGCTCGATGAGCTGCGCGGGATGAAGGCCTTCAAGGTCGGCGAACTGGCGGTCGACCCCGGCGCCGTGATCCTGATGGAAGGCGCCAACAGCCCGCAGCTCTACGTTGTCATGGAAGGCATGGGGCTGCGCTACAAGCTGCTCGAAGACGGCGCACGCCAGGTGCTCAACTTCGTCATGCCGGGGGATGTGCTTGGGCTCCAGGCCGCGGTGATGGGCGAGATGGGACATTCGGTCGAGGCCTCGACCTCGATGCGCCTCGCGGTGTTCAACCGCAAGGATCTCTGGGATTTCTTTCGCAGCCATCCCGAGCGCGCCTTTGACCTCACATGGGTGGCCTGCGCGGAAGAGCATTTTCTGGGCGAGGCCTTGCTGACGGTGGGCCAGCGCAGTGCGGTCGAGGCGATCGCATGGGCTCTGGTGCGGCTCTACAGCCGGGGCAAGGCGCTTGGGCTGACCCGTAATGGCGAGATGAAGCTGCCGTTCCGCCAGCAGGACCTGGCCGACGCGCTGGGCCTGTCGCTGGTGCACACCAACAAGAGCCTCGCCAAGCTCCGCGACAGGAAGCTGGCCACATGGCGAAACGGCACCCTGGCGATACACGACGTGGAGGAAATGCGCCGCGTGGCCAAGCTCGACGCCGAGGAGAGCCCGAAGGTGCGCGCGCTGACGTGATCAGCGCAGCGCGGTCCGGGCGGCCTCCAGGGCCGCCGAGAGCACCGCACGATCCCCGACATGATTGCACAGCAGGAGAACGAGCCGCGCGTTGAGCGCGGCGCTCTGTGTTTCGGTCAGCCCGTCATGGGCGGCGATCAACTCGGCATAGAAGCCGTCGGGATCAGGGATGTTGGGGGCGGTGTTGAGCATGTCTCACTCCTTGGCCGTGGCGTGGCGCAGGGCGGCGGCGATGGTGGCAGCGTCGGCCTCGGCCCAGCGGGCGGCCACGTGCTGATCGGGGCGGATCAGGTAGAGCGCCGCCGGGGCCTCGCCAAGATACCGCTGGTGGAGGGCACTGGCGGGGCCCTCCGACGGCATGGCGAGCGTGGCCAGCCCATCGGGCAGGCCCTCGGGCGCCGCGCAGTTGAGGCAGAGCAGGGTGAAGCCGCCGCCCAGCCGGTTCAGCAGGAAGCCTTCGGGCAGGGGCGCATCGGGGCAAGGCGCACCGGGACGGGTGCGCGCCGGCCCGCCCGGCAGGGCATCGGCCCCGTTCAGCGGGCCATCGTCGTAGGTGCAGGGCAGCGAGAGGCGGCCGGAGTTGACCAGCGGCCGGGCGAAGGCGTGGTGCTCGGCGAGGTCGAGCACGGCATTGCGGAACATGTGGCTGACGGGTGACTTCGGCGTGATGAAATCTGTCGAGCGGGTCGAGTTGAGGATGTTCTCGTCGGCCCCGTAGCGGCGCTCTTCGCAGTAGGTATCGAGCAGCGCATCGGGGGCCTCGCCGCGCAGCACCATGCCGAGCTTCCAGCAAAGGTTGTCGGCGTCCTGGATGCCGGAGTTCGCCCCGCGCGCGCCGAAGGGGCTGACCTGATGCGCGGAATCGCCCGCAAAGATCACCCGGTCGTGTCGGAATTTCCTCATCCGGCGGCACTGGAAGGTGTAGATTGACGTCCAGACGATCTCGTAGTCGACATCCGCTCCGAGCATGGCGTCGAGGCGGCGGCGGACGTTTTCCTCCTTCAGCTCCTCCTTGCGGTCCACGTCCCATCCGATCTGGAAATCCACGCGCCATTCCCCGTCGGGCTGCTTGTGCAGCAGGGTGGAGGCCCCGGCGCCGTGGGAGGGCTCGAACCAGAACCACCGCTCGGTGGGGAAGGGGGCGGCCATGGTGATGTCGGCGATCAGGAAGCTGTCCTGGAACACCCGGCCCTCGAAGTCGAGCCCGAGGATCTTGCGGGTGGGCGAGCCGGCGCCGTCGCAGGCGACGGCGTAGTGCGCCTCCAGCGTATAGGGGCCTTCGGGCGTGGTGATCTCGAGGGAGACATGGGTGCCGTGCTGGGTGAGGCCGTCGATCCGGTTGCGGCCGCGCAGGTCGATCTGCGCACCTTGTGCATTGGCCTCGCGGATGCGCTCGACAAGGAACTTTTCGAAGTAGGGTTGCTGGAGGTTGATGAAGGCCGGAAATTTGTGGCCGTCCTCGGGCAGAAGGTTGAACTCGAAGACCTTGCGATCTTCGTGGAAGACCTTGCCGAGATTCCACACGACGCCCTTGGCAAGGGCCTTCTCGCCGAAGCCGTAGCGATCGGCGATCTCCAGGCTGCGCTTGGAGAAGCAGATCGCGCGGGAGCCCTGGCCGACGCCCTCGTGGTCGTCGAGCAGAACGACGGGCAGGCCCTGCAGCCCGAGGTCGAGGGCGCAGGCCAGGCCGATGGGGCCGCCGCCGATGATGACCACGGGGTGGCGCACCGGCGTGGCCGCATCCTGATCGGGGTGGCGGGCATAGGGGTAGAGCCTGTGGGCGAGGGGGTAACGGTCCTGGATCATCGGTTCCTCCCGGTGCACGAAATGTCTGCGAAGATGCGGTGGGTCAGCCCTGCAGGGCGGCCCACATCGCCTTGTCGCGCTCGGCGGTCCAGATGCGGGGCGTGTCGATGCCCTGGGCCTCGTCGAAGGCTCGGGCGACGTTGAAGGGCAGGCAGTGCTCGTAGATCGCATAGTCGGCGAACTTGGGATCGCAGGCGGCGCGGACGGCGTCCCAGGCCTCTTTCAGCGTGCCGCCCCGGGCCGCGACCTTGGCGGCGGGCGCGTAGGTGGAGGCGACGAAATCGCGGGTGTTCTCGATGGCGGCATTGACCATCTCGCGCCCGATGAGCGCATCGCCCCGGCCCGGTGCGATGGCGTCGAGATCGTAGGCCTTGATCGCGTCGAGGGTCTTGCCCCAGTCGCCGAAGTGCCCGTCGCCGCAGTAGCAGGCGGAGTGGTATTCGACGATGTCGCCGGTGAACATGACGTTCTGGTCGGGTACGTGGATCACGATGTCACCCGCCGTATGGGCGCGGCCGAGTTGCATGAGATCGACCCTGCGCTGCCCCAGGAACACGCTCATGCGGCCGCTGAAGGTGGTGGTGGGCCAGGTCAGGCCGGGGATGCTCTCATGGCCCTCGAAGAGACGGGGGAAGCGGTCGAACTCGCTGTCCCAGTCCTCCTGCCCGCGTTCGGCGACCATGCTGCGGGCCTTGTCGGACATGATGATCTGATCTGCGCCGAAGGCGGAGGCGCCGAGCACGCGGACGGCGTGGTAGTGGGTGAGCACCACGTGGCTGATCGGCTTGTCGGTGACGGAGCGGACGCAGTCGATCACCTTGTTCGCCAGCCGGGGCGTGGCCTGGGCCTCGACGATCATCACGCTGTCGTCGCCGATGATGACGCCGGAGTTGGGGTCGCCCTCTGCGGTGAAGGCATAGAGACCCTCGCCCACTTCAGTGAAGCTGATGGTCTTTTCGGTCATGTCTCCGGCAGAGGCGAAGGCTTTGGCCATGGTGCGTTTCCTTTTTCGTGGCGCCGAAGAGATCTGATACCTCCGGCGGGGATATTTTCAGCAAGAAGATGAGGCGGTTGGGAGTTGCGGCTTCAGGGTGTGTCGTGCTCTGGTCGGCCCATGAGACGCGTGCATTACGGGTACTGGCTGGCGTTGGCGATCACGGTGGTGATGGCCGCTGTGATGTTGTGGTGGGGGCGCGAGCCGATCTGCAAATGCGGATATGTGAAGCTCTGGCATGGCGCGGTGGTCAGCTCGGAGAACTCGCAGCACATCACCGACTGGTACACGCCGAGCCACATCATTCACGGGCTGCTGTTTTACGGGCTGCTGTGGCTGGTGGCATGGAAGCTGCCGCTGGGCTGGCGTTTTGCCATCGCCACCGCCATCGAGGCGGGCTGGGAGCTGCTGGAGAACACCGACAGGGTGATCGAGCATTACCGGGCCGTTACCATCTCGCTCGATTACTACGGCGACTCGGTGCTGAACTCGGTCTGCGACGTGGCGGCCATGTGGCTGGGCTTTGCGCTGGCGCGGAAACTGCCGGTCTGGGCCAGCGTGGTGCTGGCCCTCGGGTTCGAGGCCTTCACCACCTGGATGATCCGCGACGGGCTGGCCCTGAACGTGCTGATGCTGCTCTGGCCGCTCGAGGCGGTGAAGGACTGGCAGGGCGCGCTCTAGGGCCATTTCACCGCCGGGAGGATCTTGCCGGTGCAGGGGCCGAAGCCGATGCGGTAGCCGTCGCCCTGGGCGTGGCCCTCCAGCGTGAGGGTATCGCCGTCTTCGATGAAGGTGCGGGTCTCACCGGTGTCGAGCGTCAGGGGCTCCTTGCCGCCCCAGGTGACCTCGAGGAGAGAGCCGTAGCTGGATTTGTCTGCGCCCGAGATGGTGCCGGAGCCGAGCAGGTCGCCCGCGTTCATCGCGCAGCCCGAGGTGCTGTGGTGGGCGAGTTGCTGGGCGGCGGAGTAATACATCTCGCTGTAGTTGGTGTTGGAGAAGGTCGTGGCACGGGCCGCGCCCTCGGGCTGGATCGCGGCGGAGAGCTTGATGTCGAAGAGGCCGGGGCGGGGCTCTTCGAGGTAGGGCAGCAGGGGCTTTTCGCGGGCGGGCGTCGAGGTGCGGAAGGGCTCCAGCGCCGCCGTGGTCACGATCCAGGGGCTGATGGTGGTGGCGAAGGCCTTGGCCTGGAACGGGCCGAGGGGCTGATACTCCCATGCCTGGATGTCACGGGCGGACCAGTCGTTGAGCAGGACGTAGCCGAAGATCATCTGCTCGGCCTGGGCCACGCTGACGGGCTGGCCCATCTCGGAGGAGGTTCCCACGACGGCGCCCATCTCGAGCTCGATGTCGAGGCGTTTGCAGGGGCCGAAGCCGGGCATCTCGGCGTCGGGCGCCTTGGTCTGGCCGTTGGGGCGGTGGACCGGCGTGCCGGAGACGACCACAGTGGAGGCGCGCCCGTTGTAGCCGATGGGGATGTGCAGCCAGTTGGGCGGCAGGGCATTCTCGGCCCCGCGGAACATGGTGCCGACGTTGGTGGCATGCTGGCGGCCTGCGTAGAAGTCGGTGTATTCCGACACGAGGAAGGGCATGTGCAGTTCGGCCTCCCCCATCGGCACGAGAAACGGCTGGACGGCGGCAGCCTTGGCGGAGCCTTCGGAGAGCAGCTCGGTCAGGGTGGCGCGAAGCTCGCCCCAGGCGCGTGGCCCGAGTTCCATCACCTCGTTCCAGAAAGGCACATCGAACACCGGCACATCAGCGAGCGTGACCAGGCCGGCCTCTTCGACCGCGGCCATGTCGAGGATCATGTCGCCGATGGCGACGCCGCAGCGGGGCTCGTCATCGCCCCGCGAGAACACGCCATAGGGCAGGTTGTTGAGGGGGAAGGGGTGGTTTTCGGCGTTGGCCGAAGCGACCCAGCTTTTCATCAGGGGCATTGTGCGCGGTTTCCTTGGGGTGATTGGTTGGCATCCACCCTACGCAGGACGCAGGGTGGATGAAACCGACCGGAGTTACTTCTTGCCCGGCGTGCCGTCGAACTTCTTCTCCAGCGTTTCCCAGCAGTCGATGTAGTTGTCCTGCAGGGGCGCCTCGTTGGCCGCGAAGGCGGTGAGGTGCTGGGGAAAGCGGGTTTCGAACATGAAGCTCATGGTGTTGTCGAGCTTGTGGGGCTTCAACTCGGCGTTCGACGCTCCCTCGAAGGCGTCGCGGTCGGGGCCGTGGGGCAGCATCATGTTGTGGAGCGACATACCGCCGGGGACGAAGCCCTGCGGTTTGGCATCATACTGGCCGTAGATGTTGCCCATCAGCTCGGACATGATGTTCTTGTGATACCACGGCGGGCGGAAGGTGTTTTCGGCCACCATCCAGCGCTCGCGGAAGAGCACGAAGTCGATGTTGGCTGTGCCGGGCACGCCGGAGGGGGCCGTGAGCACAGTGAAGATCGAGGGGTCGGGGTGATCGAAGAGGATCGCGCCGACCGGGCAGTAGGTGCTCAGGTCGTATTTGTAGGGCGCGTAGTTGCCGTGCCAGGCGACCACGTCGAGCGGGCTCTGGGCGATCTTCGTTTCGTGGAACTGGCCGCACCACTTGATGGTCAGCGTGGAGGGCACCTCGCGGTCCTCGAACGCGGCCACGGGGGCCTTGAAGTCACGCGGGTTGGCGAGGCAGTTGGCACCGATGGGGCCGCGACCGGGCAGCTCGAACTTCTGGCCGTAGTTCTCGCAGACGAAACCGCGGGCCGGGCCTTCAAGCACTTCGACCCGGTAGACGAGGCCGCGCGGGACGATGGCGATCTCCTGTGGTGCCAGGTCGATCACGCCGAGCTCGGTGGCAAAGCGCAGCCTGCCCTCCTGGGGAACCACCAGCAACTCGCTGTCCGCTGAGTAAAAATAGGCGTCTTCCATGGAGGCGGTGACGAGGTAGATGTGGCTCGCCATGCCCACTTGAGTGTTCACGTCGCCCGCCGTGGTCATGGTGCGCATGCCGGTGAGCCAGGTGAGGGGCTCGTCGGAATGGGGCACCGGATCCCAGCGGTACTGACCCAGCGAGGTGACGTTGTCGACCACGTTGGGGGAGGACACCCAGTAGGGCAGGTCGATCCGCTCGTAGCGGTGCGAGTGCTTCACCGAGGGCCGGATCCGATAGGTCCAGGTGCGCTCGGGCGGGTCGGCGGTGAAGGCGGTGCCGGAGAGCTGCTCGCCGTAGAGGCCGTAGTTGCACTTTTGCGGCGAGTTCATGCCCTGGGGCAGGGCACCGGGCAGGGCCTCGGTCTCGAAGTCGTTGCCGAAGCCGGGCATGTAGCCGGGCGTGGTGCCGATGTGGCTCGGGGCCTGGGTCAGGCCGGCGGGCTTGGATTGGTCGTTCATGGCGCGTCCTCCTGTTGCGGCGGTGATAATAGTTGAAAATGTAACTAACAAGAGGCATCACGGGAGAATGAGCTTTGATCTGACAGACTTCCTGCCCTATCTCCTCAACCAGGCCGCAGAAGCCGCGAGCCTTGATTTTCAGCGGGAATACAAGGCCCGCTACGGGATGCTGCGCACCGAATGGCGGGTGCTGTTTCATCTCGGGCGCTACGGCGACATGAGCGCGCGCGACATCGTGGAGCGGGCGATGATCCACAAGACCAAGGTGAGTCGGGCGGTGGCGGCGCTCGAGGAGCGGCGGTTTCTGGTGCGCTCGGAGGTGGAGGAGGACCGGCGGCGGGAGGTGCTCTCGATCACGCCGGCGGGGCGCGAGGCCTTCGGGGAACTCACGGCGCTGGCGGAGGCGCATGATGCGGCGCTCCTGCGCGGCGTCTCGGAGGCCGATGCGGCCGTGGTGCGGCGGGTGCTGCGGCAGATCGCCGGGCTCTAGCGAGACCCGGCTTGCGCATGGGGCGCGGCCAGCTCCCGATGGGCCGCGGCATAGGCTTGCAGCCTCTCGGCCACGTCCGGCGCGGGCGGGGCGGAGCGGCGGGTGGCGAG
Organism: Vannielia litorea; assembly: GCF_900142295.1. Lineage (NCBI taxonomy): Bacteria > Pseudomonadati > Pseudomonadota > Alphaproteobacteria > Rhodobacterales > Paracoccaceae > Vannielia > Vannielia litorea. The sequence continues at coordinate 1,136,525 of NZ_FSRL01000001.1, forward strand.
GTCGATGTGCAGCAGCAGTTGGGTGCAGGTGGCGGAGAGGGTCTCTCCGACCCACATTTCGTGGTGCATCCTGAGTTTCTTGCCCTCCGCCAGCAGGATCGTGGTGCGCACCTCGCAGGTCTCGCCCGCCTGGGTCTCGGCAAGGTAGCGGATGTGGTTGTCGACGGTGAACCAGGTGGCGCCCTGGGTGCCGGGGCTCTCGGGCCCCATGCCGATGGCCACCAGGATGGTATCGCCCGCATCCGACCAGAGCTGGCCATAGCGGCTTTCGTTCATGTGGCCGTTGTAGTCGGTCCAGTCCACGGGGATGGTGCGGCGCAGGGTGACCAGCGGCGCCGGGCCGGGCGGCGGCGGCGGGGGCGTGAGGGATTGTTCATGCGCGTTCAGCAGCTTGCCGGCACCGGCGTTGCGCTGCTTGAGGGCGCGGAGGAGGGCCACGAGGTTGTGGTCGCGCAGCGTGGTCAGAGCCTCGGTGGAGAGGTGGCCGGACTGGGCGTCTGACTGGGCGGCGATCTTTTGCACCAGAGCCGCGTCGAGGTCGGGCACATCGGTGAGGTGGCTCCAGGGCCATTTCAGCGCGGGGCCGAACTGGGCGAGAAACTGGGCAAAGCCGCCCTCGCCGCCGCCGAGGCGGTAGGTCTCGAAGAGGCCCATCTGGGCCCATCGCAGGCCAAAGCCCATGCGGATGGCCTCGTCGATCTGGCCGGTTGTCGCCACGCCGTCGTTGACCAGCCAGAGCGCCTCGCGCCAGACCGACTCGAGCAGCCGGTCGGCGATATGGCCGTCGATTTCGGCCGTGATCTCAAGCGGATACATGCCGATCCTGGTGAGGATCGCGGCGGCCTGGGCTGTCTCTGGCCCGACCAGTTCGACCAGCGGGAGCAGGTAGACCGGGTTGAACGGGTGGGCGACGATCACGCGCCCCGTGCCGCCGTTGAGCGCCGTGGGGGTAAAGCCGGAGGTGGAGGAGGCGAGCACCGCGTCGGGCGCGGCGTGCTCCAGCACCTCTCGCCAGATTTCGTGTTTGAGATCAAGGCGTTCCGGGGCGCTCTCCTGCACCCAGGCGGCCCCCCTTACGGCCTCTTCCAGCGTACCGAAACGCAACGACCCTTCGGGCGGCAGGGCCACCTCGGAGAGCATGGGCAGCACCCGGCGGGCGGCGGCGAGCGTGGCATCGAGCCGGGCCTCGGCTCCCGACGCAGGGTCATGAACCGCTACGTCCCACCCGGCGAGCAGGAAGCGGGCGGCCCAGCCGGCACCGATGACGCCGGTGCCGAGGATCGCGGCCTTCATCGGCACCGCACGCGCTCGACCATGTAGCCCTCGTCCCACCAGTAGAGACGGTCATCTCCGGTGAGCATGAGGAGAACGTTCTGTTCGTAGCTCTCGCCTTCGCCCGTGCAACTCATCGTCACCGACCATGCAGAGCCGGAAGGATGCGGCTCGGCGGAGATGATGTCACACCCGTTCTCGTAGCCCAGGAACTCGGTGTCGGCGAGATAGATCGGCGCCTCGGGCACCTCGCCTTGCGTGTTGGCGCACCAGGCCGGGTCGGCGGCCCAGTATCCGGCCCAGGGCGGGATCTCGGCGGCGGCGGGTGAGGCGAGGCAGGCGAGGGCGAGGGCAATGCGTTTCATCGAGAGTGTCCCTGAAATGGTTTACAAAGTTTCTAAGCGGGGGCGCGCTTGGTGAGGGCGAGCTTGTCGCGCATCTCCTGCGCCGTCATCACCCGCGCACCGAGGCTCTCGATGACCTGCACCGCACGCTCGACGAGCTGGGCGTTGGTGGCGAGTTGGCCGCGAGAGATCATCAGGTTGTCTTCCAGGCCCACGCGGGCATGGCCTCCGGCAAGGACGGCGGCGGCGACGTAGGGCATCTGGTCGCGGCCCAGAGAGAAGGCGGAGAAGGCCCAGCCCTCGGGGATACCGGCGACCATGGCATTGAAGGTGGTCAGGTCGTTGGGTGCGCCCCAGGGCACGCCCATGCAGAGCTGCACCAGCGCCGGGTCGGTGATGACGCCCTCGGAGACGAGCTGGCGGGCGAGCCAGAGGTGGCCGGTGTCGAAGGCCTCGATCTCGGGCTTGACGCCGAGGTCGGTCATCCGCCGGGCCATGGCGCGGAGCATGCCGGGCGTATTGGCCATGACATAGTCGTTTTCGGCAAAGTTCATGGTGCCGCAATCGAGGGTGCAGATCTCGGGCAGGCATTCGGCCACATGGGCGGTGCGCTCCTCGGCGGTGAGGAGGATGGACTCCTGGCTGATCGGCAGGGGCCGGTCAGGCGGGCCGAAGATGAGATCGCCGCCGAAGCCGCAGGTCAGGTTGATGACAAGGTCGGGCTCGAGGTCGCGGATGCGCTCGACGGTCTCGCGGAAGAGGGCTGTGGAGTGCGAGGGCACGCCGGTTTCGGGGTCGCGGACGTGGACATGGACGCAGGCGGCGCCGGCGAGGGCGGCATCACGGGCGGCCTCCGCGATCTGTTTCGGCGAGCGCGGAACGTGGGGGGAGCGGTCTTGCGTGCCACCCGCGCCGGTGAGGGCGCAGGTGATGAAGACCTCGCGGGACATGGTGAGCGGCATGGAGTCCTCCCTTTGCGCGGGAGGTTAGGGCCGATGCGGAGCCTGCGCAACGAATGTGCTCCCCCGCGGCAGCAGCGTGGCGGCCGCGGGGTGCGCCGTCAGGCGGGTGTTACTTGAGGCAGTCGGCGTAACCCGTTGCCAGCGCTTGCAGAAGCTCGGTGTACTGGTTCGGGCCCGGGGTGAGGTCTCGGCCGAGGGGATCGAGGAAGTGGGCCTTGAGGTCGGTGCCTTCGGTGAGCGTGCGGACCGTGGCTTCGGCGGTGTCGGGCTCGGTGATGAGGCAGGTGATGCCCTCTTCGGCGGCATGTCGGACCTCCTCCATCGCGCGGGGGCCGGTGACGCCGCCGTCGATGCCGGTCAGCGCGTGAGCGGGGGCGATGTGGAAGCGGGCCTCGAAATAGGCGAAGGCGCGGTGGGTGGAGAGATATTCGCGGCCCTCGACCGGCTCCAGTGTGGCTTCGATCTCGCCGATGAGCGTGTCGAGCTCGGCGCTCGCGGCTTCGGCATTGGCCTGGTAGGTCGCGGCGTTGTCGGGGTCGTGCTCGGCGAGTTCCTCGGCGATCAGCGCGAGCCATGTCCTGGCGTTGTCGGGCGAGAGCCAGACGTGCGGATCCTCGGGGCCGTGGTCGTGGCCCTCATGGCCTTCCTCGGCATGCTCTTCGTGCTCGTGCTCCTCGTGGCCTTCCTCGGCATGCTCTTCGTGGTCGTGGTCCTCGTGGCCCTCTTCGGCGTGCTCTTCGTGCTCGTGCTCCTCGTGGCCCTCTTCGGCATGCTCCGCGTGCTCATGCGCGTCATGGCCTTCTTCGCCCTCGTGCTTGTGCGGCTCGGCGGATGTCGAGTCGATCAGGAGGGTGCCGGGCTGCTCCATCAGGGCGATGACATGGGCGTTTTCGGCGAGGGTTTCGAAAGGCTTTTCGAGCGCGGGCGACATCGCCGGGCCGATCCAGAAGATCAGGTCGGCCTCCTGCGCGGCGGCGGCCTGGGAGGGGCGAAGCGAGAGGCCGTGGCCGGAGCCGCCCTGGTCGAGCAGGAGCGAGGGGGTGCCGACGCCCTCCATCACCTTGGCCACCAGCGAGTGCACCGGAGGAAGATCGGCGATGACTTTGGGTTCGGCGAGGGCGGGGGTGGCGGCGACGAGGGCCGCAAGGGAAGGAAGGATACGCATGACAGTCTCCGGTGTGAGTCGGAGAATGTGTATTTGTAATGATATAACATCGCAAGCCGTTAAGCGGCGATGCGCGGCGCGGCCATGTGAAGGTCGCGCCGCAAGTTCTTGAGATATCAGCCCTCCAGCACGACCAGCGCGTGGCGCTTCTTGCCCGCGGAAAGCTTGACGGGCGAGGAGAGGGCCGCCGCGTCGAGCATGAGCCCGGCGTCGGTGAGCGGGGCGTCGTCGATCCGGGCGCCGTTGTCGGCGATGAGGCGCTTGGCCTCCTTGCCGGTCTTGGCCAGCCCGGAGCGGACGATGAGCTGGGCCACCGAGATACCATCGGCCACTTCCGCCGCGGTCAGGGTGAGGGTGGGAAGATCATCGCCCACGCCGCCTTTCTCGAAGACTTCCCGCGCTGTGGCCTCTGCGGTTTCTGCCGCTTCTGCCCCGTGGCAGAGCGCGGTGACCTCGTTGGCGAGCCGGATCTTGGCGTCGTTGATCTCGCTGCCTTGTAGCGCGCCGAGCCTTTCGCACTCGTTAACATCGAGCTCCGTGTAGAGCTTGAGGAACCGGCCCACGTCGGCGTCGGTGGTGTTGCGCCAGAACTGCCAGAACTCGTAGGGGCTGAGCATGTCGGCGTTCAGCCACATGGCGCCGCCCTGGCTCTTTCCCATCTTCCTGCCGTCCGAGGTGGTCAGCAGGGGCGAGGTCAGGCCGTAGATCTCGTGGTCGAGCACCCGGCGGGTCAGGTCGATGCCATTGACGATGTTGCCCCACTGGTCGGAGCCGCCCATCTGCAGCAGGCAGCCGTAGCGACGGTTGAGCTCGAGGAAGTCGTAGGCCTGAAGGATCATGTAGTTGAACTCGAGGAACGACAGGCTCTGCTCGCGATCGAGCCGCGACTTGACGGACTCGAACGAAAGCATCCGGTTGACCGAGAAGTGCCGGCCGATATCGCGCAGGAATTCCAGATAGTTGAGGCCGTCGAGCCACTCGGCGTTGTTCAGCATCAGCGCATCGGTGGGGGCGTCGCCGTAGCTGAGATACTTGGCGAAGACGTTCTTCATGGAGGCGATGTTGTCGTCGATGGCCTGCGCCGTCAGCAGGGGGCGCTCGTCGGCGCGGAAGCTCGGGTCGCCCACCTTGGTGGTGCCGCCGCCCATGAGGGTGATCGGCTTGTGGCCGGTCTTCTGGAGCCAGCGCAGCATCATGATGTTGAGCAGATGGCCGACGTGGAGCGACTTGGCCGTGGCGTCGTAGCCGATATAGGCCGGGACCACGCCCTGGATCAGTGCTTCGTCGAGGCCTTGATAGTCGGTGCAATCCTGAAGGAAGCCTCGCTCTATCATCACGGCCATGAAGTCCGATTTGGGGTGGTAGGTCATCGCTCTTTTCCATGTTGCGAAGGGGTTGGAGACCCCCTCATACTGGCCGGGAGGCAAGAGGGAAAGGCCATGTTGAAAAAGGCCAGGGGGCAGGCCCGTGTGACGGCGCTGGGCGCAATGAGCGGCACATCGCTGGATGGCGTGGACGCGGCGGTGATCGAGACAGATGGGGTTGAGATTTTTGCCTTTGGGCCAAGCGGTTACCGGGAGTACTCGAGCCGCGAGTCCGGGGTGCTGAGGGCCGCGCTGGGGCGCTGGCCGGGCGAGGAAGGGGTGGCCGAGGCCGCGGAGGTGGTGGAGACCGCCCATGTGGTGATCCTAGAGGAACTCATCGAGGGCGTTGATATCGTTGGCTTTCACGGCCAGACCCTGGCCCATGACCCGGCCGGGCGGGGCACGCACCAGGCCGGCGACGGGCGGGTGCTGGCAGAGGCGCTGGGGCGGCCCGTGGTGTGGGATTTCCGCACGAGCGACGTGGAGATGGGCGGGCAGGGTGCGCCCCTTGCGCCAGCCTATCACTACGCCTTGGCGAAGTTCATCAAGGCTGACAAGCCCTTGGTTTTTCTCAATCTTGGCGGGGTGGGCAATGTCACCTGGATCGACCCGGCGCAGGGGCCGGAAGCGATGCTGGCGTTCGACACGGGGCCTGCGAATGCGCCGGTGAACGACCTTGTGGGCGACCGGCTGGGGCTGGCCTGCGACGAGGGCGGCGCGCTGGCGGCGGAAGGCGCGGTGGATGAGGCCATCCTGGCGCGGTTTGCCGAGCATCGCTACTTCTTCAAGCTGCCGCCGAAGTCCCTCGACCGCGATGATTTTCGTGCGCTTTCTCAAGAGGTTGCAGGGCTTTCCGACGCGGATGCGGCGGCGACCTTGACGGCGGCGGTGGCGGCTTCGGTGGCCTTGGGGCAGGAGCATTTTCCGGCCCCGGCGAGCCGGGTTCTGGTCACCGGCGGAGGGCGGAAGAACCCGGTGATGATGGCGATGATCGCGGAGGGCCTGGGCTGCCCGGTGGAGCCGGTCGAGACCGTGGGGCTGGACGGAGATATGCTGGAAGCTCAAGCCTTTGCCTATCTCGCGGTGCGGGTGGCCAAGGGGCTGCCGACCTCCTGGCCGGGCACCACGGGGGTGCGGGCGGCGGTGGGCGGCGGCGTGGTTTCGAAGCCTTCCAAGGGCTTTGCATGACTGCCCGGACGCGGCCTGCCTGCCCCCCGTTAACCCTGAGAAGCAGGGATACACAACCGATACACAACCCATGCACAACCCATACCTATGCAGATTTGCAAGGCGGCGAGGTGTTACCCCACCGCGCGCTGCCCCGAGGCGGCCCGAAAAGGATGACGGCATTCGTCACGTGACCGGGGCCGGGGCCTCGGGATAGCCATCGCTCCAGAAGACCGGGCCGGCGGATCGGCCCGCAGATCGAGGAGACGGATGATGAGAGTTCTGGCAACCTTTCTGGCGGTGCTGGCCGCCTGCGGAACGCTGGCCGCTGCGGCAGGCGCGGCCCCGGTGGCGAGCGCCAAGAGCCACGGCTATCGCGGCGACGATGCGGCCAAGTACCAGCGGCTGGTGGGCGAATACGCCCGGTTGAACTGCAAGACGCTGGCGCGGGAATACGGAAAGGCCGCCAAGCTGGCGGGCAAGCACGAAAAGGGCACCGGGCTTCAGGTGATGGGCGCTCTGATCGGGCGCGGCAAGGTGGCCGGTGCGGCCGCCGAGATCGGCGGCAACGTGGTGAAGGATGCCGCGTTGCGCCGGGATGCGGCCAAGTCCGTCTACATCGCCAAGGGTTGCCGCTGAGTGGTCGTCGGGGGCGCCACGCGCGGCCCCGGTGAAAGCGGCATGGCCCGGGCCCCTGCTGGAGGGGGTCCGGGCCTGTTGCTATTTGCGCCAGGTCTCAGGGGATGTCGAAGCCCGGCGGCGCGAGGGTGAAGCCGGAGAAGGAGAAGCCCGGGGAGACGGTGCAGCCGACAAGGGCCCAGCCGTGGGGCGAGGCCTCGGCCGCCTGCCAGTGATCCTTGGGGACGATGACCTGGGGCGTGCCGCTGGCGAGGTCGGGGCCGAGGGTGTGGCGCGTGGCGGGGCCGGACTCGCTGGCCGAGAGCCGCAGGGTGAGCGGGGTGCCCGTGTAGAAGTGCCAGATCTCGGTGGCATCGACCCGGTGCCAGTGGGAGCGCTCGCCGGGTTTCGGAAGGAAGTAGATGCAGGTGCCTGCGGGGCGTCCCGAGGCGGGTGCCTCCACCCAGGTTTGCCGGTAGTGGCCACCCTCGGGGTGCGGCTTAAGGCCGAGGCGGTCGATGATTTCCTGCGCGTCCATGCCGGCAGGCTAGCCCGCCGCTTCAGCCAGGGGAAGGCGCGGGGCGGGGCAGGCTGAAGTAGGTGCTGTCGGACCACTCGCCGTTGATGAAGAAGGTGTTCTTTTCGTGGTGGGTCACGGTGAAGCCGGCCTTCTCGAGCACCCGACCCGAGGCGACGTTGCGGGGGTCGATGTCGGCAGTGATGGCGGGGCAGTCGGGGTGGCGGGCGAAGGCTTCGGCGCAGAGGGCGCGGAGGGCCTCGGAGGCAAAGCCGCGGCCCCAGGCCGAGGCGGCGAGGATGTAGCCCACCTCCCATTTGCGCCAGAGGCCGATGCGGCCGATCAGCCGGCCCTCGTGGAGGATCATCAGCTCCGGCCCCAGCGCGCGCTCACCGCGCATGAAGCCTTCGAGCCGCTCGGCGGTGGCCTCGAGGGTCGCGTCGGGCGGCGTGGACCAGTGGCGCATCACCTGCGGGTCGGAGAAGATGGCGTGGAGCGCCGGCAGGTCGCCGGGTTCTGCCGGGCGCAGGGTGAGGCGGGCGGTGGTGAGCATGCGGGCCTCAGACCGAAAGGCGCGTGCCGTGGGAGCCGCGCTCGCGGTAGGGGGTGGTCTGATACTGGGCCCGGTAGCACTTGGAGAAGTGCGAGGGCGAGGTGAAGCCGCAGGCCAGCGCCACGTTGATGACGCTCATGTCGGTCTGCATCAGCAGGTTGCGGGCCTTCTGAAGCCGCAGTTCCATGTAGTACCGCTTGGGCGAGCGGTTCAGGTAGCGGCGGAAGAGCCGCTCGAGCTGGCGGGTGGAGAGCACCACCTCGTCGGCCAGCAGGGCGGGCGAGATCGGCTCTTCGAGGTTCTGCTCCATGATCTGGATGACCCGGGAGAGCTTGGGGTGGCGCACGCCGATCCGGGTGGGGATCGAGAGGCGCTGGGTGTCCTGATCGGTGCGGATGGAGGAGTAGATCAGCTGGTCGGCCACGGTATTGGCCAGCTCCTCGCCGTGGTCCTCGGCGATGATCTGCAGCGCGAGGTCGATCGAGGCGGTGCCGCCGGCGGTGGTCATCCGGTTGCCGTCGTGAACGAAGACGGTTTTGGTCAGCCGCACGTCCTCGAACTCCTCGGAGAAGCTGTCGGCGTTCTCCCAGTGGATGGTGGCGCGCTTGCCGTCGAGCAGCCCGGCGCGGGCCAGCAGGTAGCCCGCAGTGCACAGCCCGCCCACGGCGAGGCCGCGGCGGGCCTGCTTGCGCAGCCATGCGAGCAGCTTGGGGCTGGCCTTGTCTTCGACATCGAGCCCGGCGCAGACCAGCACCACCTCGTCGCGGGGGAGGTCGTCGAGCCCGCCGTCGACCTGGAAGACCGAGCCGCAGGAGGCGTTGATCGGTTCGCCGCCCTCGGAGATCAATTGCCAGTCGTAGAGCCGGGCGCCCGCCGTGCGGTTGGCCAGGCGCAGCGCGTCGATCGCGCCGGCGAAGGACAGCAGCGAGAAATCGCGCACCAGCAGAAAGACAAAGCGGCGCGGCTTGGCCGGAGGATCGACCACCGGAGTTTGCGCTTCGGCCCGCGGCATCTGTCTGGCTCCGTGCTAGATGTTGTCCCCGCCTGGGAGGCAATCAGGATTTGTCCACCCGCGCAAGGGCGGGAGGGCGAGAAAAACGGCTGTATCCTGCGCGCAGGGGTAGCCGGGGCGTGGTCTGCGCCCTATAACGCAGGCCTCATCCGTGGCCGGGAGGCTGCGGGGTGCATACCAGAGGAAGTGAGACGATGAGCAAGACCTGGACCAAGACCGACTGGCGCAGCAAGCCCCGGGTTCAGATGCCGGATTATCCCGATGCGGCGGCGCTGAATGCTGTTGAGGCGCAACTTGCCAAGTATCCGCCGCTGGTGTTTGCCGGCGAGGCCCGCCGCCTGAAGGCGGAGCTGGGCAAGGCCTCGCGCGGGGAGGCCTTTCTGCTGCAGGGCGGGGATTGCGCCGAGAGTTTTTCGGAGTTCAGCGCCGACAACATCCGCGACACCTTCAAGGTGATGTTGCAGATGGCGATCGTGCTGACCTTCGGCGCCAAGGTGCCGGTGGTGAAGGTGGGCCGGATGGCCGGGCAGTTCGCCAAGCCGCGCTCGGCCCCGACCGAGAGCAAGGACGGCGTGGAGCTGCCGAGCTACCGGGGCGACATCATCAACGAGCTGGATTTCACCCCCGAGGCCCGGATCCCGGACCCGGCGAAGATGCTGCAGGCCTACACCCAGGCCGCCGCCACGCTGAACCTGCTGCGGGCCTTCTCGACGGGCGGTTTTGCCGATATTCACCGCGTCCACAGCTGGACGACGGGCTTCGCGGATGAGGACCGCGCGGCACGCTACAGAGACCTCAGCAACCGGATCCAGGACGCGCTGGATTTCATGACCGCAGCCGGGATCGACGGCGACAGTGTGCATGCGATGCAGTCGGTCGATTTCTACACCAGTCACGAGGCGCTACTGCTGGAATACGAGGAGGCGCTCACCCGCGTCGACTCCACCACCGGGCAGGTGGTGGCGGGCTCGGGCCACATGGTCTGGATCGGCGACCGGACCCGCCAGCCGGACGGCGCGCATGTGGAGTTCTGCAAGGGCATTCTCAACCCGATCGGGCTGAAGGCCGGTCCGACCACGACGGACGAGGACCTCAAGCGCCTGATGGCCACGCTGAACCCCCGCAACGAGGCCGGGCGCCTCACGCTCATCACCCGCTTCGGCGCCGGCAAGGTGGAAGAGCACCTGCCGCGGCTGATCGAGGTGGTGAAGAGCGAGGGCGCCAACGTGGTCTGGGTCTGCGACGCGATGCATGGCAACACGATCAAGTCGGACTCGGGCTACAAGACCCGGCCCTTCGAGCGGGTGCTTTCGGAGGTGCGCGAGTTCTTCGCCGCCCATCGGGCCGCGGGCTCGATCCCCGGCGGCGTGCATTTCGAAATGACCGGCCAGGACGTGACCGAATGCACCGGCGGCGTGCGCGCGGTGACCGACGAGGACCTCGGCTCGCGCTACCACACGGCCTGCGACCCGCGGCTCAACGCGAGCCAGTCGCTGGAGCTGGCGTTCCTGGTGGCCGAGGAGCTCTCGGCCCGGCGCGAGGAAGCTGCGGCGGCCGCCGCGGGCTGAGGCCCGGCCTCTCCAGACATGCGGGCGCCCCGGTGGATCACCGGGGCGTTCTGCGTTTCAGGGGGGCGGTGCGGCCTGTTCCGTCGGCGGAAATGGCTGCGCGGCGCGCAGCTGCGGCGCCCTGCGGCTCAATCGTCCTGGCCGACCGGCTCGCCTTCGGAGCGCACCAGGCGGAGGCGGGGTTTTTCGCCCCGGGGCGGCCGCGGGGGGGCGGGGATGAAGCTGGGGGCGGGTTCGGCGAAGCCGTGGGTCTCGCGCAGGCGCGCGGCCTCGGCCTCCTGGGCGGCCCTGCGCAGGCGGGCGCGCTCCTCGCGTGTCACCGGCGCGCCCAGGGTTTCCGGGGCGGCCTCGATGCGAACCGGGCGCGCCACCTCGTCCTTGATGACGAAGCGGCGCGGCGTGCGGCCCACGGGGCCGATGGTGCAGAGGCAGCCGAGGGCGCGGGTCACGTCGCCGAAATCGGAGGCCAGCGGCAGCAGGAGCATCTGGCCGTCCATCGGCGGGCGGCCCACGCCACGCTCGCCGGCCAGGGTGACGATCGCCGTGGAAGGCCCGGCGAAGACATCCTCGAGCACCCGGCTCAGGGTGGCGCGGTGCTCGGGCATGAACATCGAGGTGCAGGGCATGCCGCGCACCTCCATCCCCATCAGGTCGTTGAGGTGCATCCCCGCAAGACGGAAGCGCCCGACGCCGGGGGCGATGCGTTCGAGGATGAAGGCGTATTCCAGAGTTTCCTCGATCGCCCGCGGATCGACCTCGGCGCGTGAGGGCACCTGGCGCGGCCCGCGCAGCTCTTCCCAGTAGCGCCGGAGCGCATGGACCGCGGGGAATCGGATGTCGTTGTGATACTTCATGAGCGAAACCACCTCGCGGCCGTTATCATCTTGATGTTCCACGCCATCGCCCTCGCGCAAATTCGTACCGGCTTTATTGTCCAGGGGCGCACGGTCTGTTAACCCATGGACAGGAAAGATTACCTAAACGTTAATACCACAATGCCGGACGCATTTCCGGGGGATAATTCTTAAATGGTTAACTCCATGACAGGGTTTGCCGCCCGCTCCCAGCAGGGCAGCGACTTCAGCTGGAGCTGGGAGCTTCGCGGTGTGAACAGCAAGGGGCTGGACCTGCGCCTGCGGTTGCCGGAGTGGATCGGCGGGCTGGAGCAGGGGCTGCGCACCGAGCTGAGCCGCGCCGTCACGCGGGGCAGCATATCTCTCAACCTGCGGATCCAGCGCAGCCGGGGCGACGGCTCGATGCGGCTGGACGGCACCCAGCTGGCGCAGGTGCTGGCGGCGCTGAGCCAGATCACGCGGGAGGCGGAGCGCGCGGGTGTGGAGCTGAAGGCGCCGACCACCGCCGAGATCCTCTCGATGAAGGGCATTGCCGACGATCCGCAGAGCATGAGCGAGGGCGAGGTGGTGGCGCTGCGCAGCAAGCTGCTGGCCGACTTCCGGCCCCTGCTGGCGGAGTTCGTGCAGATGCGGGCGACCGAGGGCGCGGCGCTGCATGCGGTGATGCTGGCCCATCTCGACAAGGTGGAGAAGCTGGTGCGCGCCGCCCGCCCGGTGGCCGAGGAGCGCAAGTCGGAGATGGCGGAGAGCCTGCGGGAGAACCTGGCGCGGGTGCTGGAAAACGCCAAGGGGCTCGACGAGGCCCGGGTGGCGCAGGAGGTGGCGCTCCTGGCGCTCAAGTCCGACGTGACCGAGGAGCTCGACCGGCTGGAGGCCCATGTGGCCGCGATGCGGGCATTGCTCGGCGAGGAGGAGGCGGTGGGGCGCAAGCTCGACTTCCTTTGCCAGGAATTCAACCGCGAGGCCAACACGCTCTGCTCCAAGGCGCAGGCGGTGGAGCTGACCCGGATCGGGCTTGACCTCAAGGCCGCCATCGACCAGATGCGGGAGCAGGTTCAGAACATCGAGTGAGGGGAGAGCCTTGGCCAGACGCGGATTGCTCATCATCCTGTCGTCGCCATCGGGCGCCGGAAAATCCACCCTCGCGCGGCGGCTGATCGGCTGGGACGAGACGCTGAGCTTTTCGGTCAGCGCCACCACGCGCCCGCCGCGGCCGGGCGAGCAGGATGGGGTTCACTACCATTTCCTGAGCGAGCAGCAGTTCCGCCAGCAGGTTGCCGACGAGCAGATGCTGGAGCACGCCCATGTCTTCGGCAACCATTACGGCTCGCCCGCGGCCCCGGTGCGGGCGGCGATCGACGCGGGGCGTGACGTGCTCTTCGACGTGGACTGGCAGGGCGCGCAGCAGATCCGCAACTCCGAGCTGGGCAAGCACACGCTCTCGATCTTCATCCTGCCGCCCTCGATCGACGAGCTGCGGCGCCGGTTGATCGAACGCGGCCAGGACGAGCCCGGCGTGATCGCCAAGCGGATGCAGAAGAGCTGGGACGAGATCAGCCATTGGGACAGCTACGACTACGTGCTCGTCAACGACGACCTCGACGAGACAGAGGCGCGGCTGCGCACCATCGTCATGGCCGAGCGGCTGCGCCGCGCCCAGCAGCCCGACCTTGCGGGCCATGTCCGCGCCCTTCACGAGCAGTTCCGGGAGACCGAAGACCGATGATCTATGCGCTCGACGGCCTCGCGCCCTCGTTTCCGGAGGATGGCGACTACTGGGTCGCCCCCGATGCCAACCTGATCGGCAACGTGGTGCTGGAGAGCGGCGCCTCGGTCTGGTTCGGCTGCACGCTCAGGGGCGACAACGAGCTGATCCGGGTGGGCGCGGGGGCCAACGTGCAGGAGAACACGGTGTGCCACACCGATCCGGGCTGCCCGCTCACCATCGGCGCGGGCGTGACGGTGGGCCACAAGGCCATGCTGCACGGCTGCACCATCGGCGAGAACTCCCTGATCGGCATGGGTGCCACGGTGCTGAACCGCGCGGTGATCGGGAGGAACTGCCTGATCGGGGCGGGGGCGCTCATCACCGAGGGCAAGGAGATCCCCGACGGCAGCCTGGTGATGGGCGCGCCGGGCAAGGTGGTGCGCCAGCTGGACGAGGCGGCCATCGAGGGGCTGCGGCGCTCGGCGCTGCACTACCAGCAGAACATGCGGCGGTTCCGGGCCGGGCTGGCGGCGGTTTGAGGCGGCGATGACCCCGGCGGACATCGAAGCCCTCATCGACGCCGTGCCGATGCCGCTCATCACCATCGGGGCGGATGCGCGGATCGAGGCGATCAACGCGCCCGCCGCGGAGCTTTTCGGGCGGGTCGGGCAGGGGCGGCACTACTCGATGCAGCTGCGCCAGCCCTCCGTGGCCCAGCTCATCGAGAATGCGCTTGGCCCCGGCCATGCCGGTCAGGCGCGGATCCGGCGGGTGGAGGGCGAGGGCGAGCAGATCTTCAGTGTGCGGGCCACGCCCCTGAAGGGGCGGGTGATGCTGGCGTTCGAGGATCTGAGCCAGACCGAGGCCGCCCAGCAGATCCGCCGCGACTTCGTGGCCAACGTGAGCCACGAGCTGAAGACCCCGCTCACCGCGCTGATGGGCTTCATCGAGACCCTGCGCGGCCCGGCGAGGAACGACGAGACGGCACGGGAGCGGTTTCTGGCCATCATGGAGCGCGAGACCGCCCGGATGAACCGGCTGGTCAACGACCTGCTCTCGCTCTCCCGGGTCGAGGCCGTGGCCCGCCAGCGCCCCTCCGACGAGGTGGACGTGCCGCGCCTGCTGGCCTCGGCGCTGAACGCGCTCCGGCCGATCGCCGAGGAGGCCGGGGTCGAGGTGGTCTTTGATCTGCCCGAGGACCTGCCGCCTGTGCCGGGGGATGCCGACCAGTTGACCCAGGTTTTTACCAACCTGATCGAGAACGCGCTGAAATACGGCGCCTCGGGCAAGCGGATCGAGGTGCGGGTGACGCGCGAGGAGCGGGTGGCCTCGCTCAAGGGGCCGGCGCTGCGCTGCGAGGTGCGGGATTTCGGCTACGGGATCGACCCGATCCACATTCCGCGGCTCACCGAGCGATTCTACCGGGTCGATTCGCACCGCTCGCGGGAGATGGGCGGCACCGGGCTGGGGCTGGCGATTGCCAAGCACATCATCGCGCGGCACCGCGGGCGCTTCGCGATCGAAAGCAAGCCGGGCGAGGGCGCGCGGTTCACTGTTTTTCTGCCGGTGGGGGCGGGGCAGGGCGGCTGAAAGGGCTACGGCCAGTGCGGTACACCGAGCACCCCTTGGCTTTCGCAAGGTGCGGGCCGCGGGGACGGGCAGGCTTTTTTCACCATGCCCCGCGACATGTCATGAAACTGTTACACACGTGTCACAAAAGCCTAACACCCAGCGCCGAGAAGGGGCCCGCGAACGCCCCGCAGGAGCAGCCGGGGCGAGCCTGACATGCAACGGAGTTCCAGATGTCTTTCACCAAGCTCAGCGTTTCCACCCTCGCCGTGATGGCGGTTTCGGCCACCGCCGCCGCCGCGCGCGACGAGATCCGGATCGTCGGTTCCTCGACCGTCTTCCCCTACACGCAGGCCGTGGCCGAGCAGTTCGCCAACAACACCGGCGCGCCTTCGCCCATCGTCGAATCCACGGGCACCGGCGGCGGCATGAAGATTTTCTGCGGCGGCATCGGCGAGCAGCACCCCGACATCACCGGCGCCTCGCGGGCCATGAAGGCCTCCGAGTACGAGCTGTGCCAGCAGAACGGCGTGACCGAAGTTACCGAGGCCCTGATCGGCTTTGACGGCCTGTCGCTGGCCGTGTCGCGTTCCAACGACTTCGACTGGGACCTGTCGCTCGGCGAGATCTACCTGGCCCTGGCCGCCCAGGTGCCGGTTGACGGCGAGTGGAAGGACAACCCCTACAAGATGTGGAACGAGATCCGCGAAGACCTGCCGGCCGTCGAGATCCTGGCCTATGGCCCGCCGCCGACCTCGGGCACCCGTGATGCCTTCGTCGAGCTGGCCATGCACGCCGGCTGCGAAGAGCTGGACTATGTGAAAGAGGGTGGCTTCGACGGCGACTGGATCGGCGAGAACTGCTCGCGCATGCGCACCGACGGGCCCTTCGTGGAAGCCGGCGAGAATGACAACCTGATCGTTCAGCGCCTCGAAGCCGACGCCAACGCCATGGGCATCTTCGGTTACTCGTTCCTCTACGAGAACCTCGACAAGCTGAAAGGCGTGAAGATCGAAGGCGTCGAGCCCTCGACCGACACCATTGCCGACAAGTCCTACCCGGTGTCGCGCCCGCTCTACTTCTACGTGAAGAACGCCCACCGCGGCGTGATCCCGAACCTCAACGAGTTCATCGAAGAGTACATGTCGGACGACGCGCTGGAAGCCGGTGGCTACCTCGCCGAGCGGGGCCTCGTTGCCCTGGCCGAAGACCGCCGCATGGAGCTTCAGGACGCCGTGCTGAACGGCTCGTCGATGGCGGCTCCCACCAACTGATCCGGCACTCGTGAAATCGCCCCGGTCCGTCCGCCGGACCGGGGCACCTTTTCTTCAAGAGGTCTCCCAATGTCCGCGCTCCCGTTCCTGCTGCTGATCGTGGCGACGATTGCAGGCTATGTTCTGAACCGGCTTGCGGCACGAACCGTGCGCGACCGCGGCCAACGCCTGCATTCCATGACATCCTACCATGGGCTTTTCTCCGCCCTGCTGGTTCTGGTGCCGGTGCTCACCGTGATCCTGCTCTGGCTCGTCCTGCAGGGGCCGTTCATCGACCGGACGGTCATGGGCAACCTGCCCCAGGGCGCGCTCGACGGGCTCGACTCGGGCGGGACGCAGCTGGTGCTGGCGGAGATCAAATCGCTTTCGCAGGGCCAGGTCTTCGGAACGCCGGAGGACTGGAAGCTCGCGGCCGCCGACCACTACAACGCGCTGCATGCCCGCGCCGACTGGCTGATGGTGGCCACTGTCGCGGTGCTGTCGCTGATCATCATCCTGTTCGCCAGGAGCCGCGTCTCTGCCGAGTTCCGCGCCCGGCAGGGGGTGGAGGGCATCGTGAAGGGGCTGATGATCTTCTGCTCCACGGTGGCGATCTTCACCACGGTGGGCATCGTGCTGTCGCTGTCCTACGAAACGCTGCGCTTTCTCGACCGGGTGCCGCTGACGGAGTTCCTGTTCGGCGCCAACTGGGAGCCGCAGATCCCCTTGCGCGAAGATCAGATTGCGGCGGAAGGGGCCTTTGGCTGGCTTCCGGTCATTCTCGGCACCATCGTGATCACGGTGGTGGCGCTGGTTGTCGCGGTGCCGATCGGCCTGTTCTCGGCGATCTACCTCAACGAGTTCGCCCCGCGCCGCTTGCGCACGATGATCAAGCCGGTGCTCGAGATCCTGGCCGGGGTTCCGACGGTTGTTTACGGCTTCTTCGCGATCCTGGTCGTGGCCCCGGCGATCCGGTCCTTCGGTCAGAGCATCGGCGTCGATGTCGCTCCGAACACGGCGCTGGCCGCCGGGGGCGTGATGGGCATCATGCTGATCCCGTTCATATCGTCCTTTGCCGACGACGCGCTCTCCGCCGTGCCGCACTCGTTGCGCGACGGCGCGCTGGGCCTGGGCGCCACGCGCGGAGAGATGATGACGACCGTGCTGTTTCCGGCGGCCTTGCCCGGCATCGTCGGCGGCGTGCTGCTGGCGGTGAGCCGGGCGATCGGGGAAACCATGATCGTCGTGATGGCCGCCGGCCTCATCGCCAAGATGACGATCAACCCGCTCGACAGCGTCACGACCGTGACCGTGCAGATCGTCACCCTCCTCATCGGCGACACATCCTTTGACAACCCCAAGACCCTCGCGGCCTTCGCGCTGGGGATGATGCTCTTCCTCGTCACGCTGATGATCAACATTCTCGCGCTGCGCATCGTGCGCAAGTACCGCGAAGCCTACGATTGAGGCCGATCCAATGACCGATATCTCCACCGCCAACGGAACCGACCCCCGCCGGGCGTCCGACATCGTCGCCTCCACGCTTGGCCGGCGGCGCCGAAAGCAGGCGCGCCTGAAGTGGATCGGCATCAGCGCGATCTCGATCGCCTTCCTGATGCTCTTCATCCTGGTCGCCTCTCTCGTCAGCACCGGCTGGCAAGCCTTCACCCAGACCCATCTGACGCTGGAGGTCTTCGTCGACCCCGAGGAGATTCCGGCGGAGCGGCTGCCGCGTGGCGGCTTCGACGATGCGCTTGCCGCCTCGCTCGCAAGAATGCTGCCGGGCGTGGACATGGATGACCGCGCCACCGCCAAGGCGGTCGAGGGGATCCTGTCGAACGGGGCCCAGTTCGAGCTGCGGGACCGGGTTGTGGCCAACCCCGAGCTGATCGGCCAGACCCTCACCATGAAGGTGCCGGTCTCCGACCCCTATGACCAGCTCTACAAGGGGCTTATCGAGCGCGCCACGCCCGAGGTGAACCGGCGGGTCAAGGACAACGAGATCGCGTGGTTCGACGCGCTCACCGAGCAGGGTGCCATCAGCAAGCCCTTCAACTTCGGTCTCTTCGCCAATGCCGACTCGCGGTTTCCGGAGCTTGCGGGCCTGAAAGGCGCGCTCGTCGGGTCGTTCTGGGCGCTGCTGATCTGCTTTCTCATCTCGTTCCCGCTGGGGATCGGGTCGGCGATCTATCTCGAGGAGTTCGCGCCGAAGAACAAGCTGAGCGACTTCATCGAGGTCAACATCAACAACCTTGCGGCGGTGCCATCCGTGGTCTTCGGCCTGCTGGCGCTGGCGGTGTTCATCGGCTGGTTCGGCCTGCCGCGGTCGGCGCCCTTCGTGGGGGGGCTGACGCTGGCGCTGATGACCATGCCGACGATCATCATCGCCACCCGCGCCGCGCTCAAGGCGGTTCCGCCGTCGATCCGCGAGGCGGCCCTGGGGCTGGGCGCTTCAAAGCAGCAGATGGTGTTTCAGCACGTGCTGCCGCTGGCGATGCCCGGCATCCTGACCGGCACGATCATCGGGCTTGCCCAGGCGCTTGGCGAGACCGCGCCGCTGCTGCTGATCGGGATGAACGCCTTCATCACATCTGCGGCGGCGAGCCCGTTCGAGAGTGCGACGGCTTTGCCGACCCAGATCTTCATCTGGGCCGACAGCCCCGAGCGGGGCTTCGTCTCGCGCACGTCGGCGGCGATCTTGGTGCTGCTCGGTTTCCTGATTATCATGAATGCCATCGCGATCTTCCTTCGGCAGAAGTTTGAACGGCGCTGGTAAGGGGAAGGACATCCAATGAACGACATGCGACCGCTGGAGAGAATAGTGGACACTGACAACATCAAGATCTCGGCCAAGGGCTGTCAGGTCTATTACGGCGACACGCACGCCATCAAGGATGTGAACGTGGAGATCGAGGGCAACACGGTGACGGCCTTCATCGGCCCGTCGGGCTGTGGCAAGTCGACCTTTCTGCGCTGCCTGAACCGGATGAACGACACCATCGACATCTGCCGCGTCGAGGGCGAGATCCTGCTCGATGGCGAGAACATCTACGACAGATCGGTGGACCCGGTGCAGCTGCGCGCCAAGGTGGGCATGGTCTTTCAGAAGCCGAACCCCTTTCCGAAGTCGATTTACGACAACATCGCCTACGGGCCGCGGATTCACGGGCTGGCCAGGACCAAGGCCGATCTCGACGTGATCGTGGAAAAGAGCCTGCGGCGCGGCGCGATCTGGAACGAGGTGAAGGACCGGCTCGACAAGCCCGGCACCGGCCTGTCGGGCGGCCAGCAGCAGCGGCTGTGCATCGCCCGCGCCATCGCCACCGAGCCCGAGGTTCTGCTGATGGACGAGCCCTGCTCGGCGCTCGACCCGATTGCCACCTCCCAGGTGGAGGAGCTGATCGACGAGCTGCGCGAGCAATACTCGGTGGTGATCGTGACCCATTCGATGCAGCAGGCGGCCCGGGTGAGCCAGAAGACCGCCTTCTTCCACCTCGGCAACCTGGTGGAGTTCGGCGAGACCGGGCAGATCTTCACCAAGCCCCAAGACCCGCGCACCGAATCCTACATCTCCGGCAAGATTGGCTGATCCCATGTCCTTGACTCCCCCGAACGAACAGCACATCGCCTCGGCCTTCGACCGGGACCTGGAGGCGATTCAGGCGATGATCATGAAGATGGGCGGCATGGTGGAGACGGCGATCACCGAAGCCGCCTCCTCGCTCGACGCCCGCGACGAGGAAACCGCCGAGCGCGTGCGCAAGAACGACGAGGCGATCGACGCGCTGGAAGAGCAGGTGAACGAGGAGGTCGCGCGCCTCATCGCCCTGCGCGCCCCGGTGTCCACCGACCTGCGCACCGCGCTCACGGTGATGAAGATCTCGGGCAACCTCGAGCGGGTCGGCGACTATGCCAAGAACATGGCCAAGCGCACCGGCGTGCTGGTGCAGCTCGACCCGATCGAAGGCGCCACCACCTCGATCCGGAGGATGTGCCGGACGGTGGAGGGGATGCTGAAGGATGCGCTCGACGCCTACATCCAGCGCGACGCCGAGCTGGCCACGGACGTCCGCGACCGCGACCAGGAAGTGGACCAGATGTACAACGCGCTGTTCCGCGAGTTCCTGACCTACATGATGGAAGACCCGCGCAACATCACCGCCTGCATGCATCTGCATTTCATCGCCAAGAACACCGAGCGCATGGGCGACCATGTGACCTCGATCGCCGAGCAGGTGATCTATCTTGTCACTGGCGAGCTGCCCGACGATGCGCGGCCGAAGGAGACGGCGCCGGCTTACGAGGTGGGCAACTGAGATGAGCCGCACCGCACAACCCCTTGTGTTGGTTGTAGAAGACGAGCCCGCGCAGCGGGAGGTCCTGAGCTACAACCTGGAGGCCGAGGGCTTTGACCTGGTCAGCGCCGACAATGGCGAAGACGCCCTGCTGCTGGTCGAGGAGGAGCGCCCCGACCTGATCGTTCTCGACTGGATGCTGCCCAACCTCTCGGGCATCGAGGTGTGCCGCCGGCTGAAGCTGAAGACCGAGACGCGCGGCATTCCGATCATCATGCTCTCGGCGCGGGCCGAGGAGGTGGACCGGGTGCGGGGCCTCGAGACCGGCGCCGACGACTACGTGGTGAAGCCCTATTCGGTGATCGAACTGATGGCCCGGATCCGCGCCCAGCTGCGCCGCACGCGGCCCGCCACGATGGGCGAGCGGCTGGTCTACGAGGATATCATGCTCGACGCCGAGACCCACAAGGTGGAGCGCAACGGGCGCGAGCTGAAGCTGGGGCCCAAGGAGTTCAGGCTGCTCTCCACCTTCATGGAGAAGCCGGGCCGGGTGTGGAGCCGCGAGCAGTTGCTCGACCGTGTCTGGGGCCGCGACATCTACGTGGATACCCGCACGGTGGACGTGCATATCGGGCGGCTGCGCAAGGCGCTCGGGGCCCATGGCGGCGAGGATCCGCTGCGCACGGTGCGTGGCGCGGGTTACGCGCTGGGGTAAGGGCCTGGTCAGCCACCGCCCAGGCGCCGCCTGACGCAACCCTGAAAACGACGAAACCCCGGCCTTGGCCGGGGTTTGCCTTTTGTGGGGCCCGTGGTGCGACCGGGCGCGGCGGGCTCAGCCCTTCAGGATCGAGCGGCCGGCGTAGATGGCGGTTTCGGCCAGCTCTTCCTCGATGCGGATGAGCTGGTTGTACTTGGCCAGCCGGTCGGACCGGGCGAGGCTGCCGGTCTTGATCTGGCCGCAGTTGGTGGCCACGGCGAGGTCGGCGATGGTGGCGTCTTCGGTCTCGCCGGAGCGGTGCGACATGACGTTGGTGTAGCGCGCGCGGTGGGCCATATCGACGGCCTGCAGGGTCTCGGTGAGGGTGCCGATCTGGTTGACCTTCACCAGCATGGAGTTGGCGACGCCGCGCGAGATGCCATCGGCCAGACGCTTCGGGTTGGTGACGAAGAGGTCATCCCCCACGAGCTGCACCTGGGCGCCGATCTTGTCGGTCAGGATCTTCCAGCCGTCCCAGTCATCCTCGGACATGCCGTCCTCGATGGAGATGATCGGGTAGTCGGCGACGAGCGCGGCGAGGTAGTCGGCGTTCTCTTCGCTGCTCAGGGATTTTCCTTCGCCGGCAAACTCGTACTTGCCGTTCTTGAAGTACTCGGTGGCGGCGCAATCGAGGGCGAGGCAGATATCTTCGCCCGGCTTGTAGCCGGCCTTCTCGACCGACTTCAGGATGAAGTCGAGCGCGGCGCGGGTGGAGGCGATCTCGGGGGCGAAGCCGCCCTCGTCGCCCAGCCCGGTGGACATGCCGGCGGCCGACAGCTCGCCCTTCAGCGTGTGAAAGACCTCGGAGCCCATGCGCACCGCGTCGGCGATGGTGGGCGCCGAGATCGGCATGATCATGAATTCCTGGATGTCGATCGGGTTGTCGGCGTGCTCGCCGCCGTTGATGATGTTCATCATCGGCACCGGCAGGGTGCGGGCCGAGGTGCCGCCGACGTAGCGGTAGAGCGGCTGGCCGGTGAACTCGGCGGCGGCCTTGGCCACGGCGAGCGAGACGCCGAGGATGGCGTTGGCCCCGAGGCGGCCCTTGTTGGGGGTGCCGTCGAGCTCGATCATCGCACCGTCGAGCGCGACCTGCTCGGTGGCCTCGAAGCCCACCAGCGCCTCGGCGATCTCGCCGTTCACGGCGGCCACGGCCTCGCGCACGCCCTTGCCCTTGTAGCGGGACTTGTCGCCATCGCGCTTTTCGACCGCCTCATGCGCGCCGGTGGAGGCCCCCGAGGGCACCGCGGCGCGGCCCAGCGTGCCGTCTTCCAGGGTCACGTCCACCTCGACGGTGGGGTTGCCGCGGCTGTCGAGAATCTCGCGGGCGTGGATGTCGATGATGGTGGACATGGGGGCGGCCTCCCTTGGCGCGTGGCGTTTGCCCTACGTCATAGCAGCGTGGGGGCGTGGCGCAAGGGGCGCGCGGCAAGGAATGTGAGCGCTAACATGCCGCCGCCCGACCGCGGCAGAGGCGGATCAGCCGTTGCCGCGACGGGTGAAGCGGGCGGCGTCGTCGGCGGCGGCCTTGATGGCCTTGGACTTGTTCACGGTTTCCATGAACTCGGCCTCGGGGTCGCTGTCGTAGACAACGCCGCCGCCGGCCTGGATATAGAGCGTCTCGTCCTTCAGCACGGCGGTGCGCAGGGCGATGCACATATCCATGTCGCCATCGGCGGAGAAATAGCCCACGCCGCCTCCGTAGACGCCGCGCTTTTCGGGCTCCAGCTCGTCGATGATCTCCATGGCGCGGACCTTGGGCGCGCCGGAGACGGTGCCGGCAGGCAGGCCCGCGAGCAGGGCGGAGAGGGCATCTTCGCCGTCGTTCAGCTGGCCGACGACGTTGGAGACGATGTGCATGACATGGCTGTACCGCTCGACGATGAACTCCTCGGTCGGGCGGACGGTGCCGATTTTCGCAACCCGGCCGACGTCGTTGCGGCCGAGGTCGAGTAGCATGAGGTGTTCGGCCAGTTCTTTCTCGTCGGAGAGCAGGTCGGCCTCGAGAGCGCGGTCCTCATCCTCGTTGGCGCCGCGCTTGCGGGTGCCTGCGATCGGGCGGATGGTGACCTCGCCTTCGCGCAGGCGCACGAGGATCTCGGGCGAAGCGCCGATGACCTGGAAGCCGCCGAAGTTGAAGAAGAACATGAAGGGCGAGGGGTTGGTGCGCCGCAGCGAGCGGTAGAGCGCGAAGGGCGGCAGGGCGAATTTCTGCGACCACCGCTGCGAGGGCACGACCTGGAAGATGTCGCCCGCGCGGATGTACTCCTTGGCCTTCTCCACGGCGGCCTTGTAGCCCTCATGGGTGAAGTTCGACACCGGCTCGGGCGTGACATGGGCGGCCTCGAGCTCCCGGCTTTCGCCGGAGAGGCCACGGTCGAGGTCGCGCAGGGCATCCATCACCCGCTCGGCGGCCTGGGCATAGGCGGCCCGGGCCGAGAGGCCGGAGGCGGTGAAGGCGGGTGAGACGAGGGTGACCTCGCCCTTCACGCCGTCGAGCACCGCCACGACGGTGGGGCGCATCATCACCGCATCGGGCAGGCCGAGCGGATCAGGCGGCACGTTGGGCAGATGCTCCACCAGGCGGATCATGTCGTAGCCCAGGTAGCCGAAGAGGCCCGCGGCGGCAGAGGGCAGACCCTGGGGCAGGGAGATGCGGCTCTCGGCCAGCAGGGCACGGAGACTGTCGAGCGGGGCCGCGGTCTCGGGCTCCCAGCTGTCGGGGTCGAAGCGGGCGTTGCGGTTGATCCGCGCGGCTGCGCCGTGGCACTGCCAGATCAGGTCGGGCTTGAGGCCGACGATGGAGTAGCGGCCGCGCACCTCGCCGCCGGTCACCGATTCCAGCATGAAGCTGTCTTCGCGGGCGCCGGCGAGCTTGAGCATCAGCGAGACGGGCGTGTCGAGGTCGGCGGCGAGCCGGGTGTAGACCACCTGGTTCTGGCCCGCCTCCCAGGCGGCGGCGAAGGCCTCGAAGCTCGGTTCGATCGCGGTCATGGGGATTGCGTGGCGATCTGGGAGTGGACCTGGGCGAGCGCGCCGTTGTCGATTTCGACGCCGGCGCTCGCGGCGACTGCCGAGGCGAAGGCCGAATAGAGATCGACCGAGAGCGACTGGGCGGCCTGCTGGGTGAGCAGTTGCGAGAGCAGCGCGATGCGCTCGTTCTCCATGTCGACCGGCTGCACGCCGGTGAGCTGGAGCAGGTAGACCTTGCCGAAGCCCTCGAGGATGGCGCTGCCGCCCTCCTCGAGCTCGAAGGCGGTGGTGACCAGCGCGGGCGGCGTGCCCTCGATGAAGGCGTCGCGGGTCTGGCCCTCGGCCTCGTCGACCGGCGCGGCGGAGGACGACAGCGGCGCGCCGGCCTCGATCTGGGCCTGAAGCTCGGCGGCCTGCACGCGCAGGCGCTTCTCGGTTTCCTGCGCCTCCCAGCCGGCCAGAACCTTGGGGCGCACGGCGTCGATCTCCTGCACGCGGGGATCGAGGATTTCGTCGAGGCGCATGGCGAAGATGCCGCCGTCCTCGAGCCGGATCACGGTTGGGAAGTCATCGTCGGTCAGGGTGAGGGCCGCGTCGCGGAAGGCGTTGTAGTTGGCGATGTCCTCGCCGGAGGCCTCCCACCAGTCGATGCGGCGAAGCTCGAGCTCGGTTTCCTCGGCCAGTTCCTCCAGCGTGGCGCCTTCGGCGAGCCTGTCCTCGATCTCGATCTCCATGTCGGAGATGACCCGGCGGGCACGCTCCTGCGCCAGCTCCTCCACCAGATCGGCCCGGGCCTCCTCGAAGGGCACGTCGACGGCGGCGAGGATGCCGTTCATCCGGAAGAGCGCGGGGCCGAGGTCGGTGGGGAAGGGGCCGGCGACGCCGGGCTCCGAGAGGCCGAAGACGCCCTCACCGGCCTCGCCGGGCAGCGCGGCCCGGGTCACCTCGCCGAGGTCGACATCTTCCAGCGTGAGCCCGCGGGCCTCGACCAGCGACTGGAAGGTGGCGGAGCCGTCATCGAGCTGGGCCTTGGCCTCGGCGGCGGCCTCGTCGGAGGGGAAGATCAGCCGTTCGACCAGCCGCCGTTCGGGCTGGCGGAACTCCGACGCCTTGCTCTCGTAGAGCTTGCGGGCGGAGTCCTCGTCGATCTCAACGGTGTCCACCAGCATCTCGGGCAGCACCCAGGCGTAGGTGATGCGCTTCATCTGGGGCAGGGTGAAGTCGGCGGTGTTTTCCTGGTAATAGGCGGTGAGCTGGGCGTCGGAAGGCTCGGGCAGCGGCTCGGCCAGCTGGTCGGCGGAGAAGGTGGCCCAGCGGAAGCTGCGGCGCTCGCCGAAGTAGCCCAGGAGCGCGTCGATCTGGGTGGTGGGCGCGGGCACGCCGCCGACGACGGCGCCTTGCAGGATGGTGCGGGCGGTGTCCTTGCGGACGCCGTTCTCGAATTCCTCGACCGACATGCCGCGGTTGCGCAGCACGCCCTGGTAGGCGGCGCGGTCGAACTTGCCGTCGATGCCCTGGAAGGCAGGCGCGGCCAGCACCTGCTCGCGGACCCGCTCGTCGCCCACGGAGAGGCCGATGCGGGCGGCCTCGTTGTCGAGCGCGGCGCGGTTGGTCAGGCGGGTGCGGACGCGCGACAGCACGCCCAGCTGCTCGGCATCGGCGATCGAGATCTGGCGACCCTGCTCGCGCTCCTCGGCGGAAATCTCGGACACCAGCTCGCGGTAATACTCGTTCACCGGGATCGGCTCTTCGCCGACCTTGCCGATGGCGTTGATCGAGCTACCAAAATTTGTGACGCCGAAGCCGCCCAGACCGAGGATCAGGAGGCCCATCAGCACCCAGATCACGATGTTGCCCGCCTTCTTGCCCGCGCTCTGTGCCATTGCTCCGCCCGTATGCTTGGTTCGCAGTTGGCGTTTGTTATCCGGGCCGTGCCGGAGGGGCAAGAGCGGGGGCGATCAAACCCCTTTGAAATCGCAGAGCCGGGCAGCCAGCTGGGCGATGCGCGGGGCGTCGAGGTTGGCGAAGGCCACGCGCAGCGCGGCGCGGCCGGTGGCGTCGCCCTCGGGCGAGAAGAAGGTGCCGGGCAGGGCCAGGACGGCGGCCTCGCGGGCGAGCGCCTGGGCGACGGTGGTGGCGTCGGTGGCGAAGGGATGCTCGATCCAGGCAAAGAAGCCGCCCAACCCGGCGAGGCGCCAGCCTTCCCCGGCCAGCGCAGGGGCGGCGGCGCGCATGGCGGCCTGCCGGGTCATCACCTCGTCGCGCTGGGAGGCGACCCATTGGGCGAGGTTCCGGAGCCCCCAGAGCGCGGCCATCTGGCCCAGCGGGGTGGGGCAGATGGTGACGGTGTCGATGAACTTCTCGATTTCGGCCAGTCGAGCGGGAGATGTGGCCACCGCGCCCACCCGGTGGCCCATCAGGCGGAAGCTCTTGGAGAAGGAGTAGATGTGGATGAGCGTGTCATCCCAGTCCGGATCCTCGAAGAGCCCGTGGGGCGCGCCGGGGGTGGCGGTGAAATCGCGGTAGGTCTCGTCGACGATGAGCGCGAGGCCGCGGGCGCGGGCGAGGTCGCGGAAGGCGGCGAGGGTCTCGGGCGGATACTCGGCGCCGGTGGGATTGTTGGGCGTGACCAGCACGATGGCGCGGGTGCGCTCGGTGATGAGCGCCGCCGCCTGCTCGGGATCGGGCAGGAGATCGGTGCCGCAGGGCAGCGGCACGGTGCCGATCTGGGCCATGTCGAGCCACATTTTATGGTTGAAATACCATGGGGTTGGCAGGATGACTTCATCCCCCGGCCCGGCCAGCGAGGCCAGCGTGGCGCAGAAGGCGTGATTGGCGCCGGAGGTGATGGCAAGCTGCGCCGCCGACACCCTGCCGCCGTAGGTGGCGGAGATGTTGGCGGCGAGTTCCTCGCGCAGCGGCCCCAGGCCCAGCACGGCGCCGTATTGGTGGGCGCTGTCGTCGCGAAGCGCGGCCTCGGCGATCACCCGGCGCAGTGCTTCGGGGGGCGGGTCGGAGGGCGCGGCCTGGCCTGCGTCGATCAGCGGGCGGTCGGGCGTGAAGCTGAGGCCCGCAAGCCAGCCCTTGGCCTCGACGACGGGCGAGCGGAAGGTGCGGGCGGTGGGGGCGAGCGCCACGTCAGTCCTTGCCCCGGAAGGGCTGGACATATTGCAGGGCCATGTCCCAGGGGAAGAAGATCCAGGTGTCCTGGCTGACGCCGGTGATGAAGGTATCGACCATCGGCTCGCCCTGGGGCTTGGCGTAAACGGTGGCGAAGTGGGCGCGGGGGTAGAGCCGGCGCACCAGCTCGAGGGTCTTGCCGGTGTCCACCAGGTCGTCGACCACGAGGATGCCCTCGCCATCGCCCATCATCGCCGCGTCGGGGGCCTTGAGCACCTTGGCCTCGGTGCGGTCCTGGTGGTCGTAGCTCTTGACCGAGATGGTATCGACGGTGCGGATGTCGAGCTCGCGGGCCACGATCATCGCGGGCGCCATGCCGCCGCGGGTGATGGCCACGACGGCCTTCCAGGCGCCGGCATCGGGGCCCTTGCCGTCGAGCCGCCAGGCGAGTGCCCGGCTGTCGCGGTGGATCTGGTCCCAGGACACGTGGAAGCCTTTTTCGTGGGGCAGGCGGTCGGACATCGGTTGTTCCCTCGTGCAGCGTTTTGCCTCTCTTAGCCTCGCAGCGGCACTGACGTCGAGAGGGGCCGGGCCTTTTGCGGTGCGAAATGAGGCGAAGACGGCGGTGCCGGCAGGGGGGCGAGCGACGGCGCGATGGCAGTCGGTCAGGGGGAAACCGAGATGCGGAAGGCGACCTGCTGCGCCACGGCGCGGTTGAACACGCGCTCGGTGTCTTCGAGCAGCTCGGTGGTGTGCTCGGCCATGTTGGGCCATGCCGTGAAAAGCTCGGGCTGGTCGCGCAGGGCGGCACGGAGGGCGGCGCAGAGCTCCAGCATGGCCTCGGGCGGAAACCAGGGGCCGTCGCGCTCAGGCACGTAGGGGCGGCGCATGTGCTCGGGGATGGCCTCGTTCATCTCGTCGAACTCCGCCTGGGACAGGCCGATGTAGGCCTCGAGCGGGGCAAGGCCCGCGTCGATGAAGATGTCGGGGAAGGGCGGGGCGTCGAACAGGGCGAGATCGAGGTAGTCGTCCCCCATCACCGCAGGGTCATCGGGGTCGAAAACCGGCCAATACTCGGGCATGGTGCCGGATCACTCGCCCTTGCGCTTGGTGACCACGTCGATATCGGGTGCGTCCACCGCCTTCATGCCGACGGCGTGGTAGCCGGCGTCGACGTGGTGGATCTCGCCGGTCACGCCGGAGCCGAGATCGGACAGCAGGTAGAGCGCGGATTTGCCCACGTCCTCGATGGTCACGTTGCGGCGCAGCGGCGAGTTCAGCTCGTTCCACTTGAGGATGTAGCGGAAGTCGCCGATGCCGGAAGCGGCGAGGGTCTTGATCGGGCCCGCGGAGATGCCGTTGACGCGGATGCCGTCCTTGCCGAGGTCTTCGGCGAGGTAGCGCACCGAGGCCTCCAGCGCGGCCTTGGCAACGCCCATGACGTTGTAATGGGGCATGACCTTCTCGGCGCCATAATAGGTGAGGGTCAGGCAGGAACCGCCGGATTTCATGAGCTTTTCGGCCCGCGCGGTGCAGGCGGTGAAGGAATAGACGGAGATGTCCATGCTCATGCGGAAGTTCTCGCGGGAGGTATCCACGTAGCGGCCGCGCAGCTCGTTCTTGTCGGAGAAGCCGATGGCGTGGACATAGAAGTCGAGCCCGCCCCATTCCTTCTCGATCTGGGCGAAGCAGGCATCGACGCTGTCCATGTCGGTCACGTCGCAATCGGCCATGAGGGTGCAGCCGAGCTGCTCGGCCAGCGGGGTGACACGCTTCTTGAAGGCCTCGCCCTGGTAGGTCAGGGCCAACTCGGCGCCAGCGTCGGCGCAGGCCTTGGCCACGCCCCAGGCGATGGACTTGTCATTGGCGAGGCCCATGATGAGCCCGCGCTTTCCTGCCATCAATTGTGACGTCATCGGAGCCCTCCGTCGCTTTCAGCCCTGCTCCCTTTAGGGCAAGCCGGGCCGAGGTTGCAAGCGCTGGCGCAACAGGGCAAGACTGTGCGCGAAACTTGCAACGGCGGCCCGGATGCGTGCGCTGAAGCGGCGCGCCTGCCCAAAGGGACAGGTTGCTGAAGGGTAGACCGGTGCGTAAGTCGCCCCGGAGCAGGGATGGCAGGCCATGTCGGAACGCAGTGGAATCTTTGAAGGGGACGACCCCTTTGCCCTTGCGCGCAGCTGGCTCGCGGAGGCGGAGGGATCGGAGATCAACGACCCGAACGCGATTGCGCTGGCGACCGTGGACGAGGCCGGATTACCCAATGCCCGCATGGTCTTGCTGAAAGAAATCGAAGATCATGGCTTTCTCTTCTACACCAACTGGGGTAGCGCTAAGGCACGGGAAGTTGACGTAAGCGGAAAGGCGGCCTTTGTCTGGCACGCCAAGTCCCTGAGGCGGCAGATTCGCGTCAGGGGAGTTACCGAGCGGGAAGACGGCCAGAAGGCTGATGCGTATTTTGCCTCCCGCTCCCTGAAATCCAGGTTGGGCGCCTGGGCCTCGCGGCAAAGTCAGCCCCTGTCATCGCGTGCGACGCTCGTTGCCGAAGTCGCCAAGGTGACAGCACAGCACGGGACGGCTCCCGAGCGCCCTCCGTTCTGGGGCGGAATTCGAATCTTGCCACTCGAGATCGAATTCTGGGCGGACGGCGCGTTTCGTCTTCACGACCGGTTTCGGTGGACCCGTTCCGCCGTGACGGATCGTGAATGGCAGGTCCGGCGCCTCTATCCGTAACACTCGCGGATTGGCAGGCGCCGTTAAGCGGTAGGGGAATGCCCATGTTACTGGGGCAGTGCGCCTTTCGGGCCATCGGCCCGGCATGCGCCACGAGGACGATATTGAACCGGTATGGAAGAAGACAACACGCAGAAAAGGGTGCGGGGACGAGTCAAATGGTTTGATCCCGCCAAGGGCTTCGGCTTTGTCATTGCCGACGAGGGCGGCCCGGATATCCTGCTGCATGCAAATGTGCTGCGGAATTTCGGCCAGAGCTCCGTTGCGGACGGCGCCGGGATCGAGATCAGCATACAGGACACCACCAGGGGGCAGCAGGCGGTCGAGGTCTTTGCGATCGACCCGCCGGAGCCGGGTGATGTGCCGCTGCTCGACGATGTCGCGGCGCTCGATCCGGCGGAGCTGGCCGCTCTGCCGATGGAGCCCGCGCGGGTGAAGTGGTTCGACAAGGGCAAGGGCTTCGGCTTTGCCAATGTCTTCCGCAACCCGGAGGACATTTTCGTTCACATTGAAGTGCTTCGCCGCTCCGGCCTTGCAGACCTGCAACCGGGCGAGGCAATCTGCCTGAAGGTCGTCGAAGGACGGCGCGGCAGGATGGCGACGCAGGTGCTTTCATGGGAATCGGCGCTCAAGGAAAAGAAGGATTGAGGGCATGGCGCGCGCAGCCTGAGTGGCGGCGCGTCATGCCCGGACCCTTTCTGGCCTTGGTGATGGCCTTGGTGATGGCCCTGGCCCCGGTGGCGCTTTCGGCGCAATCGGGCGCCACGCTCGATGCCGGTGGCGGCGGTGCGGCGGCACCGTTGACCGCGATGCCCGACAAGGCGGGGCAGGCGGCGATTCCGGACCTGGCCGGCTGCGAGCTGAACGAGGTGCACCTGCGCTGGCAGGGCGGGCAGGCGCGGTTCTCGGTCGAGGTCGCGGATGACACCGCCGAGCGCGGGCTGGGGTTGATGAACCGCGAGAAGATGGCCCGTTCGGCGGGGATGCTCTTTGTCTATCCGCGCGCCGGGCGGGTGAGCTTCTGGATGCGCAACACGCTGATCCCGCTCGACATGATCTTTCTGGACGAGGCCGGGGTGGTGACGCGGGTGCATTCCAACGCGGTCCCGCTCGACGAGACCCCGATCCCGGGCGGCGAGGGCGTTCTGGCCGTGCTGGAGATCAACGGCGGGCTGGCCGAGGCCTTCGGGATCGCGCCCGGCGCGCAGATGCGGCACCCGGCCTTTGGCGAGACGGCGGCCTGGCCCTGCGGGGCCGAGTGACTAGAGGCTCTTTCCTTCGGGCGCGCACCGCGCTACACCGCGCCTCGTCGGGGCGTAGCGCAGCCTGGTAGCGCATCTGTTTTGGGAACAGAGGGTCGGGAGTTCGAATCTCTCCGCCCCGACCATTCAAGCCAGGAAAGACGGGATGTGACGTGTTCGGCGTCGGGGTGGGCCTGGCGTTTGGCGCGGTCAGGGCGGGGCTCTGTGCCCGAAACCTGCGCGTGAGGAGGCTGCGCTGACTTCGGGAGACGAGACCTGCCAGGCCTTGGCCCGGGGACGGTGTCCGCCGGTGGGCCGGGCGGGCGTGGTGGTATAATCCGGGGCAAACCAGGGTCTTTCGGCGCCTCCTGCGAAGGGGTGTGCAGGGGCGTCGCCTCGAGGGCGATCCGCCATGTCCGGAGGCTCCCTGCCTGGCACGAAATCGAAGACCAAGGGTCACCAAAACGTTTGACAGAAGCAGGCCCGCTCCATAACCTACTACATGGTAGATAACGGAGGAGATACCATGTCGGCCCTTTCAAGGATTGCCATTGTCGCGGCGGCCGCGGCCTTTGCCGCCCCGCTTGCCGCGCAGGACTACAGCTGGAAACCGGACCGTCCGATCAACATCATCGTGCCGTGGTCGGCGGGCGGATCGACCGACCAGGTCACCCGGGTCGTCGCGCCCATCCTGGAGGAGGCACTGGGCACCGAGGTCGTGGTGGTCAACCAGCCGGGGGCGTCGGGCTCGACCGGCACCAAGGCCGCGCTGGACGCCCCGCGCGACGGCTACACCTGGACCGCGAACGCCATTGCCAACAACGCCACCTATGCGGTGACCGGCCTGATCGAGAACACCTCGATCGAGGATTATCACATCTACCTGCACGTCGCGAACGTGCCGCTGGTCAGCGTCAACGCCGATGCGCCCTACCAGACCTTTCCCGAACTGCTGGACGCCATGCAGAACGGCTCGGTCACGGTGGGCACCGCTGGGGTGAACTCCTCGGGCGGCATGGCGCTTGCGGCGATCAAGGAAAGCGCCGAGGGCGATCTGGCCGGCGCGCGGATGATCACCTATGACGGCGGCAACCCCGCGGTCATCGCTGCGGCCAGCGGCGAGGTTCAGGTGACCACCCAGCTCGCGGTGGAGCAGACCGAGATGATCCGGGCCGGACGGCTGCGCGCTCTTGCCGTGCTCTCGGATACCGCGCTGGAGGTCGAGGGTATCGACCCGGTGCCGCCGATCACCGACTTCATGCCCGATTTCCACGTGGCCGCGGACTACTTTGGCGTGTTCATCCCGGTGGGTGCGCCGCAGGAGGTGTATGACACCGTCGACCAGGTCTGGCAGGATCACGTCATGAACAGCGAGGCGCTCAAGTCCTATGCCACCGACCGTGGCGCCGTCTTTGCCCCGAGCTTTGGCGAGGGCGCCCTCGAAAAGGCGATGCCGGTGGTCGTGTCCGAGGCCTGCGCCCGCGTGACCCGCGGCGAGGCGGTCGTCGATCCTTCGGAGATCGGCATCGACTGCCCGGCCGAGTAAGCGCGCTTCTTCGGGCGGGGCCCTCCGCGGCTCCGCCCGGATCTGACTGCATTCAAGAGAACTGGTGATACCATGCACATGGCCCTGGCGGACCGCCTTACGGCTATCCTGCTGTTCCTGCTCGGACTGGCGCTGCTCGCGGGCGGCTACACGATGGACCGGCTGGAAATCAGGCAAATCCACCCGGCCTCGATCCCCGGCCTCGTGCCGATGATCCTGGGTGTGTTGCTGTCGCTTTGCGCGGCATTGCTCTTCTGGACGTCCGTCAAGACGGACGAGCGCAACGCGGCCCTGGTGCTCTCGGGCGGGTCCTGGGCACGGCTGGGGATCACCACCACGATCTGCACGGTCTATGCGCTGGGGCTCGTGGGCTGGCTGCCGTATTTCTGGGCCACCTTCGTCTTCACCACCTGCTTTACCCTGGTCTTTTCCTTCCCTGTCGAGGGCGCGCGGCGCGCGCAGGTCATTTCGCTCGCCGGGGCCCTGGCCCTGGGGTTCGGGGTGGCGCTGGGATCTTCGCTGCTGTTCGAGAAGCTCTTCCTGGTGCGGTTGCCATGAGCGGGCTGGGCGATCTTCTCTCCGGGCTGGGCACGTTGCTCACGCCGACGATGCTGTTTCATGCGGCATGGGCCACGCTTCTGGGCATCGTGGTGGGCTCCTTGCCGGGTCTGACGGCGACGATGGGCGTGGCGCTGATGACCACGCTGACCTATTCGCTGGATTCCACCTCCGCGATCTTCGTGCTGATCTGCATGTATGTCGGTGCGATCTATGGCGGCTCGCGCAGCGCGATCCTGCTCAACATTCCCGGCACGCCCGCCAGTGCGGCGACCTCGCTGGACGGCTATCCGCTGGCCAAGCAGGGGCGGGCGGGCTACGCGATGGGGCTGGCCACTGCGGGCTCGGCCCTGGGCACGCTGGCGGGCGTGCTGATGCTGGTGCTGATCGCGCCGCCCCTGGCCGAGGCCGCGCTGAACTTCGGCAGTTTCGAGTTTTTCTGGCTGGCGGTCTTCGGCATCCTGATTTCCGGCCAGCTGACCGCCGACACCACGGCGCTCAAGGGCTACATCGCCGGGCTGCTCGGGCTCGCGGTTGCGATGATCGGCTCGGAGGGCATTCACGCGCATGTGCGTTTCAACCTCGGGATCCAGGACCTGAACGCCGGCATCGCGCTGATCCCGGCGATGGTCGGGGCCTTCGGCTTTGCCGAGGTGCTGACGGCGATGTGGAACCGCGCGGGCGAGTTGGCGGTGAAGAAGGACAAGAGCGACCGGACGATCCCGCACTTCGTGGATCTCTGGCGCTACAAGTTCACCATCGCGCGCTCGGGGCTGATCGGCACGCTTGTGGGCATCATTCCTGGCGTGGGCGAGGATATCGGGGCCTGGGCCAGCTATGCCGCCGCGCGCAAGACATCGAAGGAAAAGGAAAAGTTCGGACACGGCAGCCATGAAGGCCTGCTCGCCGCGGAAACCGGCAACTCCGCCGTGGTGCCCGGTTCGCTGATCCCGGCTATCACGCTGGCGGTGCCCGGCTCGGCCTCGGCGGCGGTGCTGATTGCCGCGCTCTTCATCCACGGCATTCGGCCCGGTCCGCTGATCATGATCGAACAGCCGCATTTCGTGGGGCTCATCAGCGCCATGGTGCTGATCGCCACGCTGTTCATGGCGTTTTATGGTCTCACCCTGACCAAGGCCTTCGTGCAGGTGCTCAAGGTGCCCTACAGCTACCTGATGCCGGTGGTCTTCGTGCTTTGCGTGATCGGAACCTACGCGCTGAGCCAGAGGGTCTTCGACATCTGGATCATGGTGTTCTTCGGGCTGGTGGGCTTTGTCCTGCGGCAGATGAAATACCCGATGGCGCCGCTGGTGCTGGGGATCATCCTGGGCGACCTGCTCGACAAGAGCCTTCGGCGCGGGCTGACGCTGAGCGATGGCGAGCTGGCTCCGTTCTTCACGCGGCCGGTATCGGCGGCCTTCGTGGCGCTGATCGTGCTGTCGATCGCGATGAACCTGCCCGTGGTCCGGCGTGTGGCGCTGGCGCCGTTTCGCTGGATCGGGGCGCGGTTCAATGCTTGAGTATGCCCTGTGCAACGAGCTCTTGGCCGAGGAAGGCCTGCCCCTGGCCGAGCAGGCGCGCACCGCCGCCGCGTTGGGGTATTGCGGGCTCGAACTGGCGCCCGCCACGCTGGGGTATGCGCTGCATGATCTGACCGGCGACGAGATTGCGCGGATCCGGGCCGAGATCGAGGCCGAGGGCCTGCGCGTCACCGGGCTGCACTGGTTGCTCAGCGGCTATCCGGACCTTTCGATCACCGATCCGGCGGTGCAGGGCCGGGCGCAGGCCGTACTGCTGAAGCTGGTGGCGCTCTGCGCGGCGCTCGGCGGCGAGGTTCTGATTCACGGCTCGCCGAAGCAGCGGCGGCGCCCGCAGGGCATGGACGATGGTGCGCTGATCGCCCATCTGGCTGCCTTTTTCGGGCCGGTGGCGGAGGCGGCGGAACGGCACGGCGTGGTGTATTGCATCGAGCCGCTGTCGCGCGCCGAGGACGACACGATCACCACCGTGGGGCAGGGGGCTGAGCTGGCGCGGGCGATCGGCAGCCCGGCCTTCAAGACCATGATCGACATCAGCGCCGCGGGCCAGACCGAGCCGCCGGTGGCCGAGCTGATCCGCGAATGGGTGCCGACCGGCCTGATCGGGCATGTTCACGCCAACGACACCAATCGCGGCGCGCCGGGGATGGGCGATGACCCGTTTCCCGAGATCGTCGCCGCGCTGGTCGAGACCGGCTGGAGCCGGCCCGTGGGGGTCGAGCCCTTTCGCACCCTGATCGACGCGCGCGTTACCGCCGCCACCGGAATTGCCACCCTGCGTGCTTGTGAAAGGGCCTGTTCATGACAATGCTCACGATCCTCTCGGCCAGCTGGTCGGAACGCCCTGTCGTCATGCGGCTGCCCTTCCAGTTTGGCAGCACCGAGGTCCGCGAGACCGCCGAGGCGCATGCCCGCGTCGAGATCGAGGTCGAGGGCACGCGGGTTTCGGGGCGGTCGGCGCAGCTGATGGTGCCGCGCTGGTTCAACAAGAGCGCCGAGATGAGCAACGCGGACACCATCGACGAGTTGCGCGCGGTCGTGAACCGTGCGGTGGCCGAGGCCTCCGGTCTGCGCGGCACGGCGCTGGAGGTGACGCGCGAGTTGCGGGCCAGCCTGGATCGGGCCTTGCCGAACACACCGCCGCTGGCGCGGTGCTTCGGGCCTGCGCTGGTTGAAATGGCGATGATCGACGCGCTGTGCACGGCCCTCGGTTTGCCCTTCTGGACGGCGGCGCGGGAGGATGCCTTCGGGCTGGTCCGCGGTTGCCCCGACGATCTGTCGCCCGCAGATCTGTCGCGGTCGTTGGCCGCGATCTCTGCACCGAAAGCTCTTGTTCTGCGCCATACCGTCGGTTTCGACGCCCCCCTGCGGCGGCAGGATGTCGGGGCGGACCGCCCAGGCGACGGGCGGCCGGTTTCGCTGGACGAGGTGATCGAGGCGACCGGCGTTTCGGCCTTCAAGATCAAGCTCAAGGGCGACCCGGAGGCCGATCACCGCCGCCTGCGCGACATCGCCGGGCTGCTGGACGCGGGCGGCGACTATGCGGTGACGCTGGATGCCAACGAACAATATGCGCCCGGCGACTTCGGCGCCTTCCTGGGCGCGCTTTCCGAGGATGGGGCGCTGGCGCGTTTCACCTCGGCGGTTCGCTTCGTGGAGCAACCCTTTCCGCGCGAGATTGCCCTGGCCGCACCCGTCGTGGCGCCGCTTCCGCTGATCATCGACGAGAGCGACGACGCAGAGGATGCCTTTGCCCGCGCCCTGGCCCTTGGCTGGTCGGGCACCTCGATCAAGAGTTGCAAGGGCGTGCTCAGGGCGCTGATCAACAAGGCGCGTGCCGATGCCGCGGGGGCCATCCTGTCGGGCGAGGACCTGACCTGTCAGCCCGGCATCTGCTGGCTACAGGACGCGGCGATGATGTCGGCCTGCGGTGTGCGCGACGTCGAGCGCAACGGCCACCATTTTGCCGGCGGTCTGCAGGGCGCGCCGGAGGACGAACGCGCGATCCTGCTGGAGCGCCATGACGATATCCTGACGCAGGATGCCGACGGAGTAGCGCTTCGGATCGCCGGTGGCCGCGTCGGGATTGGCTCTCTGGCCCGGCCGGGCTTCGGCTGGTAAGGAGGAAGGCACCCTGGCGCGGGGGATCGCACGACCAACGAGAGGGCGCATGGCCAAGCACGTTACCCCGATCCGGAAGGACCGCAAACGCAACCCGGAAGTAACCCGGGCCGCCATCCTTCACGCCGCGCTGGAGGAGTTCAGCGAGGTTGGCCACTCGGGCGCCCGTGTCGACCGCATCGCCGCGCGGGCCGGTGTCAGCAAGCCGATGATCTATGATTACTTCGGCGACAAGGACGCGGTTTATGCCGCCGCACTCCGCGAAGCCTATGTTCAGATCCGCCAGGGTGAGATGACGCTGAACCTCGACAGGCTGGAGCCTGAAGAGGCGGTGCGGGCGCTGGTGCATTTCACCATGAACCACTTCTGGAACAACCCGTGGTTCATCCGGATGCTGAACACCGAGAACCTTATGGGCGGCGAGACGGTCCGGACGCTGGACGACGCCACCGAGATCCAGTCGGTCCTGTTGCGCCGTGTCGAGGAAATCCTGCGGCGCGGCAACACCTCCGGGCAGTTCCGTTCTTCGATCGACCCGGTGGAGCTTTACATCTTCATCGCCTCTGTCTGCTGGTTTCCGATCTCCAACATGCACACGCTCAGCACGGTGTTTCGCGCGCCGATTTCGGAAGACTGGCTGAGGGACCACGCCGACAAGGCCGCGGACATGATCGTGCGCTATCTGCGGCAGTCCGACAAGGACGCCGGCTAGGCTCTCCCGACAGGTCCGGCTCCCCCCGGGCAGACCCGAAAAGCGCGGTGCCGAGAGCATTGATCCTTGACTCGATTCTCATAACCTACTAAACGGTAGCTTAGAGTTTACCGGATGGTAGCTTGCGGGAGGATTCATGAACGACATCGGGATTTCCTGGCTCCGCCCGTGCAGATCAACGGCACCCAAGCGCCGCGCGCGCCCGAATGACGCCAAGAAGAGGGAAGCAAGACAATGACCACACAACGCATCGGCATCATCATGCACGGCGTCACCGGGCGCATGGGGATGAACCAGCACCTGATCCGTTCGGTCCTGGCGATCCGCAACGAAGGCGGCATGCTGCTCAAGTCCGGCGACCGGCTGGTGCCGGATGTGATCATCGTCGGGCGCAACGAGAAGAAGATCGCCGAACTGGCCGCGAAGCATGGGGTCGACCGCTATACCACCGATCTCGATGCGGCGCTGGCCAATCCCGACGATACCATCTTCTTTGACGCGGCCAGTACCCAGATGCGCCCCGGGCTGCTGCGCAAGGCGATCGACGCGGGCAAGCACGTGTATTCGGAAAAGCCGGTGTCCGAAGGGCTGGAGGAGGCGATTGCGATTGCCAAACACGCCAAGGCCAAGGGCGTGAAGAACGGCATCGTGCACGACAAGCTGGACCTGCCGGGCCTGCTGAAGCTCAAGCGTCTGCGTGACAGCGGGTTTTTCGGCAAGATCCTCTCGGTGCGCGGCGAGTTCGGCTACTGGGTCTTCGAGGGCGACTGGATGGCGGCCCAGCGCCCCTCCTGGAACTACCGCAAGGAGGACGGTGGCGGCATGGTCTCGGACATGCTCTGCCATTGGCGTTACGTGCTCGACAACGTGGTGGCCCCGGTCAAGGCGGTGAACTGCACGGCCGTCACCCACATCCCCGAGCGCTGGGACGAGAACGGCGAGCGCTACGACGCCACCGCCGATGACGCGGCCTATGCCACCTTCGAGCTGGAAGGCGACATCATCGCCCAGCTCAACAGCTCCTGGTGCACCCGCGTGCGGCGCGACGACCTGGTGACCTTCCACATCGACGGCACCCATGGCAGCGCCGTGGCGGGGCTGCACACCTGCTACAGCCAGGCGCGGGTCAACACGCCCAAGCCGGTCTGGAACCCCGACCAGAAGCAGACGATGAACTTCTTCGAAGACTGGGTGGAAGTGCCTGACAACAAGGACTTCGACAACGGCTTCAAGGTGCAGTGGGAGCAGTTCCTGCGCCATGTGGTCGAGGATGCGCCCTGGTCCTACACGCTGGAAGAGGGCGCCAAGGGCGTGCAACTGGCGGAGCTG
This sequence comes from Vannielia litorea, assembly GCF_900142295.1. Classification (NCBI taxonomy): domain Bacteria; kingdom Pseudomonadati; phylum Pseudomonadota; class Alphaproteobacteria; order Rhodobacterales; family Paracoccaceae; genus Vannielia; species Vannielia litorea. The sequence goes on from NZ_FSRL01000001.1 coordinate 1,175,371, forward strand.
GGCTACAAGAGCTCGCAAGAGCGTCGCTGGCTCGACGTGCCGGCGCTCGACATCTGAGGGGGCGGACATGGCACAACTGATCCTTCCCACGGCAGACGGCGGCACTGCGCCGCTGGACCTCACCGCAGGCCCGGTGCCCGCACCGGGCGGCACCTGGACCCGCACTGCCTATGCTGCGGCCCACGTCGTCGCTGACCCGCTAGCCGAGGTGGACCCGGGCGATGGCGTTGCCGTCGACTGGGACCGCACGCTCGCCTTTCGCCAGCATCTGTGGTCGCTCGGCCTGGGCGTGGCCGAGGCGATGGACACCGCGCAGCGCGGCATGGGGCTGGACTGGGCGACCTCGCTGGAGCTGATCCGGCGCAGCATGGACGCGGCCCCGGAAGGCGCGCTGATCGCCAGCGGGGCAGGGACCGACCACCTGGCCCCCGGCCCGGAGGTGACCGTGGACGACGTGATCGCCGCCTACGAGATGCAATGCGAGGCGGTCGAGGCGACCGGCTCCCGCGTGATCCTGATGGCCAGCCGTGCCCTGGTGCGGGCGGCGAAGGGGCCGGAGGATTATGCCCGCGTCTATGGCCGCGTGCTCTCGGGTCTCAGGCAACCGGCGATCCTGCACTGGCTGGGCGAAATGTTCGATCCGGCGCTGGCGGGCTACTGGGGCAACGCCGACCACATGGCCGCGATGGACACCTGCCTCTCGGTGATTGCCGACAATGCCGACAAGATCGACGGCATCAAGATCTCGCTGCTCTCGGCGGAAAAGGAAATCGCCATGCGTCGCCGCCTGCCCGAGGGCGTGCTGATGTACACCGGCGACGACTTCAACTACCCCGAGCTGATCAAGGGCGACGACCAGGGCTATTCCCACGCGCTGCTGGGCATCTTCGACCCCATCGCCGGGGCCGCCTGCCGGGCGCTGAACGCGCTGGCCGAAGAGGACGCCGCCGCTTATCACGCGGCTTTCGACCCCACGGTGCCGCTCAGTCGCCATATCTTCAAGGCGCCGACGCGGTTCTACAAGACCGGGGTGGTCTTCATGGCCTACCTGATGGGCCACCAGGACCATTTCACCATGGTCGGCGGCCAGGAAAGCGCCCGCTCGACACTGCACCTGGCCGAGGCGATCCGGCTGGCCAATGCCGCGCAGCTCTTCACCGACCCCGACGAGGTGGTGCGCCGCGCGACGCCGGTGTTTCAGGCGCGGGGGGTCTGGGCATGAGGACGCTGACCGCTGCCGACCTTTCACTGAACACCGCCACCGTGTCGAAGCAATGGAGCCTCGAGGAGTGCATCGAGGGCTGCAAGCGCCACGGCATCGGAGGCATCTCGCCCTGGCGCGACAAGTTGCAGGAATGCGGTGTGGACCGGGCTGCAAGGCTGATCCGCGAGGCGGGGCTGGGCGTGTCGGGGCTTTGCCGGGGCGGCTGGTACACCGCGGAGGGGGCGCTGACGCAAAAGGTGATCGACGACAACAAGCGGGCCGTCGATGAGGCCGCCGCCATCGGGGCGGAAACCCTTGTCATGGTCGTGGGTGGGCTGCCCCAAGGCTCCAAGGACCTGGTTTCGGCGCGCGAGGTTGTCACCGAGGGGCTGGCGAAAACGCTGGACTATGCCCGCACCCAGGGCGTGAAGGTCGGTATCGAGCCGCTGCACCCGATGTATGCCGCCGACCGTGCCTGCGTGAATACCACGGGGCAGGCGCTGGATATCTGCGACCGGCTGGGCGACGGCATCGGCGTTGCGCTCGATGTCTATCACATCTGGTGGGACCCGGAGATTGCCGCCCAGATCAAGCGCGCCGGAAAGGAACGGATCCACGCCTTCCACGTCTGCGACTGGATGAACCCGACGCAGGATCTGCTGACCGATCGCGGCATGATGGGCGAGGGGGTGATCGACATTCCCACCTTCCGCCAGATGGTCGAGGCCGAAGGCTTCGACGGGTTGGTCGAGGTCGAGATCTTCTCGGCCGAGAACTGGTGGAAGAAGCCGGCCGACGATGTGCTTGCAGCCATGGTGAAGGCGCTTCCGGCCATCTAGGGACGGCGACAGATAGAGCGCAAAATTTGCAAAAAACTTGCATTGCCCTCCCGTTCGGTCAAGAACAGGGAGGGCACTCGTATTTTCGCCCGGAAGAACGAACGGTCGGGGAGTGAGTTGATGCGCCATTCGAAGGTCAGGCAGGAAGATATCGCGCGGGTGGTCGGCGTGTCGGTTTCGACGGTGTCCCGGGTCTTGTCCGGCGCGCCGGGCATAAGCCCCGCCACGACGCAGAAGGTGTTGCGCGCCGCAGCCGACCTCGGCACGCCGATCACTTTGCCGGGCGACGGCGGCGGCCTGGTGACTCACCGCATGGAACGGGCCTTGCTGTTTCTCAAGCAGGTCGACTTGAACTCCGGCTCGGGGTCGATCTATCACTTCGTGATGACCGGCATCCAGAAGGCGGCGCGCAAATACGGACTGCGGGTCGAGCTGGCGCTGCTGGGCGAAGATGGCGAGATTCCCGAGCGGATCCTGGGCGGTGCGGAGACCGGGGTCCTGTTCGCGGGTGTCGATCCGTCGCCCAAGCTTTTGAAGAAACTGCGAGAAACCGGAAATTCGGCGGTGCTGGTCAATGGCCTCGATCCGTCGATGACCCATGACCAGGTGGCGCCGAACAATTACCAGGGCGGGTGGCTGGCCGCGCAGCACTTTCTGGACATGGGTCACCGCCGCATCCTTCAGCTGGGGACCGCGCGACGCCTGACCCTGGCGGCGCGCACCCAGGGCTTTCTCGACGCCATCGCTCAAGCGGGCATGGACGGGCTGGACTGCGATTTCATCGAAATCGGCAACGTGACCGAACAGGCCGCGCAGGTCGCCCTGAAGCAGATTCTGAGCGAGTCGGCATTTCCCTACACCGCGGTTTTCTGCTCGGCCGATATCGTCGCGCTCACGGTCATGCAGGAGCTGCGGATGCGGGAAATCGACGTGCCGCGCGAGGTGTCGCTGCTCGGGTTCAACGGGCTTCCGCTGGCGGAATTCTCCTCGCCGCTGCTCAGCACGCTCTACGTGGACTGGGAGTATCTGGGCCACGAAGCGATTCGCCTGTTGTGCACGAGAAGCGCCGAACCGGACAGGCCGACGCAACAGGTTCAGACACAGGTCATTCTCAAGCAGGCCGAAACGGTTGCGGACTTGTCAAATCGCAGTGATTTCAACGCCTTGGGCTAGCGTTGCAAAGTAATGCAAAAACTTGCATTATTGCGTAAAAACTTGCGCTTGAGTGCAAAAAGTGCAAACCTTGCCGGGACGCGTTGTGTCACTGGGAGGTTTGGATGCGCTATTCGTCACTGGTTCAGCTCGCGCAGCCGGAATTCGAGATTCACTTTCCGACCGCCTGCCGCGACGCGCATCTTGCCCGGCTGAGCGCCGCCACGAACCTGCTGCATCCCGAGCCGATTGCCGACCTTCAAGGCTGCGACGCCGCGACGCGGCTGGCCGAGGTGGATATCCTCGTGACCGGCTGGAAATCCGGCCGGATCGATGCGGAGCTGCGCCGCAAGATGCCCCGACTGAAGCTCGTGGCCCACCTGGCGGGCACGGTGAAGGGCATTCTCGACCGTGATGCCGCGTCGTCGGGCCTGACGGTGATCAGCGGGGCCGAGGCCAATGCGCGCCCGGTGGCGGAATTCACCCTGGCGCATATCCTGCTGCACCTGAAACGCGTGGAAGAATGGCGCAGGGTCTACCGCAGCCAGCGCACGCGCATTGCGACCCGCAGGACCATATTGGCCGGGCCGGTCGGCAACACCGGCCGCACCGTCGGGATCATCGGTGCATCGCGGATCGGGCGCCGGGTGGCCGAGGATCTGCGCCGCCACCGGGTCTCCGTCCTGCTGCACGATCCTTTCGTGAGTGCCGAGGCGGCGGCGGGTTTTGGCGCGAAGAAGGTATCGATGGACGATCTGTTGGCGCAGAGCGACGTGGTCAGCCTGCACCAGCCGCTGCTGCCGTCGACCGAGCGCAGCTTCGGGGTGTCGGAATTTGCCCGGATGCAGGACGGGGCGCTGCTGATCAATACCGCGCGGGGGCGGATCATCGACGCGCAGGCGCTCGAAACCGCGATGGCGGATGGCCGGCTTTTTGCGGTGCTCGACGTGACCGACCCCGAACCCCTGCCGGACGCCTCGCCCCTCTGGGACATGCCCAACGTCACCCTGACGCCGCATATCGCGGGCTCTTTCGGCTGCGAGGTCTGCGACATGACCCAGCTGGTGCTCGAAGATATCGAGCGTTTCACCCGCGGCGAACCGTTGCAGAACGAGGTGATCATGGCGGATTGGGAGCGCGTGGCATGATCCGGCCCGGCCTCTGCTCTGTCACCTTCCGCGCGCTCGATGCCGAGGCTGTTGTCGATCTGGCGGCGCAATCCGGTGTCGAGGCGATCGAATGGGGCGCCGACAAGCATGTGCTGCCCGGCGATGCGGATCACGCCCGCCGCATCGGCGATCTTTGCCGCGCGCGCGGGATCGTGCCCGCATCTTACGGCTCCTACGTCCGCGCGGGCACGTCGGAGGCGGTGCAGAACTTCGGCCCGGTGCTGGACACCGCCAGGGCGCTGGGGGCCACGAACATCCGGGTCTGGGCCGGGGAGGCGAAACGCGCCGATGCGGGCGAGGCGGCCCTTGCCGGTGCGGCCAGGGAGCTGCGCGAGATGGCACGCAGGGCGGCAGACCACGGCGTCACGGTCAGCGTCGAATACCACCGCAAGTCGCTGACCGAAGAGGCTGAGGACACGCTGGCCCTGCTGGAGGCGGCGGATCACGACAACCTTTTCAGCTACTGGCAGCCGGTGCCGGGGCGGGGCAGGGCGCGGTGGCTGGAGGAACTGGCCATGCTGACGCCGCACCTGGGCGATCTGCATGTCTTTCACTGGATCATGACCGAGGCCGGGCAGGAGCGCCGTCCGCTCGGCGAGGGCATCGACGACTGGCGCGCGCTGTTCGACGCCTGGACGCCCGCGCCGCGCTGGCCGCATCCGCGCACCGGCTTTCTCGAATTCGTCCGCGAGGACGCGGAGAGCCAGTTTCACGATGACATCCAACACCTGCTGGCGCTCTGCCGCCGGCCGGCAGACGCAAGATAACGCATCTCAAGGGAGGAGACCCACATGCTGAGAACGAAATTCACCGGAGTATCGCTGGTCGCGCTGGTGGCGCTGGCCGGGCCGGCCTTGGGGCAGGACTACACCCAGGCGCCAGACCTGCAGGCCGCCGTCGAGGCGGGCACCCTGCCGCCGGTCGAGGAGCGCCTGCCGGTGAACCCGATGGTGGTGACGCCTCTGGAGTCGGTGGGCACCTATGGCGGCACCTGGCGCTCGGCGCTCAAGGGCACCTATGACACCGGCTGGATCCGCCGCACCGTGGGCTATCAGCCGTTGGTGGCCTACGATTACGAGTGGACCGAGGTCGTGCCCAACGTGGCCGAACGCTTCGAGGTCAACGACGAGGCAACCGAGTTCACCTTCTACCTGCGCGAGGGCCACAAGTGGTCGGACGGCGCGCCTTTCACGGCTGAAGACCTGCTGTTTGCGCTCAACGTGATGAAGAGTTCCGCCTATGGCGGGCGCAAGGCCTCGGGCTTTGAATGGGACAAGATCACCGGCGAGGTTGTCGATCCGCTGACCTTCAAGATGACCCTCTCGGCGCCGAACGGGCTGTTCCTGGAGCGGCTTGCCTCGGTCGAGGGGCAGTTCATCGTCAACGCGGCGAAACACTACTGCGGCAAGTACTTTCCCGATGTCGATCCGGCGGCGACCGACAACGCCAAGGCCGAAGGCTTCGACAGCTGGACCCAGGCGATGGAGCAGAGCTGCTTCTTCAACTTCGTCGACGAGGACCGCCCGCTACTCTTTGCCTGGCGCCAGACCACGCCCTATGACGGGCTGAACCAGCTGATCGAATGGGAGCGCAACCCCTATTTCTTCAAGGTCGACACCGAAGGCAACCAGCTGCCTTATATCGACAAGGTGCAGATGGTGCAGACCGAGAACGTCGAAGACATCGTGCTCAAGGCGGTGAATGGCGAGATCGACTTTTCGAACCGACACTTTGCCACCGTTACCAACAAGCCGGTGATCTTTGACGGGCAGGAGAGCGGCGGCTACACCCTGAAATCCACCGTGGATGCCCGGATGAACCACGCGATCTTCCAGCTCAACCTGACCCACGACGACCCGGAGAAGCGCAAGCTCTACAACGAGAAGGACTTCCGCACCGCGCTGTCGCTGGCGATGGACCGCGAAGAGATCATCGACGTGGTCTTTGCCGGCCAGGGCGAGCCCTACCAGGCCGCGCCGCGCCCAAGCTCGCAGTTCTACAACGAGACGCTGGCCAAGCAGTTCACCGAGTACGACCCCGATCGCGCAAACGAGTTGCTGGACGGGCTCGGCCTGACCGAGCGCAACAGCGACGGCATCCGCCTGGGCTTTGACGGCGAGCCGATCCGGATCCAGCTCTTCTCGCCCTCCGACCAGGTCGAGTTCAACGACATCGCACAGCTTGTCGTGGAGCACTGGAAGGAGATCGGCATCGACCTCGACGCCCGCAACGCGGAGCGCAGCCTGGTTTATGAGAGGGTCCAGAACAACACGCATGACATGCATGTCTGGTGGGGCGATGGCGGCATGAGCGACGCGCTGCTCGATCCGCGGTACTACTTTCCGTTCAACCTTGAATCTGCCTTCGCCGAGAAATGGGCGCAGCACTTCATGGCCGGTGGCAGCACCCTGGCCGAGGCACCGCCCGCAGAGGTGCAAAAGCAGATGGACCTCTATCTCGAGCTGATCGCGACGCCTGACAAGGAAGAGCAAAAGGCGATCTTCGGCGAGATTCTCGATATTGCGGCCGAGCAGTTCTACGTGATGGGAACCGTGCTTCCGGCGGATGGCTACATCGTGGCCAACAAGAACCTGGGCAACGTGCCGGAAGGGCAGGTTTACACCTGGGTCTATCCGCAGCCCGGCCCGATGGAGACCGCGCAGCTCTACTTCAAGAAGTAAGCCGCCTTCGGGCGCGGGGTGTGCCTCGCGCCCGACCACTCACACGCCACCTTGGGGAGGACGCGCAATGCTGACCTATCTGGCCCGCAGACTGCTGACCATGTTGCTGACGCTGATCGCCTTGTCGGTCGTCGTCTTCGTGGTGATCCAGCTGCCACCGGGCGACTTCGTGACCTCCTACATCGCCAGCCTTTCGGCGGCAGGCGAGAACGTGGACCAGGAAACGGTGCTGGCGCTGCGCGACCGCTACAAGCTCGATGAGCCGGTGCTTGTGCAGTACTGGGCCTGGGTCTCGGAGATCCTGCGCGGCAACTTCGGCTACAGCTTCGAGATGCAGACCCCGGTGTCGGAGATCTTCTCGCAGCGCATCGGCATTTCGTTGGCGGTCGAGCTGACTGCGGTGGTGGTGATGTGGGCCGTGTCGATCCCGATCGGCATCTATTCGGCGGTCAACCAGTATTCCATCGGAGACTACTTCGCCACGATCCTCGGCTTCCTCGGCCTCGCCATCCCCAACTTTCTGTTCGCGCTGGTCTTGATGTACATCTGCTACAACTGGTTCGGCGTGACCATCACCGGCCTGTTCTCGCCCGAGTACATGAACGCCCGCTGGTCGCTCGACCGCTTCATGGACTTTGCCAGCCACGTCTGGGCGCCGATCCTGGTGATCTCGACCGCGGGCGCCGCGCAGCTGGTGCGCGTGCTGCGGGCCAACCTGCTGGACGAATTGAACAAGCCCTACGTGCTCACCGCCCGCGCCAAGGGGCTGACCCGGCGGCGGATGATCTGGCGTTACCCGGTGCGCGTGGCGATGAACCCGCTGGTCTCGACCATCGGCTGGGTGCTGCCCACGGTGATCTCGTCGTCCTTCGTGACCGCCATCGTGCTGAACCTGCCGACCCTGTCGCCGATCCTGCTGCGCGCGCTTCTGAGCCAGGACATGTACCTCGCCGGTGCGCTGATCATGTTCATGGGGCTGCTGACGCTGGTCGGCACCCTGATTTCCGATCTTCTGCTGGCCTGGATCGATCCGCGTATCCGGCTTGGCATGGTGGGAGCCAATTGATGACCCGCATGACCCCCCCGAATTCTCCCGAAGGCCGCATCGGCGCCGTCAGCGATACGCCCGAGGTGCCGGTGGGCGAGGTCGATCCCCGCATCGACACCAGCCATGGCACCGAGAGCCAGTGGCAGCTGATCCGGCGCCGCTTTGCCAAGCACCGGCTTGCTGTTGTCAGTCTCTGGGTGCTGGGCTTCTTCGTTTTCATCGCCGTCTTCGCGGGTTTCGTCGCTCCCAACGACCCCGGTGACGTTCAGGCGCGCTACACCTACGCCCCGCCGCAGTACCTGCATTTCATCGACCGGACAGAAGAGGGCTGGTCCTTCAGGCCTTACGTCTACGGCTATTCGGTCGAAATCGAGCCCGAGGCGCTGCGCCGCACCTTCGTGATCGACGAGGAAAAGAAGATCTACCTCAGCTTCTTCAAGCGCGACTGGGAGTACAAGCTCTTCGGGCTGATCCCGACCGACATCCACCTGCTTGCGCCCGAGCGCAGCCGCGATCCCTTCTACCTCTTCGGGGCCGATCGTCTCGGACGCGACATGTTCTCGCGCCTTGTCTATGGCACGCAGATCTCGCTCTCGGTGGGCCTTGTCGGCGTCATCATGAGCCTGGTGCTCGGTGTCATCATCGGCGGCGCGGCGGGCTACTTCGGCGGCTGGTTCGATGCCGTGACCCAGCGCACCATCGAGTTTCTGCGCTCCTTGCCCACCATCCCGCTCTGGATGGGGCTGGCTGCCGCGATGCCCTCGGACTGGTCGCCCATCCAGACCTATTTTGCCATCACGCTGATCCTGTCCTTCCTCGGCTGGACCGAACTGGCCCGGGTGGTGCGGGGCCGCTTTCTGGCGCTGAACGGCGAGGATTACGTGGCCGCCGCGCGCTATGACGGCTGCTCGCACCTGCGCGTCATCATCCGCCACATGGTGCCGGCCTTCACCAGCCACATCATCACCGCGGCCTCCCTGGCGGTGCCGGCGATGATCCTGGCGGAGACGGCGCTCTCGTTCCTGGGCCTCGGCCTGCAGGCGCCGGTGATCTCCTGGGGCGTGCTGCTGCAAGAGGCGCAGAACATCCGCACGCTCGCCACCGCGCCCTGGCTGCTGCTGCCCGGTGCGGCCATCGTGATCGCCGTGCTGGCGATGAACTTCATCGGCGACGGGCTGCGCGACGCCGCGGACCCCTATGCGAAGTGAGGAAAGACCCATGAACGATACCGTTCTCGAAGTCCGGGGCCTCTCGGTCGCCTTCCCCCACCGCAAGGGCGAAACCACGGCGATCTCCGACGTCAGCTTCGACCTGCGCCTGGGCGAGACCACCTGTTTCGTGGGCGAGTCCGGGTCCGGCAAGTCGGTCACGGCGCGGGCGGTGCTCAACATCGTCGAGCCGGCGGTGATCAAGGCGGGCGCGATCAACCTCGTCGACGTGCAGGCGGGGCAGAGGCTCGAACTGGCGGGCCTCGACCCCGATGGCGCCCAGATCCGCGCCGTGCGCGGCGCCCGCATCGCGATGATCTTCCAGGAGCCGATGTCCTCGCTTTCGCCGGTGCACACCATTGGCCAGCAGATCATCGAGGCGATCATGCTGCACCAGGAGGTGACCCCGAAAGAGGCGCGGGCCAAGGCCATCGAAGCCCTGCGCGCCGTTCAGATCGCGAGCCCCGAAGAGGCCATCGACAAATACCCCTTCGAGTATTCCGGCGGGATGCGTCAGCGGGCGATGATCGCCATGGCCCTGGGCTGCGAGCCGGATATCCTGATTGCCGACGAGCCGACCACGGCGCTCGATGTGACCACGCAGGCGGAGATCCTCAAGCTGCTGAAAGGCTTGCAGGAAAGCCGCGACATGGCGGTGATGTTCATCACCCACGACATGGGCGTGGTGGCAGAGATCGCCGACCAGGTGGTTGTCATGCTGCATGGCGCGGTGGTCGAGACCGGCCCGGTGGACCAGGTGTTTCACGCGCCCGCGCATGCCTATACCAAGAAGCTGCTGAAAGCCTCGATGGGTCTCGACGAGGCGCCGCACGGGCGCGGCACCCCGGCCTCGGAGGAGGTGCTGATCGAGACGCAGGGGCTTTCGCTGGCCTTTCCCAGCAAGAAGAAGCTGCTGAAAAGGGTTTCCGACGGGGTGCAGGCGCTGGACGAGGTGTCGATCACGCTGAGGCGCGGTGAAATCCTCGGGATCGTCGGCGAATCCGGCTCGGGCAAGACCACGCTGGCGCGGGTGCTGATGGGGCGGTTCCAGCCGCAGACGGGCAGGGCGGTTTATCACCTGCGCGACGGCGGCACCCGCGACCTGACCGACAAGGCCAGCTTCCGCGACGGGCAGGTTTACCGTGAGATGCGGATGATCTTTCAGGACCCCTACGGCTCGCTCAATCCCCGCATGACGGTGGAGCAGATCATCGGAGAGCCGCTGCTGGTGAACGGGTTGCTGAAGGGGGCCGCCCTGCGCAAGCGCGTTGGCGAACTGCTGGAACGTGTCGGCCTTTCCGCCACAGCCATGGAGCGCTACCCCCATGCCTTCTCCGGTGGCCAGCGCCAGCGGATCGGCATCGCCCGCGCCATTGCGCTCGATCCCCGCGTCATCATCGCGGACGAGGCGACCTCGGCGCTCGACGGGTCGATCCGGGCGCAGATCCTCGACCTGCTGCTCGACCTGCGCGACGAGCTGGACCTCGCGATCCTGTTCATCGCCCATGACATCGGCGTGGTGCGCTATTTCTGCGACCGGGTGGCGGTGATGCACAAGGGCCGCGTGGTCGAGACCGGCAGCGCCCTGCAGATCTGCGACAGCCCGCAGGAGCCCTACACGCAAAAACTCATCTCCGCGGTGCCGATCCCGGACCCGCGCAAACGGCATCTGGTGGCATGATGAAAGACCTCCCCTTCCGCAACCCGGCCAACCCGATGGCGGGCAACCCCTTCGCCAGCCGCGCCGATGCGCAGCGCGCGGTGGCGGACCTCATCGCCCCCTTGCTCGACGCCTTCTCGCCCGGGTGTGCCCGCGTGACGCTGGGTGCCACCGGAGCGCATTTTCACGCCGCCGCGGCCGATCTCGAGGGGCTTGTGCGCCCCTTCTGGGGGCTCGCGCCGCTGCTTGCCGGTGGGGGCCATTTCGACGGGATCGAGACATTCGTGACCGGGCTGGAGAACGGCTCCAACCCCGGGCATCCGGAATACTGGGGCCCGGTCACCAACCGCGACCAGCGGATGGTCGAAAGTGCCGCCATCGGCTATGCGCTCGCGCTGGCGCCGGAGGTGTTCTGGGACAAGATGAGCCGGCATGGCCGCGACACCCTGCGCGACTGGCTGCTCAACTCGTTGCAGCAGACCCCCGCGCCGAACAACTGGAACTTCTTCCATGTGCTGGTGTCGCTCGGGCTCACCCGTGTGGGCGTTGACCATGACCTCTCGATCATCGACGCCAACCTGAACCGGCTTGAAAGCTGGGACATGGGGAACGGCTGGTACCGCGACGGCGACAAGCGCCAGGCCGATCACTATATCCCCTTCGCCATGCATTTCTACGGGCTGATCTACGCGCAGTACGGCCCCGACAGCGACAGGGCGCGCCGCGACCGCTTCCGTGAACGAGCGCGGGCATTCGCCCCGCAGATCGCCAATTGGTATGCCGCCGATGGCGCGGCGCTGCCCTATGGCCGCTCGCTGACCTATCGCTTTGCCCATGCGGGCTTTTGGGGCACGCTGGCGATGGCGGGCGAAGAGGCGCTGCCCTGGGCAGAGATCCGCGGGCTTTGGGCGCGCAACCTGCGCTGGTGGTCGGACAAGCCGATCTGCGATCCGCGCGGGGTAATGACCATCGGCTACGGCTACCCGCAGCTCTCGATGTCCGAGCGCTACAATTCGCCCGGCTCGCCCTATTGGGCGATGAAGGCCTTCGCGCCGCTGGCTCTGCCCGAAGATCACCCGTTCTGGGCCGCCGAGGAGGCCGCGCCGCAGGAGCGCCCGGAGGTTATCAGCCTGGCCGAACCGGGCATGGTGAAATTCGAGCACGCGGGCGATGTGACCGTTCTGGCCGGCGGCCAGCAATCGCCGACCTTTGGCCGCACCGCCGAGAAATACAACAAGTTCGCCTATTCCACCCGCTACGGCTTCAGCGTCGAGACCGAGGGCCGCGCCTTCGAGAACGGGCCGTTCGACAACATGCTGGCCTTCTCCGAGAACGGCGAACTGGCCGCCGTGCGATGCCGCGAGAGCATGGCGCGGATCGGTCGGGACTGGCTTTATTCTGCCTGGTCGCCGATGCCGGAGGTCGAGGTGGAAAGCTGGCTTCTGGCGCGGCCGCCCGGCCACCTGCGCCTGCACCGGATCAGGACGGCGCGCCGCGTGCAGACGGTCGAGGGCGGCTTTGCGCTGCGCCGTGACGACCCCACGCCCGCGCCGAACCTGCAGCCCGAGCTGACCGCGACGATGGCGCGAATGGTGACCGCAGAGGACACCGGCTGCATCGTGGATCTGGTGGCGCCACTGCCCGGTGCCACGCCCCGCACGCCTCGCGTGATCGCGCCCGAGCCCAATACCAACCTGCTGGCCCCGCGGACCTGGGTGCCGCAACTGGTCTGCGCATTGGAGCCGGGCGAATGGTCCTTCGGCACATGGGTCTGCGCGGGCCGTCGCGCGGGCGGGGCGCCGCTGCCCGACGCGCCCGAGGCGCTGCCTTCGGCGGCCGAGTTGATCGCCATGCGCGAGGGCGGCGAGGTCATCCGGGTCTGGGACTTCGACTGAGGCCGCGCGATTGCCGTCATGAAAGAAAGGGGCCGGAGGTTTTGCCGGCCCCTCTTGCCTTGAGCGGATGGTGCGCGGGGGCGATCAGCCCTGCCGCACCACCTGGTGCTGTTCGCCAAGCCCTTCGATCCCGAGGCGCATCTCGTCGCCGGCCTTCAGGAACTTCGGCGGCGTCATGCCAAGGCCCACACCCGGAGGCGTTCCGGTCGAGATGATGTCGCCCGGTTGCAGCGACATGTAGCGCGACAGGTAGGAGACCACGTGGGCGACGCCGAAGACCATTGTCCTCGTCGAGCCGTCCTGTACGCGCTCGCCGTTGAGCTCCAGCCACATCGAGAGGTTGCCGGGGTCTTCGACCTCGTCGCGGGTGACCAGCCAGGGCCCGGTGGGGCCGAAGGTGTCGGCCGACTTGCCCTTGACCCATTGGCCGCCATGCTCGAGCTGAAAGGCGCGCTCGGAGACATCGTTGATGACGCAGTAGCCCGCGACATGATCCAGCGCCTCGTCCTCGGAGACGTTCTTGGCCTCCTTGCCGATCACCACACCCAGCTCGACCTCCCAGTCGCCCTTTTCGGCAGCGGGGGGCAGGATCACATCGTCGTTCGGCCCGCAGATGGCGGAGGTGGCCTTCATGAAGATGACTGGCTCGGAGGGCACCGCCATGCCGCTTTCTTCGGCATGGTCGGCGTAGTTGAGGCCGATGCAGATGAACTTGCCGACCTTTCCGACGCAGGCACCGATGCGAGTGCCGTCTTCGACCACGGGCAGGTCGCCGAGGTTGACGCGGCGCAGCTTGTCGAGGCCCTCGGGGGTGAGCGTGTCGCCGGCGATGTCTTCCACCACGCCGGAGAGGTCGCGGACTGTGCCGTCGCTGTGCAGGATCGCCGGGCGTTCGGCGTTTTCGGGGCCTGTACGGAGAAGTTTCATGCGGATTCCTTGTGTCTTTCCTTGGGTTTCGCGGTGCGCCGGAGCAGTTGCTTCAGTTCGCCGAGAGCGGTCTCGTCGGGCTGCGCGGTGGGCGGGCGGACGAGGGTGTTGGCGAAGGCGCCGGCCTGTTTCAGCAGCGCCTTGTGGACGTGGTAGAACATGTCGCCGGACTGGAAGCCCAGGCGGCTGACCGGCAGGATCTCGGTCTCGAGGGTCCGCGCGGCCGCGCCCTCCTGGCCGGCCTCCAAGGCGGTCCAGACCTCCATGAACTCCGCCGCCTGGCTGGCAAAGGGCATGGTGCCACGCGCGCCGCGACGGTGTTCCTCGATGAGCGTGCCGCCGCCCGCGCCGCCCAGCACGGTGAGCTTGCCCTCGACCGCCCGAACCATGGCGCCGACCTGGGCCACGGTCGGGTTGGTCTCGACCTTGATGGTGTCGACCAGCGGCACCGCCTCTGCGATGCGCAGGGCCAGCGCGGGCGAGATCGGCGCCTGCGGCACGTCTTGCAGCACGATAGGCAGTTGCGCAGCTTCGGCAATGCGCGACAGGTGGTCGATCGCCGGGTCAGGGCCGAGGGCGAAGAAGTCGGGCGGCCAGATCATCAGCCGGTCGGCCCCGGCCTGGGCCGCCTCCTGAGCCAGTTGTACGGCGGGGGCGGTGCCCGGGGCGGAAGTGTTCATGATGACCGGCACCCGGCCTTCGACCTGGTCGACCACGGCGCGCAGGATCTCGCGGCGCTCCTCGGGGGTCAGCTTGAAGATCTCGCTCCCGATGGCGATGCCGATGCCGTGGACGCCGGTGGCGAGCGTTGCATCGACCTCGCGGCGCAGGCTGGCGTAGTCGATGGACAGATCGCGGCGGAACGGGGTCAGCAGGATCGGCACGATGCCCGTCAACCCTGGGGTCTGTGGCCCTGTCATGTGTCGGCCTCCATGGTGGTGTCGAGCGCGAAGACCTCGCGCAACTCGTGGTGAACGGGGTGGTGATCGGGGCCTTCGGTTTGCATCAGCGGGGCCATCTCGCTCCACCAGCGGGCGGTCAGCGCGCTGGGGGGCGCGGTGGTCTGGGTGAAGGGGCGGTCGCGCTCCTGGAAGGCAAAGATCGTCTGCCCCGAGCGGTAGAGAAAGAACCGCAGGATGCCGCTGGCCCGCATCTGGTCGCGCATCTCGGGCCAGATCGCGGCATGGGCGGCCTCGTAGGCGGCCTCGGCGCCCTCGTGAAGCTGCATGGTCCAGGCGCGGCGATAGAGGGTCATGCCGCGATCCTGTTGTCGTCGATGTGATCCCAGATGATCTCGTAACCGAGGCCGGGGGCCTGCGGCAGGGCGATGTAGCCCTCGCCGTCCATCGGGTCGCAGTTGCGCGCCAGGTAGGGATGCGGCGCGTCGTAATCGACGCCGGGCGCCAGCAGGCCCTTTTCATACCATTCGCTGGTGTCTTCCGAGGTGGCGCCCATGACCTGAAGATTGCCCCAGCCCGCCATGTGGATCTCGCAGCGCTGGCCGAAGGCCTCGCAGACGACGGCGGTCTTGCGGCAGCCGGTGACGCCGCCGCGGCGGATGTCCATGCGGCTCATGTCCGAGGCGCCTTGCAGGATCCATTCGGCGCGGGTGAAGACGCCGCCGGCGGCGATTTCGGGGGCAAGGATCGGGATCGACAGCTCCCGGCAGAGGCGACGATAGCTCTCGACGCGATACTCGGGCATCGGGTGTTCGAACCAGTAAAAATCGAGCCTCTCCAGCTCGCGGCCGACTTTGATCGTTTCCTCGATGGTGTGATAGGTGCCCCAGACGTCGTACATCAACACCATCTCGGGCCCCACAGCCTCGCGCACCAGATTGATGGTTTCGATATCGGCGCGGATGTTCGAAGGGCGACCGTTGGTGGGCTGGCCGGTCTCGGGGTTCCAGAAGTAATGCGGGTGGATCTTGTAGGCCTTGTAGCCCTCGGCCTGACAGGCCAAGGCGTGCTCGGCATAGACCTGGGGCTGCCCGATGTTGGGATAGGTCGAGGCATAGGCGGGCACCTTGTCGCGTGCGCCCCCCATCAGCTTGTAGACCGGCAGGCCGGCGTGCCGCCCCGCGAGATCCCAGAGCGCGCAGTCGATCACGCTTTGGGCCACCTCGGGGATGTTGCGGACCCACATCCACTTCCAGATCAGCTCGCGGTCCAGCGGGTCGGCACCGAGGATCATGTCGCGCACCTGGCCCTCGATCAGGCGCTGCTCGTCGGGGCTCATGCCGTCCTGGTCGCCATGCTTGCCGCCGCCGAGGAAATAGCCGGTGAGCCCTTCGTCGGTGTCGATGCAGGTGACCGTCTGGTGCACCTCCGCCTTGGGCTTCAGCCGCCCATGGCCGATATCCCAGCGGTCCGCCCACGTGCGGAACCGGATCACGCGAACGTCGGTGATCTTCATTGACGGGCCTCGGCGAGGGTCAGTTCGCTCTCGCGGTCGAAGGCATGCAGCTTTCCGGGCGTGACGGCGAAGTGCACGAGGTCGCCCGGCGCCTGGGTGATGCGCTCGCGGGTGGTCATGATGATCGAGGCCTCGCCGGTGCGCAGCGTGAGCTGGGTCTCGGCGCCGGTGGGCTCGATCAGCGCCACCTTGGCGGGGATGCCGGTGTCGGACAGGCGGATGTCCTCGGGGCGGAACCCGGCGATGACGGGCTGGCCGTGGGTCAGCGGCGCGGGGGCCTCGCCCAGGGTCTTGCCCTCCTCGGTTTCCAGCGCCGTGCCGTTGGCGCGGGCGGGGATGAAGTTCATCGACGGCGAGCCGATGAAGCCGGCGACGAAGATGCTGGCGGGATTGTCGTATAGCTCCAGCGGGGAGCCGATCTGCTCGACATGGCCGCCGCGCATGACGACGATCCGGTCGGCCATGGTCATCGCCTCGATCTGGTCATGGGTGACGTAGATCGTGGTGGTTTTCAGCCGCTGGTGCAGCTCCTTGATCTCGGAACGCATCTGCACCCGCAGCTTGGCATCGAGGTTCGACAGCGGCTCGTCGAAGAGAAACACCTTGGGATCGCGCACGATCGCGCGGCCCATGGCGACGCGCTGGCGCTGGCCGCCGGAGAGCTGGCGCGGGTAGCGGTCGAGCAGGGGCGTCAGGTCGAGAATCTCGGCGGCGGCCTGCACCTTGCGGTCGATCTCGGCCTTCGAGTGCTTTGCGAGCCGCAGCGAGAACCCCATGTTCCGGGCCACGCTCATGTGCGGGTAGAGCGCGTAGTTCTGGAACACCATGGCGATGTCGCGGTCCTTGGGGAC
This sequence comes from Vannielia litorea, assembly GCF_900142295.1. Lineage (NCBI taxonomy): Bacteria > Pseudomonadati > Pseudomonadota > Alphaproteobacteria > Rhodobacterales > Paracoccaceae > Vannielia > Vannielia litorea. Next base: position 1,192,420 of record NZ_FSRL01000001.1, read on the forward strand.
CAGCGTGTTGATGACGGTATCGTCGATGGCGATATCGCCGCCGCTGATGGTCTCGAGGCCGGCGATCGAGCGCAGCAGGGTGGATTTGCCGCAGCCCGACGGGCCGACGAGCACGGTGAACTCGCCGTCGCGGATGTCGAGGTTGATGCCGTGGAGGACTTCGACGGCGCCATAGGACTTGCGGATGTTTCTGAGTGCGACAGAACCCATGGGTCTATCCTTCCTTGGTTTGAGTGGCGGCGGGGCCGAAGGCCTCCAGCACATGCGCGGGCGGGCGATTGCCCTCAGGATCGCGGGGGACGGCGACACGGCCAGTGGCGAGGTCGGGGCGCGGGGCCATCAGCGCGTAGAGCGGCGAGGTCTCGCCCCGGTCGACACATTCGAGCAAAGCGTCGGTTTGCCGGGCCCCTGCGAGCGCCAGTGCCCAGGGCTGCTCGCAGGTGTTGTGCAGGATCACCGGAACCCGGGCCTCCTCGGCCAGATCGAGGACGCGCAGGGCTTCGGTGATGCCACCGGCCCAGGCCACGTCGGGTTGCAGCACGCCGACCACGCCGGAGCGCAGAAGGTCGGCGCAATCGGCGCGGGAGAAGGCGAAGTTGCCGAGCGCGAGGGCGATGCCGGGGTCCATCTCGCGGCGGATCTTCTGCAAGCCGTCGATGTCCTGCGGCGGGATCGGGTCTTCGATCCATCCGACGTTCAGATCGGCCACGGCTTCGGCAAAGCGCAGGGTATAATCGGCGTCCCAGGCGAGGAAACTGTCGATCATGATCGGCACGCCCTCGCCCGCGGCCTCGGCAAAGCGCTGCATCAGCGCGACATTGGCTTGCAGGCCTTCGGCGCCCGATTCCGGACCGTAGGGCGCGGCGGCTTTCAGCCCATGAAACGGACCTCCGGAAAAAGCCTCGGGGCGCGGGGTGGTCATGTAGACCGGGAGGCTGTCTACGCCCGCGCCGCCGAGGGTCTCCACCAACGGCTGATGCGCCGCCTTGGAAGTCATGTCCCACAGGGCGATATCGACGCCCGCCACCGCCATCATGGCAAAGCCGGAGCGGTCGTTGGGCAGGAGCGACGCCGCCATCTGGTCGTTCAGCAGAGCCAGATCGCCCGCATCCTCGCCCGCCAGCAGCCTTGCGAGGTGGTCATTGACGATCATCTCGACGATCTCGCCGCCATTGGTGCAGCCCCATCCGGTGCTGCCATCCTCGCCCGTCACCCGGACGAAGACCTTTTTCGTGGGCCACATCCAGCTCGACCGTTGCTCGGCAAAGCGAGGAAAGCGGGACATGGGTGAGGCCACGCGGCTGGTTTGGAGCTTCTGAGCGTTGAAGCCGCAGTCCACGGCCCGCGCGGTGATGGAGGTGATCCTCATCCCTTCACCGCCCCTGCCAGCAGGCCGCGGGTGAAGTAGCGCTGGCCGAAGAAGAACACCAACATGATCGGCAGGGCGACGATCGTCGCGGCGGCGCCGACATATTGGAACTCCAGGGTGAAGAGCTCGACGAAGCTGGCCAGGCCGATGGTGACGGTCTTGTTCTCGTTCGACTCCAACAGGATCGAGGCGAAGGCGAATTCCGACCAGGCGCCGACGAAATGCCACATGGCGGCGGTGATCAGCGCGGGTGTGGCCAGCGGCAGAACCACCAGGACCATGCTCTGCAACCGGCTCGCGCCGTCGATCATCGCGCTTTCTTCCAGCTCCCTGGGGATCTCGCGCAAGGAGGAGGCAATGATCCAGGTGGCGAAGGGCAGGCCGAAGGCGGAGTAGAGCAGCACAAGACCGATCAGGCTGTCTTGCAGGCCCATCATCGACATCAGCCGATAGGTCGGCAGCAGCAAGGCGGCGCCCTGGAACATCCGGGAGATCAGCAGCCCGCCGAGGATCAGGTCACGGCCGGGAAAGTTGAGCCGGGCAAAGGCGTAGCCCGCCAGGGTGCCGAAGATCAGGACGATCATGGTGGAGCTGATGGCGATGAAGAAGCTGTTGCCGATCAGCTGCGGCCAGTCCAGCAGCTGCCCCTTCTGGTGGGTGGGCGAAAACAATGCCTTGTAGGCCTCCAGCGTGGGTGATTCAGGCCAGAAGGAGATCGGCAGTTGCGCCAGCTCCGCCTGGGTCTTGAAAGACGCGAGGAACAGCCAGAACACCGGGAACAGCACATAGACCGAGATCACCAGGCCGACGAAGCCGAGGAAGATCCAGTAGAGGGTGCGGGGTTGCTCGTTCATTTCTGACCCTCCGACGCCCAGGACCGGCGGTTGATGTAGAGGTAGAGAGCGACGATCGAGGCCAGCATCGCGAGGTTGACCACCGACATGGCCGAGGCGACGCCCCAGTTGAAGAACTCGAAGCTCTGTTGATAAATGTAGGTTGCCATGATCTGGCTGGCGTTGGCGGGGCCGCCGCCGGTCATGATCCAGGGCAGGGCGAACTCCGCGGTGATCCAGATCATCGAGATCACGGTCACGGCGGTCAGCGAAAAGGCGATGTTGGGCAGGGTGACGAAGCGGAAGCGCTCGACGGCATTGGCGCCGTCCATGCGCGCGGCCTCCATCTGATCATCGGGCACGGCGCGGATCGCGGCGCAGAGGATCAGCGCCACGAGCGGCATCTTGCGCCAGATCAGCACCACCACCAGCACCCACATCACCAGGGCGGGATCGCCGAGGAACGACACGGTGCCTTCGGTCATGCCGCTCTGTTGCAGCGTCTGGCCGATGATGCCGACCTGTCCGTGCAGCATCCATTTCCATGCCATCGCCGTCACCACGTCGGGCAGAACCCAGGGCAGCAGGATCAGCGCCCGGAGCCAGCCTGTCATGCGGCTGTCGATGGCGAGATAGGTGCCGACCGCCAGGCCCACGGAAACACAGAGGACCGTGCCGCCGAGGATCCAGATCGCGGTGTTCTTGAGAACCAGTCCGAAGACGGGGTCTGCGGCCAGGGCCTTGAAGTTTCCAAGGGTGCCGAAGCCGCGCTCCATCCCCATCACCACCTGGGTGAGGCTGAGGGTGGCCACGTTGTAAGTGGGCCCGACGACGAACGCCACGACGGCGGCCACCACGGGTAAGATCAAGGCATACGCCAGAAACCGATCGCTTCGCAGCATCGTCAGGCCCTCCCAAGTTTTTTCAGTTCGTCAGACGGATCAGCCGCGGATCAGGTCGATCTGGTCCTGCGCGGCGGCGGTGGCCTCGTCGAGCGCCTCCTGCGGCGTCTTCTGCCCCAGGACGGCCTGCTGGATCGCGGTGCCGAGCGCGGATTCGATGGCCGAGACACCGATGAAGCGGGGCATCGAGGCGCTGCCCTTGAAGAGGGTGCCTGCCTCGTACGCCGACACCCAGTTCGGCCAGGCCTCCTTGAGTTCGGCGTTCTTCCAAGCAGCCTTGCCGGCCGGGATGCGCGCGATCTCGGGTTGGCCACCCCAGATGTTGAGCTGCGCGTCCTGCGACCAGAAATCGACGTATTCCAGCGCCGCCTCGGTGTTCTTGCTGCGCGACGAAACCATCAGCATGGCCGGTCCGTCCATGATCGCGCTCACCGGCTCGTAGCTGCCGGAGGGGTTGTTTGGGCGGGGCATCGGCACACCGGTCCAGCGCACGTCCTCGTTCACGCCCCACGGCGTGTTCAGCCACGACAGGCCGATCCACATGGCAGAGCGCCCCTGGCCGAAGAGCTGCGCGGTGTCGCGGAAGAAGGTCTCGGTCAGCGAGGTTGCGGCGGGTGTGGAGCCGTCCTTGATCAGGTCGACATAGAACTGCAGCGCGTCGACGACGCCGGGGTCGTTCAGCGTGACCTTGCCGGTCTCCTCGTCGAAGACGCGACCGCCGTTGGCATAGGCGAGGCCTTCGAAGATGTTGATGTCCACCGGTGCGGTGGTGGCAGGAAAGGCGATACCCGGGCGGTCGGGCTTGGTCATGGCCTTGGCGTATTCGCGCAGCTCGTCCCAAGTTTCGGGCGGCCGGTCAAAGCCGGCCTCTTCAAGCGCATCGAGGTTGATCGCGAGGAAGCTGGCCATGTCCACATGGGTGGGCAGGGCGTAGAGCTTGCCCTCATGCATCCCGGCCTCATAGACCTCGGGAACGATGCGGTCCTTCCAGCCCGCCAGACGGTCGCCGGCGATGTCGTCCAGGGGCTGGATCATGCCGAAGCCGGCGAATTCCGGGATATCCTGGCCAAAGGCGACGATCACGTCGGCCATGCGGTTGGTCTGGAACCCGGCTAGGATCTTCTGGCGGCGGATCTGGCCGTTGAAGTAGGAATAGTTCAGCGCGACATCGGGATTGGCTTCGCTGAAGGCGCCATTGCGCTGCGCCCAGACCTCGACCTCCTGCGGCGTGCCGCCGAACTTCCAGACGGAGATCTCGCCGCTGGCGGCAAGTGCCGGGGTGCCCGGCAGAAACGTGGCGGCGCCGACGGCGGCAGTGGTTCCCAGGAACCTGCGGCGGCTGATTGAATTTGACATCTTATCCTCCCTCTCGTGCCATGTGTGGCGGCCCGCAACATGCGGCGATCATGAATGATATACGTGCATCATTGCATGTTGACGGACGTTAGGGGCAATGATACTCGTATGTCAACGGGTATTTTGCGGCATTGCCTCCGCCGCCTGCCTCGCGCAGGCTAGGCCGGAAAAGCAGGTGCAAACGACCGTGTAGGAGGCCGCGAATGCCGCAGGGTGACAACAGGAAGGTGACGCTCAAGGACGTCTCGAAAGCCTCGGGGCTGTCGTTGATCACCGTGTCACGGGCGCTGCGTCTGCCAGAGACGGTGCATCCCGACACCCGCGCCAAGATTCAGCAGACCATCGAGGAGATCGGCTATATCCCCAACCTCACCGCGCGCTCGCTGGTCTCGCAGCGCTCGGACATGATCGGGGTGGTGGTGCCGATCCTGGCCAGCTCGCTGTTTGCGGATTTTGCCCAGGGTGTCAGCCACGTGCTGGAGCCCGAGAAGCAGCAGATGCTGCTCGCGGTCTCCGACTGGTCGCCGCAGAAGGAAGAGGAGGCGGTGCGGACCTTCATCGCCCGGCAGGCCGATGCGATCATCGTCACCGGTTTTTCGCACAGCGAGGCCACCACCAAGCTCCTGCGCCAGTTCGCGGGCCCCGTGATCGAAGCCTGGAACCTGCGCGACACTGCGATAGACAGCGCCGTCGGCTTCAACAACTACGCGGCCTCCGTGGAAATGACCCGTTACCTGGTTGAACGGGGCTACCAGAACATCGTGATGGTTGGCGGCGCGGCCCATCACAATGACCAGGCCGAAGACCGGATGCGCGGTTTTGTCGATGCCATGCGCGGCGCGGGGCGCAGCGTTGGCGAGGACACGATCGTGGAGTTCGACAACCCGGCCACCCTCCAGGGCGGCGTGGCGCTGATCGGGCAACTCATGGCCCGCAAGCACAAGCCCGACGCGATCTTCTTTCTTGCCGAACTGCCCGCCCATGGCGCGATGCTCTGGTGCATGTCGAACGACGTTCGCGTGCCGGACGACGTGGCGATTGCCGGTTTCGGCGATCTCAGCCTCTCGGCGCTGCTGCCGGTGCCAATGACCACCGTGCAGATCAGGGGCCGCGATATCGGGGAGCGCTCGGCCAGCCTGGTGATGGACCGTCTGGAGGGCAGGGCGGAGGGCGCCGCCACCCATGACATCGGCTACCACCTTCAAATCAGGGAAAGCACATGACCTCACCCAACGGCCCTGTCCGGGCCGCCATCATCGGTGCCGGGCATTTCGCCTATCGCATGCATATCCCCGTTCTGGCCGCGCGCGAGGACGTGGTGCTCGACTCGGTCTGCCGCCTCGGGCGCAAGGAGCTGGACCTGATCGCGGGGGAGTTCGGATTTGCCTTCGCCACCGAGGATTGGCGCGAGGTGCTGGAGCGCGAGATCGACATCGCGGTGATTTCGTCGCCGCATAACCTGCATTACGAGCAGGCCAAGGCCTTTCTCGAGAAAGGCTGTCACGTGCTGGTTGAAAAGCCGATGTGCCTCGATCCGGACGAAGCCTGGGACCTGGTTCGGGTGGCCGAGCGCACGGGGCGCGAACTGCTGGTGGCCTATGGTTGGAACTACAAGCAGGGCCTCGACGAGATGCGCGGCATGATCGGCGAGATCGGCGAGATCGAGCACGTCGTCTGCCACATGGCCTCTTTCACCCGCAGCATCTTTTCAGGTGGTACCCTGTCGAACTGGCAGCATATCGCCATCCAGCCCGACCGCAGCACCTGGGAGGCGCCCGATCAGGGTGGCGGCTATGCCTATGGCCAGCTCTCCCACGCGCTCGGCATCCTCTATTGGCTGACCGACCTGCGGGCCGCCTCGGTGCGCTCGGTGCTGTTCGACGCGCCCTCGCAGATCGACCTGCACGACGCTGCTGCCGTGCGCTTTCAGAACGGCGCGACCGGCGTTTTCTCTGGCAGCTGCGGGGTGCCCAACGGCCATGGCTTCGAGGTGGATATCCGCCTCTATGGCAGCAAGGGCTCGGTGCTGCTGGATATCGAGACAGAACGGCTGGTGCTGAAGCTCCCTGACGGTGAGACGCGGGTGGCCGAGGTTCCGCAGGGCGCCTGGAAATACAGCTGCGAAGGCCCGGCCAACCGGCTGGTGGACCTGGCGCTGGGGCAGGGCCGCAACGAAAGCCCCGGCGAGGTCGGTGCCCGCGCCGTCGAGACTCTTCACGCCATCGTCGCCTCGGGCAAGGCCCAGGGGGCGGAACAGATCATCAAGCAACACCAGAAGGCAGCTGCAGAATGACAGACTTCACCAATCAGACCGCCATCGTCACCGGGGGCGCACAGGGCATCGGCCGCGCCGTCGCGGACAGGCTCGCCAAAGGCGGCGCGCGGATCGCCATCTGGGACCGCGACAAGGCGCTTGGCGACACGGCCGCAGAGGAGATTGGCGGCGGCGCCTTCGCCTGCGAGGTCGATGTTTCGGATTGGGCCAGTGTCGAGGCCGCGATGACGGCCACGCTGGATACGGCCGGCCGTGCCGATATCCTTGTGAACTCCGCCGGGATCGCGGGCTCCAACGGGCCGCTGGTCGATTACCCGGTCGAGGAGTTTCGCCAGATCACCGAGATCAACCTGCTCGGCACCTTCCACGTCAACCGCGCGGTCGTGCCCGCGATGACCGCTCAGGGCTATGGCCGCATCGTCAACATTGCCTCGGTCGCGGGCAAGGAGGGCAATCCCATGGCCAGCGCCTATTCGGCGTCGAAGGCCGGGGTGATCGGGCTCACAAAGTCGCTGGGCAAGGAACTGGCAGACAAGGACATCGCGGTGAACTGCGTGACGCCTGCCGCCGCGCGCACCCGGATCTTCGACCAGATGAAGCAGGAACACATCGACTACATGCTGTCGAAGATCCCGCGGGGGCGTTTCCTGGAGCTCCACGAGGCGGCGGCGATGATCGCCTGGCTCTGCTCGAGGGAAAACAGCTTTACCACCGCCTCGGTCTTCGATCTGTCGGGCGGCCGGGCGACCTATTGATGGCGCATTGGCTGGACGGGATCGCGCTGGTCGACGCCCATCACCACTTCTGGGAGTTGTCGCGCTTTCCCTATCGCTGGCTGGCACCGGATGCGCCGCCCGCCCGCTTTGGCGACAAGGCCTCGATCCGCCGGGATTTTCTCCCGGCGGATTACCTCGCGGCGTTCGACGGCCTGCCGCTCTCGGCCAGCGTTCACGTGCAGGCCAATTGTGGCGCTGCCGACCCGGTGGATGAGACCCGCTGGTTGCAGGAGCTTTCCGACACCACCGGTTGGCCCAGCGCGATCGTGGCCGAGGTCGACCTGACCGAGCCCGGGGCGGAGAGGCAGATCGCCGCACACCTGCAATCGCCCGCCCTGCGTGGCATCCGCACGCCGGTTGCCTGGGACGAGGCGAGGCGCTGGCGCGTGGCAAGCAAGCCCGGAGTGCTGGCGGATGCGCGGTTTCGCGGCGCGTTGTCCGCGCTGGTGGACGGTGACCTCTGTCTTGAATGTGTCGTGGTGCCCGCGCAGCTGCCCGAAGTGCTCGACCTCGCGCAGGCGCAGCCCGGTCTGAAGATCGTGCTCAACCACTGCGCCACGCTGGAGCCGGGCCAGCCGGGCAACCTGCACACCTGGCGCGCCGGCATCGAAGCGCTGGCCGAAGTCCCGAACGTTTTCGTCAAGCTGTCTGGCCTCTGGGCGGTTGATCGGACCTGGCGGGCTTCTGTTCTTCTACCGCACGTCACGCACCTGCTCAGCTGCCTCGGGTCGGACCGCATCCTTTATGGGTCGAACTTGCCGGTCGAGGGCGTCAACTGCCCGCTCGCCCGACAATTCGAGCAATTGCACGAGGTACTCGGCGATCAACCCGCCGACGCCCTGAATGCCATCTTCTCCGACACGGCGCGCCGGCTATACCGGCTGTGAGCGACGGAATGCGAGACGCTTTTTTTTGGCGAGTCGAGCGCGGTGCCGGGGCAGCCGGGGGCACGGGCTGCGCCTGCGTCAGCTTGTGTGCCATCTCGCTCGCCTGCCGGCTTCACTGGCGCATGAAACGGTGCAATCCCTTGCCGGATGCCTGGTGGAACGTCGCCTCATAGTCAGCTGATTTTAAACAGGTCTGATCGGCCCATGGGACTCTCCCCCCCGGCCATGAGAACCGCCGGGCCGGGAAGGCTCAGGCGGTTTCTTCCTGCGGGGGGATCGGTTCGGGCTCGGAGACCAGCGCGACGAGGCGGGCGCTCTTTTCGAGCTTTGCCGATGTGAACTCGGAGCGGAACTCGATGCGGCCATCCTCGCGCAGCACCGCCAGCGGGATCGCCTCGGGCCATTGCTCGATGAAGTCGGCGAGGCCGAATTGCTCGGTCAGCCGCGAGATCTTGACGATGGCCCCGTCGCGCAGCGCCCCGTTGAGCGCCTCCAGCGTGCGGCCTTCGCCGATGGACCGGCCGGAGAGGCCGGAGGGCAGGGCGTGGCGCTCGCGGTTTTCCTTGGAGCGGGGCAGGCGCCATACCCTGTCGCGGCCGAACTCGGGGCCAAGGTCGGTGACCACGAGGGTGTTGTAGGCGTCGTTGTCGGAGGCGGCGAGGACGGTGGAAAACTCGAGAAACTCGACCGAGTGCTCGGCCGCCTCGCCGAGGATGTCGCCGTAGAAGCTGGGCAGCCCGGCGGCGCGGGCGTGGCGCAGGTTGGCGTGGTTGGTGTCACTCACCAGAACGGGGAGGCCCGCGGCCTTGAGCGCCTCGGCCAGCTCGGTGGTGAAGCGTGAGCCGCCGACGAAGAGCACGCCGGGCACGTCGCCTCCCGACAGGCCGAGGCGGCGGGCCATCGGTGCGATGGTGAAGCCGTGCAGCACCACGGTGGCGGCGACAAGGACGAAGGCGAGCGGGCCGACGAGCGTGCCATCGGCCACCCCGGCGGCGGCCATGCGCTCGCCGAAGAGCCCGGCCACGGCCACCAGAACCACGCCGCGCGGACCGGTGAAGGCCACCAGCACGCGCTCACGCCAGGGCAGGTCGGTGCCGATGAGCGAGACCAGCACGGTGATGGGCCGGGCCAGCAGAACGATGGCCAGCACGAAGAGCACCGCGCGCCAGGTGAGCTGGCCCAGCGAGGCGAAGTCGAGCGAGGCGGCCAGAAGGATGAAGAGGCCCGAGACCAGCAGGACGGTGGCGTGCTCCTTGAAGCGGCGCAGCTCCTCGTAGGAGGGCAGGTTGGCGTTGGCGATGACGATGCCGGTGATGGTGACGGCGAGCAGGCCGCTCTCGTGCATCACCACGTCAGACAGGGCGAAGCCGCCGAGGACGGCGGCGAAGAGCACCGGCACCTTCATGTATTCGGGCACCAGCGCGTCGCGGAAGGCCTTTACCAGCGCGAGGCCCACGGCGTAGCCGAGCACGGCGGAGAAGAGGATGCCGAAGATCAGCCAGCCGAGGCCGTCGTTGCCGGCGCCGTTCAGCATCAGCACCACCTGGAAGGCGAGGACGGCGGCGAGGGCGCCGATCGGGTCGTTGACGATGGCTTCCCATTGCAGCAGCGCGGCCGGGCGCTTGCGCAGGCGGGCGTGACGGAGCAGCGGGGCGATGACGGTGGGGCCGGTCACGATCATGATGCCGCCGAAGACAACCGAGGCTTCCCATCCCAGGCCCGCACCGTAGCGCAGGGCGAGGGTGGAGGTGAGCCAGCCCAGCGGGGCGCCGATGGCCACGAGCCGGAAGACGCCGCGCCCGGCGCCGGCGAGTTTCTTGAAGTCGAGGGTGAGGCCGCCCTCGAAGAGGATGATGGCCACGGCCAGGGCGATCAGCGGTTGCAGCAGGCTGCCGAACTGGGCCACCGGGTCGATCAGGCCAGTGACCGGGCCGACGACCACGCCGAGGCCGAGCAGCAGCACGATGGCCGGAAGCTGGAAGCGCCAGGCCACCCATTGCGCGGAGACCCCCGCGAGGCCGACGAGGGCCACGGCGGGGACGGTGCCGATCAGGGTCGTGGTCTGCTCGAGTGCCATGGCGCGCGGATCCTCGGGTTGGGGGCGTGTGCGAAGTTGCACTCTCGGCGAAACGCACAGGTTGGGCAACCGTTCACGTGGGGGGATCAGATGAGTCGGGCCAAGCGCGGGGTTGCGCGACACCTGGAAGGATCAGCCGGGGTGGCGGACCACAAGATGTAGTGGGGTCGGGCAGGGCGACATTTGTGCAAACCCGCATCCGACGGCTGGGCGGTGCCTTGCCGGTGCCGACCTGTTGCCGAATTGTCGGGCATGTGCCGAAGCCGTGGGAGGGGGGAGAGGGACTGTGGAGAACAGGAGGGACAGGGCGATGCTGCGCCTTGGGCCGATCCGAAAAAACCACTATATTTCGTGGCGGTTGGGCGATGGACCTACATCAGGTGGTGAAGTTTCTCCACTTGTGAGTGAATCATCCGCGGGGCGAGGGGTTCGCCGGATCGCCCTTCCGTCAACCAAAAAGATTGGCATTTGGCGCGCATTTTAGCGTTGACGCTTCGCCCCCGGATCGGGTTTCTTGTGGGGGCCGACTAACCCGCCACAAGATGTTGGGGTCAGGGCGAGGCGGCAGGGGGCACACCCGGGGCGACCCGGGACCGGGGATAAAGGGGCGCACAACGCCCTCCGGCCTTCTGCCACTCGTCGAACGCAACACGGCCTTCCGGGACACCGGGGGCAAGCGGGAGGGTCGCAAGAGGGACGGTCACTTGACCACATCAGCCGAGAGGCAGGCCGCGCACAGCCTGTCACGCCCGAACGAGCCTGTTCGGCGGCCAGCCTTCTGCGCCTGGCGGCAGGGTGAAAGCGCGTGGCCGCAGCCGCGCCGGGACGCAACAGACAGGTGCCAGCCAAAAAGGCGCCGAACGTAGAAGAGGCATGTGACCATGAAGATCGAACGGAAGTTCACCACGTCCAAAGGCGCTGCGTATGGCGGGTTGGAATTTACCACCACCACCTCCGAGATCCGCAATCCCGATGGCTCCGTGGTGTTCAAGCTCGACAACCTGGAAGTTCCGGCATCCTGGAGCCAGGTCGCCTCTGACGTGATCGCGCAGAAATACTTCCGCAAGGCCGGTGTTCCGGCCCGGCTGAAGCCGGTGAAGGAAAAGGGCGTGCCGGAGTTCCTGTGGCGCTCCGTGGCCGACGAGGCCGCCCTGGCCGAGCTGCCCGAGGACGCCCGCTACGGGGGCGAGACCTCGGCCAAGCAGGTGTTCGACCGCCTGGCCGGCGCCTGGGCCTACTGGGGCTGGAAGGGTGGCTACTTTAGCACCGAGGCCGACGCCAAGGCCTATTACGACGAGATGCGCCACATGCTCGCGACCCAGCGTGCCGCGCCCAACTCGCCGCAGTGGTTCAACACCGGCCTGCACTGGGCCTATGGCATCGACGGCCCGGCGCAGGGCCACCACTACGTGGATTACAAGACCGGCAAGCTGACCAAGTCGAAGAGCTCCTATGAGCATCCGCAGCCGCATGCGTGCTTCATTCAGTCGGTTTCCGATGACCTCGTCAACGACGGCGGCATCATGGACCTCTGGGTGCGGGAAGCCCGGCTCTTCAAGTACGGCTCGGGCACCGGCACCAACTTCTCGTCGCTCCGGGCCGAGGGCGAGAAGCTCTCGGGCGGCGGCAAATCCTCTGGCCTGATGGGCTTTTTGAAGATCGGCGACCGCGCGGCCGGGGCGATCAAGTCGGGCGGCACGACCCGGCGGGCGGCGAAGATGGTGATCGTCGATGCCGACCACCCCGATATCCAGGAATACGTGAACTGGAAGGTGAAGGAGGAGCAGAAGGTGGCTTCGCTGGTCGCCGGCTCCAAGATGCACGAGGAGAAGCTGAACGCGATCTTCGCCGCCATCCGCGCCTTCGACGGGTCGGAAGAGGGGGCCTATGACCCCAATGCCAACGACGCGCTGAAGGGCGCGGTGAAGGACGCCAAGAAGGCCCGCATCCCCGAGACCTACATCAAGAGGGTGCTGGACTACGCGCGGCAGGGCTATGCCTCGATCGAATTTCCGACCTATGACACCGACTGGGACTCGGAAGCCTATGCGACGGTCAGCGGCCAGAACTCCAACAACTCGGTGCGGGTCACCGACGCCTTCCTCAAGGCCGTCAAGGACGATCTGCCCTGGGAGCTGCTGAACCGGACCAACGGCAAGGTGGCCAAGACCATCAGCGCGCGCGAACTCTGGGAAGACATCGGCCACGCCGCATGGGCCTGCGCCGATCCGGGCATCCAGTACCATGACACCGTCAACGCCTGGCACACCTGCCCGGAAGACGGCGCGATCCGGGGCTCCAACCCCTGCTCGGAGTACATGTTCCTCGACGACACCGCCTGCAACCTGGCCTCGATGAACCTGCTGACCTTCCTGAAGGACGGCAAGTTTCAGGCCGAGGACTACGTGCACGCCACCCGGCTCTGGACGGTGACGCTGGAGATCAGCGTGATGATGGCGCAGTTTCCCTCCAAGGAGATCGCGCAGCGGTCCTACGACTTCCGGACGCTGGGGCTGGGCTATGCCAACATCGGCGGCCTGCTGATGAACCTCGGCCTCGGCTACGACAGCCGCGAGGGTCGGGCCCTGGGCGGTGCGCTGACCGCGATCATGACCGGCATCTCCTATGCCACCTCCGCCGAGATGGCCGGGGAGCTGGGGGCCTTCCCCGGCTATGCCAAGAACGCCGAGCACATGCTCCGAGTGATCCGCAACCACCGCCGCGCCGCCCATGGCGAGACCAAGGGCTACGAGGCGATGAACGTGAACCCGGTGGCGCTCGATCACGCCGGCTGTCCGGATGCCTCGCTCGTCGCGCTGGCCAAGGCGGCCTGGGACGAGGCCTTGGCCCTCGGCGAGAAGAACGGCTACCGCAACGCGCAGGTCTCGGTCATCGCCCCCACGGGCACGATCGGGCTGGTGATGGACTGCGACACCACCGGCATCGAGCCCGACTTCGCCCTGGTGAAGTTCAAGAAACTCGCCGGCGGCGGCTACTTCAAGATCATCAACCGCTCGGTCCCGGCCGCGCTCAAGAAGCTGGGCTACTCCGAGGCCGAGATCGGCGAGATCATCGCCTATGCGGTGGGCCATGGCAGCCTCGGCAATGCGCCGGGCATCAACCACACCGCGCTGGTGGGTCACGGCTTTGGCCAGGCGGAGATCGACAAGGTCGAGAAGGCGCTGGCCTCGGCCTTCGACATCCGCTTCGTGTTCAACCAGTGGACGCTGGGCGAGGCCTTCTGCACCGAGGTGCTGGGCATCCCCGCCGCCAAGCTGAACGACCCGACCTTCGACCTGCTCTCCTCGCTGGGCTTTACCCGCAAGCAGATCGAGGCGGCCAACGACCACGTCTGCGGGACGATGACGCTGGAGGGCGCACCGCACCTGAAGGACGAGCACCTGAGCGTGTTCGACTGCGCCAACCCCTGCGGCAAGAAGGGCAAGCGGTTCCTGTCGGTCAACAGCCACATCGACATGATGGCCGCGGCCCAGAGCTTCATCTCCGGGGCGATCTCGAAGACGATCAACATGCCCAACGACGCCACCATCGAGGATTGCCAGGCCGCTTACGAGCGCAGCTGGCAGATGGGGATCAAAGCCAACGCGCTCTACCGCGACGGCTCCAAGCTCTCGCAGCCTCTCGCGGCCGCGCTGGTGGAGGACGACGAGGAGGCGCAGGAGGTGCTGGAGAGCGGCGCGCCCGCCGAGAAGGCCCAGGTGCTGGCCGAGAAGATCATCGAGAAGGTGATCGTGAAGGAAGTGGTCCGCGCCCAGCGGGAGAAGCTGCCGCACCGCCGGAAGGGCTATACCCAGAAGGCCGTGGTGGGCGGGCACAAGGTGTACCTGCGCACGGGCGAGTATGAAGATGGCAAGCTCGGCGAGCTATTCATCGACATGCACAAGGAAGGCGCGGGCTTCCGGGCGATGATGAACAACTTCGCCATCGCGGTTTCGGTGGGTCTGCAATACGGGGTGCCGCTGGAGGAGTTCGTGGACGCCTTCACCTTCACCAAGTTCGAGCCGGCCGGGATGGTGCAGGGGAACGACAGCATCAAGAACGCGACCTCGATCCTCGACTACATTTTCCGCGAGCTGGCGGTGAGCTACCTCGACCGGACCGACCTCGCCCATGTGAAGCCCGAAGGCGCGGCCTTCGACGATCTCGGGCGCGGCGAGGAAGAAGGGGTCTCGAACATCTCCTCGGTGAGCGAGAGCGCGGCCAGCAAGTCGCTGGAAGTGCTCAAGCAGATCTCCTCCTCGGGCTACCTGCGCAAGCGGCTGCCCTCCGACCTGGTGGTGCTGCAAGGCGGGCTGGGCGGCAATCTGGCGGGCGCGGTGGCGCTGGATGCGGGCGTGGATCCGGTGGTGGCATTGGAGACGCTGGTGCCGGAAACCTCGAGCGTGGCGACCGGGCTGGACGCGCGGGCCAAGGCCAGGATGCAGGGCTACGAAGGCGAGGCCTGCGGCGAATGCGGCAACTACACCCTGGTGCGCAACGGCACCTGCATGAAGTGCAACACCTGCGGCGGCACCTCCGGGTGCAGCTGAGGACACGGGATAACCCCTTGATACGGGGCTAAAAAAATCCGGGGCGGGTGCGCTCGCCCCTGGCGCAGTTCAGGCCGCAGGCAAATAAACCGGGCGGTACCAACGATGAGCCTGAACGGCGAAACTGGGGAGCTTCGGCTCCCCTTTTTCTTGCGCAATTCAGGGCCGTCGGACGGCGACCGGGCCTTGCGGATATGCCCGGATGGGGCGGCGGGCAGGGGCGTTAACCACGAAAAACGGGATACACAACCGATACACAACCCATGCACAAACCGGGCCTATGCAAAATTGCAGGACGAGAGAGGTTAACCCGCCGTTCCGCCTGCCGTGATGCGCCCCTTACGCGACGTCAGGGCGGCTCAGCGCCGGAGCAGGGGGGCGACGAGGGCGGCGATGCGGGCCGATCCCTTGGGGGAAGGGTGGGTCCGGTCGGCGGCGAAGAGCGAGAGGTCGGCGGGGCTGAAGACATCGTCCATGTCGACCAGCGTGACGCCCGCGTCGCGGGCGGCCATCCGGCCGAGGCGCGCCTCCAGCTCGCGGTAGGGGGCGACGCAGGCGGTGCCGGCAAAGCGCGGCGAGGTGTAGTAATCGGCCCAGACCACGCGGGAGCCGCGCTGGCGGAGGGAGGCGACTAGGGCGGGGATGGCGCCGCTGCGGCCATCGGTGGAGATCAGCCGGTCGAGCACGGGGCCGCAGCGGGTGCAGTCGCAACTGGCGCTGATGTCATTGGCCCCGCCGTTCAGCACGACCCAGGGGGCGCTGACACCGCTGAGCTGGGTGGGGATGTTGAGGGAGCCGGTGCCGCCGGCGAGTTTGGCGAGAGGCAGGGAGACATCACCCACGGGCTCGCCGAGACGGGCCTGCAGGGCCCGGGCGACGGAGGCGCCGCTGCCGCGGTTCCAGGCCATGACGGAGTCGCCCGCGACGACGACGCGGGCGTTGTCCGGCACGCCGGGGGCGCAGGCGGCGAGGAGGAGGAGCGGGAGGAGGAGCCAGCGGGTCATGCTGGATGAGGTAGGGTTGTGGGGGGAGGGGGCAAGGTTGGGGAGGGGCTTGCCACTGTGGCTGTGAACACCCTCCACCCAGCTTTCGGATGGTTAGTCAATGGTAGCTTCTCGGCCGTCGAACATCGTGGGGAAAATCAAGGCGTTACGCTCTCGATCACATCAACAATGTCCTGAGCCAAGTCCACAAGAAAGCCCGCCGCGTCCAAAACATCCTCTGCGTAAATTTCCCAGTAAACAAAACTAGAATTACTTGGAACCAGATCCCCCTCGTGAGCCACTCTGTTTCTCCATCTCCAAATGAGATCCAACTTCTTCCGCGTCACTTTTGAATCTCTCCCACTAAATTTCTCAAGCTCTGACCAGATGTTCAATGAAATCGAAGAAAAACACTCCTTTATGTTTTCAGAACCTACAAAGGAACGAAAGGAGTTGGTCTTGCGCACGAAAAGATCAATTTCAGTTCCAATATGGGCTTCCCCGCGAGCGGCCACACTGAAGGGTACTTTTAGCTTCACGCTCTCTGGACAAGAAGCAACTCTTCTCGCGACCTCCACTCTAATCACCTCGTGAATAAAAAAGTCGAAAGCTCCGACGATAAGCATCAAGCTTCCACGGATGGCGGTATTCTGATCCTTAACGGGCAAGGCCGAAGCCTCACTGATAAGACTCGTTGCATCCGCAACGCACTTCTGAAATCCATCCTTTGCAAAATGAAAAGCCATTATATGTGCTTGAGCGCCAGGGAGATTTTCTGCGCGGCATTCTTGTAAATCCCATCGAATGCTGCTACGCTGGCAATTTGATTGTTCGCAACTGAACCAGATGTATTGATATCGTCCCGGGTGAGCGTGAAAACTGGCTTCGAAAGATCTTGCGAAATCGCCATCAAGCTATTGAAATCTGGCACCTCTACCATGAAGTCTTTCGGGTCTGCTTCCATCTCATCATACGCGTCTTCGTCAAGTAAAAAACCCGCAGTTTCGAAGCTTTCGAAAAGATCAGACCGGAGCACCGACTTGAGGTTATTGAACCACTTTTCGAAAGCACGGGTTGGCCGATCCTCTCCATCCCTAAGTCTCTTGCGGTAGTTTTGCACAATTGATCCGACAAATTTAACCGGCTTCCCAGTCCACGGATAATCTGCCGACTTTAGTATTGAATTTTCTCCAGCATTCTTGGACCACTCCCCCCAAACAGGTAGCGTTTTTGCCAAGGATCGGAGTGCCATCGCAGAGAAGAAATCTGGCGCCATCGGTATGACGAATGCGTCACTGCTCATCAAGATGTTCTGGTTCAATGCCCCGAGGCTAGGGCTCAGATCGATGAGCACAACATCAATGCCGTTCTTCTCTGCTGTCAGATTTATAGAATGAGCAATTGCACCTGGTATATTTTGGAAATTCACAAGGGCTCCACCTAGCTCATGCGCGATCGCCAACCTACTTTCATATTCCGAAAGCCCAACATGCCCCGGAAGGATGAAAAGGTTGGACCTTCCGGGAACTGATTGTATCTCGGAGGCCTCAATTGGTCGAGGGCGCCCATCAAACGCGGGTGCAACGGAATCTTTAATGTTTCTTGGATTCTTTACATCGCTAGTTTCATAAGGGTACTCTTCGTCTTGAGAATACTCCAGCATGAGCCCCGTAAGATTGCACTGCGGATCGCAGTCGACGAGAAGAACCTTCTTTCCCTGTTCTGCTAGCTTCCAACCGATGTTGAAGGTTGAGGTTGTTTTTGAAACACCCCCTTTGTGGTTGAAAAGGGAAATTCGTTTGGCTTGAGGTTTTTTGGGCATTTGTACTTTCCGAAGTCGCAGTTTTCCCGACGTAACCATAGATCTGTATGAAAAACAATGTGCTAGAATGCGTAAGCTTGGAGTTTCCGTGTCAACAAGGTCGCGGCGCTGAAGCAGGGTTCATGCTAAGGGGCTGGGAATTTCGGTCTCTTTAGGACCAATGGTGATATGCCTCTGTCAGATTTTGCTTAATATCACGCTTTTGAACGGTGCGGCCCCATCAATCAGGTGCAGCGCTTTCCGGTCGTTCGTCCGGTTCCCGGCTAAGAACCGTTCCTCGCCCGTTGTTACATGTGGGTTGTGGGCGCCTCCCAGCGTAAGGGCTTCGGCGCGACACCCCCCTACAGCGTCGACGTATCCTCGAGCGGGTTGCTCGCGGCGACGCCCATCGTACCCGCGGGCGCGGCCCAGCGGCCGGAGGCGCTGTCGGGGAGCACGATCACGCGGGTGCCGTTGGGGGTGGTTTCGGCCAGGTGCATGGCGTCCTGGTTGAACATGCGGATGCAGCCCGAGGAGGCCTGCTTGCCGATGGAGGAGGGCTCGGAGGTGCCGTGGATGCGGTAGAGCGTGTCGCGGCCGTTGCGGTAGAGGTAGAGGGCGCGGGCGCCGAGGGGGTTTTCGAGGCCGCCGGGCTTGCCGTTCCGGATGGGCCCGTAGAGCTCGGGGTCGCGGCGGACCATGTTGGCGGTGGGCGTCCAGTAGGGCCAGTCGCGCTGGAAGGCGACGTTGGCTTCGCCGGAGAAGCCGCGTCCGGCCTGGGCGACGCCGACGACGTAGCGCATGGCGCGGTTGTCGCCCATCAGCCGGTAGAGCCGCTTGGCGCCGGGATCGACGATGATGGTGCCGGGCGCATGGGGCGCGAAGTAGGCGACCTCCTGGCGGGCGGTCTCTTCGGTGATGTACTGGTCGGGCACGCCGGGCACCAGGATGTCGCCGTCCTGCACCGGCGCGTAGAGGGCGCGGGTTTCGGGCGAGAGACCGGTGGGATCGGTGATCTCGGCACAGGCGGCGAGGGACAATGCGGCGACGGCAAGCAGGAGGGGACGGAACATCGGGCCTTGGGTGTTGGTGCAGACTTGGAGCAGGTGTGCCCGAGGGGGCCGTCAAGGGCAAGGGGGTGCGACCCGTTCAGCCGCAAATCGCCTGCCGCGATGAAGGTTGCCGAGGGGCGGGCAAAGGGACTACCGTAAAAGGCGAGTCAAGTTGACGCAGGGGGAGGGGGCGATGGTCGATTGGGTGGTGACCGGCAACAGCAACGGGATGGACCGCATGCTGGGCTATCAGAGGGTGCTGCGCGAGATGCGGCAGTTCGTGGCGAACAACGCGGCCGGGACGATGACGATCAACATCCACCGCTCGCCGGGCAACGCCCCGCCGACCACCAGCCTGACGATGAGCGCCAACAACTTCACGGTGACCCACATCAACGGGCATGCGATCAACTACAACTACGGGGCGCTGCTGCCTTTCCTGGCCTCCGATCTCGATGCGTTTCCGGCCGGCGCGGTGCAGGTGAGCCTGCCGGTGAAGGCGAAGCTTCTCTACATGCTGCCCGAGGCCGCGCGCAGTGTGCCGATCGAGGAGGATTTCACCCGCGTGATCCAGGCGATGGGCACGGCGATGGTGGACCTGAACCGCTGGTTCGTGCCGGTGCATGTCTATGACAAGACCTGCACGGCGGTGGGGCTCGACTCGGCCAGCCCGGCCCGTCCGCTGACGGCGGCGGACTACCGGCAGTATGCCAACGGGCTGGGCAACGTGAAGGACAAGCACGACCTGCTGCAGATGTTCCCGGCCTGAGCGCTGCGGGGCTTGACGGCGCGGGGGTTGCCGTGTCGGCTGGCGCGGCACGGGCCGGAGGGGTGCGGGATGAGCCATGACGAGACAGAGGTGATTGCGGATGAGGCGGACCTTCGGGCGCTCTATCCGCCGGTGAGCGAATTGGCGGCGATCAAGGCGATGGCGGCGCTGGACGGGCACGCGCGGGCCTTCATCGCGCGTGCACCGTTCCTGTGTCTGGGCACTCAGGGTCCGGGCGGGCGCTCGGATGTCAGCCCGCGGGGCGATGCGCCGGGGTTCGTGGAGGTGCTCGACGCGGGAAGGCTGGCGATACCCGACCGCCCCGGCAACAACCGCCTCGACAGCCTAGTGAACATCCTGGCCAACCCGTCGGTGGGGCTGCTGTTCATGGTGCCGGGCTATGACGAGACGCTGAGGGTGAACGGCCGGGCCAGGCTGGTGCGCGATACGCGGCTTCTCGAGCGGATGGCAGTGAACGGCAGGGCGCCGAGGCTGGCGATCATGGTGGAGGTGGAGGAGGTTTTCCTTCATTGCGCCAAGGCATTCCGCCGCTCGAAGCTCTGGGACCCGGACGCGCGGCAGGACCGGAGCGAGATGCCGAGCCTGTCGAAGATGATCCTCGACCAGACCCGGGGCGCGCCGGAGGACGAGGGCGAGATGGCGAAGATCGACGCAGGGCTGGAGGAGGCCTACGCAAAGTCGATGTACTGAAGGCGCACCGGGAGCGGGGCGCGCGCCGTTTGCGCCTGCGGCCCGGCGAGACGCGGGCCCGCTCCCGACGGCCGCCTCAGGCGATCTCGACCAGTTCGACGTCGAAGGTGAGGGCCTTGCCGGCGAGCGGGTGGTTGGTGTCGAGCATCACGTGCTCCTCGGTCACCTCGACCACGGTGACGGGCATGACCTGGCCCTGCGCGGTTTGCACCTGCAGCTGGGTGCCGGGCTCGGTGGGGATGTCGGCGGGGATGGAGGCGCGTTCGACGGCCTGCACGCGGTCGGGCTGGTGCTCGCCGTAGGCCTCGGCGGGCTCGACGCGGACGGAGCGCTTTTCGCCCACCGCCATGCCGGTGACGCCGGCGTCGAGGCCGGGGATGATCTGGCCGGCGCCGAGCTCGAAGGTCAGCGGGTCGCGGCCCTCGGAGCTGTCGAAGACGGTGCCGTCGTCGAGCGTGCCCTTGTAGTGCATGTGCAGCGTGTCGCCCGGTTTGGCCTGGGTCATGGGGATGTCCTTTCGGGGGAGGGTGGGTTTGCCGGGGGCGCGTGATGCGGGCTGCCCGGATGTTGACAGGCAACCTCGCAAATGGGACCCGAATTGTAAACCGGGGCATGAAAAGGGCCCCTTCCGGCGGTGCGGAAGGGGCCCGATGCTGTGGCGGACAGGGCCCGCCGGATGGGTGTGGTGGCCGGATCAGCCGTCGTAGTCGACCTGCTCGATCAGCTTGATCGCATCGGGGCGCAGCTTGGCGAGGTCGACGAGGTCGGTGTCGTCGGGGGTGAACTCGCCCCAGCTGCGGACCAGCTCGGAGGCTTCGGTGCCGGGGCCGACGGGGTACTCGTTGTTCACCTCGGCATAGATTTCCTGCGCCTTGGAGGAGGCGAGGAATTCGATGAACTTCACCGCGTTGTCCTTGTTCGGGGCGGCCTTGGTCAGCGCCACGCCGGAGATGTTCACATGGGTGCCGCCGTTCTCGAAGGTGGGGAAGACGATGCGCACGCTCTCGGCCCATGGCACCTGCTCGGGGTCGGCCAGCATGGCGCCCATGTAGTAGGTGTTGCCGAGCGAGATGTCGCATTCGCCGGCCCAGATCGCCTTGACCTGCGCCCGGTCGTTGCCCTCGGGCTTGCGGGCGAGGTTGGCCTTGACGCCTTCGAGCCAGGTGCGGGTGTACTCTTCGCCGTGGTGGTGCAGCATCGCGGAGACCAGCGCCACGTTGTAATCATGCGTGCCGGAGCGGGTGCAGATGCGGCCTTTCCACTTGGGGTCGGCCAGGTCCTCGTAGGTGGTCACCTCGCCGTCGGCCACTCGGTCCTTGGAAGCGTAGACGATGCGGGCGCGGGTGGTGACGCCCCACCACTGGCCATCGGGGCCGTGGAGCGCGGCGGGCACGCTGTCGGTCAGGGTCTGGGAGGAGAGCGGCTGGGTGACGCCGGCCTCGACCAGCTCGTTCAGCCGGGCGATGTCGACGGTCAGCACCACGTCGGCGGGCGAGCGGTCGCCCTCGGCCTGGAGGCGCTCGACCATGCCCTCGTTGAGGAAGGCGACGTTGACGTCGATCCCGGTCTCGGCGGTGAAAGCCTCGGTCAGGGGCGCGATCAGCTCGGGCTGGCGGTAGGAATAGACGTTGATCTCGTCGGCCATGGCCGGGACGGCAGTGGCGACAAGGGCGAGGGTGGTGCGGAACATGGGAACCTCCTGTTGGTGCTGGGCGGCGTTAAACCTGAGTCTTTTGCTTGGGTCAATGGGCGAGTTTTTTTATCGGGTATAAATGCACGGTGGCGCGGGCAAGGGGGAAGCGCCGCGCATGCGAGGCGCCCACCCACCCGCCCCGCCTCGCCATGCGCGGCGCGCAAGGGCCGGCGTCGGTTGGCGTGCGAGGTCGGAGTGGGGGGCAGCCCCACACCCCCGGGGATGTTTTCGGCAAGAAAACTTGGGGCGGGCGGGCTATTCGGCGCGTTTCGCGGCCGTCCAGAGGGCGTCCATCTCCTCGAGGCTGGCCTCGGAAGGCGTGCGGCCCCCGGCGGCCAGCGCATCCTCGATGGCGGCGAACCGGCGGGTGAACTTGGCGTTGGTGCGGCGCAGCGCGGCCTCCGGGTCCACGCCCTTGTGACGGGCGAGGTTGGTGAGGACGAAGAGCAGGTCGCCCATCTCGTCTTCCAGCGCGTCCGCGTCGCCCTCGGCCTCGGCCAGCTCGGCGGCCTCCTCCTGCAGCTTGGCGAGCACGTCCTTCACATCGGTCCAGTCGAAACCGACGCGGGCGGCGCGCTTTTGCAGCTTGAGGGCGCGGGTGAGGGCGGGCAGGCCAAGGGCGACGCCGTCGAGCGTGCGGGTCTCGCCCTTCAATTCGCGTTCGGCGGCCTTTTGCCGCTCCCAGTCCAGGGTTTGCTGCTCGGCCGACTTGTCGCGGGACTCATCGCCGAAGATGTGCGGGTGGCGGCTGACCATCTTGTCGGCGACGTTGCGGGCGATGGAGGCGAAGGTGAAGTGGCCGTCTTCCTTTCCCATCTGGGCGAAGTAGACGGCTTGCAGCAGCAGGTCGCCCAACTCGCCCTCGAGCTCGCCCCAGGCCCGGCGCTCGATGGCATCGGCCACCTCGTGGGCCTCCTCGATGGTATAGGGGGCGATGGTGGAATAGGTCTGCTCGATGTCCCAGGGGCAGCCCCGCTCGGGGTCGCGCAGGCAGGCCATGATGGCGAGAAGCCGCTGCATCTGGCGGGCGTCGTCTTCCGTGGCGTCGAAAATCAGCGGGTCTGTCGGGTCGGCCATTGAAGGTGGGCTCCGGATCGGATTTGGTGGCAGTCGTCCCGCGAGAAGGAACCCCAGCCCATGCCCATCGTCAACCGCATCGCCGGCTATGCCGAAGAGATGACCGCCTGGCGGCGGCATATCCACAGGCATCCCGAGCTGGGATTCGACTGCCACGAGACGGCGGGATTCGTGGCGGAGCGGCTGCGGGACTTCGGGGTGGACGAGATCCATGAAGGGATCGCGCAGAGCGGGCTGGTGGCGCTGATTCACGGCAAGGGGCAGAGCAAGCGGCGGCTTGGCCTGCGGGCGGACATGGACGCGCTGCCGATCGAGGAGGCGACGGGGGCGGAGCATGCCAGCACGGTTCCCGGCAAGATGCATGCCTGCGGCCATGACGGCCATACGACGATGCTGCTGGGCGCGGCGAAGTACCTCGCCGAGACCCGCAACTTTGCCGGCACGGTGGCGCTGATCTTCCAGCCCGCCGAAGAGAATGGCGCGGGCGGGGAGGCCATGGTCAAGGCCGGGATCATGGACCGGTTCGGGATTACCGAGGTTTATGGCATCCACAATGCGCCGGGCATGGGCGAGGGCGAATTTCTGACCACGCCGGGGCCGATTCTGGCGGCGGTGGACAGCTGGGAGGTGACGGTGAAGGGCGTGGGCGGCCACGGCGCGATGCCGCACCAGACGCGCGACCCGATCGTGGCGGCGGTGGGGATCGTCAGCGCGGTCAACACCATCGTCAGCCGCAACCACTACGCGATGGAGGAGCTTGTCGTCAGCGTGACGCAGATCCATGCGGGCAGCGCCGACAACATCATCCCGGACTCTGCCTGGATCAACGGGACGGTGCGCACGCTTCAGCCCGAGGTGCGCGAGATGGTCCGGCGGCGGTTGGCGGAGATCGTGGCCGGGCAGGCGGCGGCCTACGGGGTCGAGGCCGAGCTGGTCTATCACGAGGGCTACCCGGCGACGGTGAACACCCCGGAGAACGCGGGCTTTGCCGCCGATGTCGCCGAGGAGATCAGCGGAGAGGGCCGGGTCGAGCGCGAGGGCACAGCCGAGATGGGGGCCGAGGATTTTTCCTACATGCTGGAGGCGCGGCCGGGGGCGTTTCTGTTTCTGGGCCAGGGCGAGGGGGCCTCGCTCCATCATCCGAAGTATGATTTCAACGACAAGGTGGCGCCGGTGGGAGCCAGCTTCTTTGCCCGGCTGGTCGAGCGGGCGCAGCCGGTGGAGGCCTGACATATGGCTTTGGAAGATGCAAAGACACAGGTGGATCAAGCCTTTACGCGAGAAACTTCACGCGGGGCGAGCTTTGAGAACACCTTTGGCGGGGCGACGAGCTTCTTGCGGCGACGCTACACGAAGGACCTGGCTGGCTATGACCTCGCGGTGACTGGCGTGCCCTTTGACCAGGCGGTGACCAACCGGACCGGCACGCGGTTCGGCCCGCGGGCGATCCGGGAGGCGAGCACGCTCCAGCCCTACGACCCGCCCTATGGCTGGGATTACGACCCGCTGGAGGAGCTGGCGATTGCCGACTACGGCGACCTGGCCTTCGATTATGCCAAGGTCTGGGAGTTTCCGGCCGCTCTGGAGGCTCATGTGGCCGGCATTCTCGACGCGGGCTGCGGGTGCATCACGTTGGGGGGCGATCACTCGATCACCCTGCCGATCCTGCGCGCCCACGCCAAGAAGCACGGGCCGCTGGCCTACATCCAGTTCGACGCCCACACCGACACCTGGGTGGATGACGACGCCGAGCGGATCGACCACGGCACCTTTGCCTACAAGGCGGTGAAGGAAGGACTGATCGACGTGACGCACGCGGTGCAGGTGGGCATCCGCACGGTCAACCCCGACACGATGGGGATCCAGATCGTCGATGCGCCGGAGGTGCATGACATCGGGCCGCAGGCGGTGGCGCAGATGGTGCGCGAGCGGGTGGGCGACCGGCCCTGCTATCTCAGTTTCGACATCGACGGCCTGGACCCGGCCTTTGCGCCGGGCACGGGCACGCCGGTCTGGGGCGGGCTGAGCTCGGCCCAGGCGGCGGCGATCCTGCGCGGGCTGGCGGGGATCAACCTTGTCGGCGGCGACGTGGTGGAGGTGAGCCCGCCCTTCGACCATGCGGGCATCACCGCCGTGGCGGGGGCGCATGTGGCGATGGAGCTGATCTGCCTCTGGGGCGCCGGGCGGCGCGGCTGAGCGCAAGGGCGGGGCGCGTTTCCCGCCGCGAAAATGTGGCGCGGCCACGGGGAGAGAGAGATGTTCAAGACGACTGTGACGGCCTGGCTGGTGCGGCTGGCGATCACCTGGGTGGGCGCGGGCCTCATCGCATTCCTGGTGGCCGACTACGTGTTGCGCCAGAACGTGGACGCGGTGGGCGCGGCGATGGGCGAGGTGGGCGCGGGCGTGGCCCGGATCGAGACCGGGCTGGCCGGGCAGGGCGCCGAGATCGCCGCGCTGAAGGCCGCACTGGCGGCGCAGGCCGAGGAGATCGCGGCCCTGGCCGGGGCGGGGGCTTCGCCGGCCCAGGACGTGTCGCCCGAGGCGGAGGCGGATGCGCCGGCGCCGGTGGAAGAGACGGGCGCGCGCGAAGAGCCGGCGGAGGAACCGGCGGCACCGGCCTCGGAATAGGGGCCTCTTCCGGCGTCGCCTTGCGCCGGTCTGGCGGCACTTCGCACTTTCAAATGCCGGGGGCATCCGCTATCTCCCGGGGTGCGAAGCCGAATTTGGAGCCAGCCCATGTTGCAGGACAGCGACCGCATCTTCACCAACATCTACGGGATGCACGACCGCACCCTGAAGGGGGCGCAGAAGCGGGGGCACTGGGACGGGACGGCCGGCATCATCCAGAAGGGCCGCGACTGGATCGTCAACGAGATGAAGGCCTCCGGCCTGCGCGGGCGGGGCGGTGCGGGCTTTCCGACCGGGCTGAAGTGGAGCTTCATGCCCAAGGAATCGGACGGTCGCCCGGCCTACCTGGTGGTGAACGCCGACGAGTCCGAGCCCGGCACCTGCAAGGACCGGGAGATCATGCGCCACGATCCGCATACGCTGATCGAGGGTTGCCTGATCGCCAGCTTCGCGATGAACGCGCATGCCTGCTACATCTACATCCGCGGCGAATACATCCGCGAGCGCGAGGCGCTGCAGGCGGCCATCGACGAGGCGTATGATGCGGGCTTGGTGGGCAAGAACGCCGCCGGCTCGGGCTGGGACTTTGACATCTTCCTGCATCATGGCGCGGGTGCCTACATCTGCGGCGAGGAGACCGCGCTGCTGGAGAGCCTCGAAGGCAAGAAGGGCATGCCGCGGATGAAACCGCCGTTCCCGGCGGGCGCGGGCCTCTATGGCTGCCCGACCACGGTGAACAATGTGGAATCGATCGCCGTGGTCCCGACCATCCTGCGCCGGGGCGCGGCCTGGTTCGCAGGATTCGGCCGCCAGAACAACGCGGGCACCAAGCTTTTTGCCGTCTCCGGCCACGTGAACAACCCCTGCGTGGTGGAAGAGGCGATGTCGATCACCTTCGAGGAGCTGATCGAAAAGCACTGCGGCGGTATTCGCGGCGGCTGGGACAACCTGCTGGCGGTGATTCCGGGCGGCTCCTCGGTGCCCTGCGTGCGCGGCGAGAAGATGAAGGATGCCATCATGGACTTCGATTACCTGCGCGGCGAGCTGGGCTCCGGCCTCGGCACCGCAGCGGTGATCGTGATGGACAAGCAGACCGACATCATCAAGGCGATCTGGCGGCTCAGCAAGTTCTACAAGCACGAGAGCTGCGGCCAGTGCACGCCCTGCCGCGAAGGCACAGGCTGGATGATGCGGGTGATGGGCCGGCTGGTGAAGGGCGAGGCCGGCGTGGAGGAGATCGACATGCTCTTCGACGTGACGAAGCAGGTCGAGGGCCACACGATCTGCGCCCTGGGCGATGCCGCGGCATGGCCGATCCAGGGGTTGATCCGCAACTTCCGCGACGTGATCGAGGATCGCATCGCCGGCAAGCGCGGCGCGATCGCGGCGGAGTGAGCGGAACCCTCGTTCTGGCCGCGCAGGCCATCGGCATGGTTTCGGCCCTGATCCTTTCGGGCGCCATTGCGCTCGTAGCGCTGCGCGCCGGCCTCGGCATGGGCGTTGCGGTCGGGGTCGGGCTGGGGATGCTCGTGCTGGGCCTCGTGGTGCCCTACGCGCTGCGGACCGTGGGCTTCTCGCTCGGGCTTCCGCCTGAAGTCTACATCTTTGCCTATCCGGTCTGCGGGCTCCTGTCGTCGATCCTTGCCCTTGTCGTCGCGCTGGTGAGCTGGCCGCGCCCGCAGTAGCGGTAAACCGCCGAACTTCATGAAAATCAAGGACATGTGAGGGTCTGTCAGTGGATGACAGTCCCCTTGTTATTGCATAGCGGCAGGGGCCGACCCATCTGGGAACCCAAGCCCGAGGTGCGGAATGTGCCCGGCAGGACAGAGAAGGTGAACGTGATGACACATGCAGGCAAGATGCTGGCGGGCGCGGTGGTGACGGTGATGCTGGCGCTGGGATTCTCCGGCGCCGCGGCCGCGAAATCGCTCGCCGACAGCAGAGCGGTGACCGGCGGGCTGATCTCGGTGGGGATCGCGCTGGAAGTGGCCGAGAAATGCCCGGAGATCTCCACCCGGACGATCAAGGGCTACAGTTTTCTCAACAGCCTGAAGAGCCAGGCCCGCAAGGAAGGCTTCAGCGATGCGGAGATCGAAGCCTATGTCGACGACAAGGCCGAGAAGGAAAAGCTGATCGCCAAGGCGCGCGCCTACATGAAGTCGAAGGGCGTGGATGGAAGCACCGCGAGCTATTGCAAGCTGGGCCGCGAGGAGATCGCCGCGAACACCCAGGCGGGCGCGCTGATGCGGGCGCGGTGACACGGCCGGCCGCTGCAGCGCGGCGGTGCTGGTAAGGCTTGGCGCTTGTTAGGGATTTTTCGGGGACGTGAGGGTTGAAACTCACCCCCCGGCACGCCTAAAAGAGCGCAGCATCACCCGGATGCGGCGCGGCGGGGTATGGGCCTTTTGCGAGCGCCCTTTCGGGGCAGCCAAGAGGGCCCCGCATGAGCGACCTGCGCAAGATCATCATTGACGGACAGGAGATCGAGGTGGAGGGCGCGTTGACGCTCATCCAGGCCTGTGAACAGGCCGGGATCGAGGTTCCGCGATTCTGCTACCACGAGCGCCTGAGCATCGCTGGCAACTGCCGGATGTGCCTGGTGGAGGTTGTGGGCGGTCCGCCCAAGCCCGCCGCCAGCTGCGCCATGCAGGTCAAGGACCTGCGCCCCGGCCCCGAGGGCCAGCCGCCGGTGGTGAAGACCAATTCGCCGATGGTGAAGAAGGCCCGCGAGGGGGTGATGGAGTTTCTGCTCATCAACCACCCGCTCGACTGCCCGATCTGCGACCAGGGCGGCGAGTGCGACCTTCAGGACCAGGCGATGGCCTATGGGGTGGACTTCAGCCGCTACCGCGAGCCCAAGCGCGCCAGCGAAGACCTTGACCTCGGCCCGCTGGTCGAGACCCACATGACGCGCTGCATCAGCTGCACCCGGTGCGTGCGCTTCACCACCGAGGTGGCCGGGATCACCCAGATGGGCCAGACCGGGCGGGGCGAGGATGCGGAGATCACCTCCTATCTCGGCGAGACGCTCGACAGCGAGTTGCAGGGCAACATCATCGACCTCTGCCCGGTGGGGGCGCTGGTGAGCAAGCCCTATGCCTTCACCGCCCGGCCCTGGGAGCTGACCAAGACCGAATCCATCGACGTGATGGACGCGCTCGGCTCCAACATCCGGGTGGATGTGAAAGGCCGCGAAGTCATGCGGATCCTGCCCCGCAACCATGACGGGGTGAACGAGGAGTGGCTTTCGGACAAGAGCCGGTTCGTCTGGGACGGGCTGCGCCGCCAGCGGCTCGACAAGCCCTACATTCGCGAGGCCGGCAAGCTGCGGCCCGCCACCTGGGGCGAGGCGCTGGAGGCGGTCGCCGAGGCCAGCAAGGGCAAGAGGATCGCCGGGCTGGTGGGCGATCTCGCCCCCGTCGAGGCGGCCTTTGCGCTGAAGCAGCTGGTGGAGAGCCGGGGCGGCACCGTGGAGTGCCGGACCGACGGGGCGAAGCTGCCTGCGGGCAACCGGTCGGGTTACGTGGGCACTGCGCGCATCGAGGACATCGACACGGCCAACGGCATCCTGCTGATCGGGTGCAACCCGCGCAGCGAGGCGCCGGTGCTGAACGCGCGCATCCGCAAGGCCTGGCTCAACGGGGCGCAGGTTGGCGTGATCGGCGCGACAGCGGATCTGACCTACGGTGTGCATCACTTCGGGGCGGACCGCGCGGCGCTGGCCGAGCATGTCGAGCTGGCCCGGAGCGAGCCTGTCGAGGAGGGCGAGCGCGGCATCGTGATCGTGGGGCAGGGCGCCATCCGCGAGGCGGACGGTGCGGCCGTGCTGGCCGCCGCCATGGAGATCGCCACGGCCCGCCAGGCCAAGCTGCTGATCCTGCACACCGCCGCCTCGCGCGTGGGCGCGATGGACGTGGGCGCCGTCACCGAGGGTGGCATGGAGAAGGCGATGGAAGGGGCCGAGGTGGTGTGGAACCTCGGCGCCGACGAGGTCGAGATCGGGGAGGGGCCCTTCGTGATCTACCAGGGCAGCCACGGCGACCGGGGCGCGCACCGCGCCGACGTGATCCTGCCGGCTGCCGCCTGGACCGAGGAGAACGGGCTCTTCGTGAACACCGAGGGCCGCCCGCAGCTGGCCTTCCGCGCGGGCTTCCCGCCGGGCGAGGCCAAGGAGAACTGGGCGATCCTGCGTGCCGCCTCGGCGGAGATGGAGGGCGAGGCCCAGTCCTGGAACAGCCTGGCGCAGCTGCGGCAGGCGCTGGTGGCGGAGGTGCCGCACCTGGCCGGGATCGACGCGGTGCCGGAGAATGCCTGGCAGCCGGAGCCTGCGGGCAAGCTCGGCAAGGCCAGTTTCGTGCCGGCGGTGAAGGACCACTACCTGACCAACCCGATCGCACGGGCCAGCCAGGTGATGGCGGAGCTTTCCGCCAACGCCAAGGCCCGCCGCGAAGCGCCGCTGGCGGCGGAGTAACCCGGGTGCGCGCCACCTCGGCTCTTCTGGCGGCGGCCCTGCTCGCCGGGTGCTCGGGCGCGGGGCCCGAGGGGCATGGGCTGGCCTTCGACAACCCCGAGGGCGACGTGCTGCCCGAGGTGGTCAGCCGCCGGGCGCTGCCGTTCGACCCGGACTACAAGGGCATAGAGACCCGGCTGCTCGATGGCGATCTGGTCAACTTCATCGTCGAGATGGAAGGCGCCCGCGACGAGGTGGACGTGGAGGAGTATGCCCTCTGCGCCGCCGCGCAATACACCCTGATCCGGGGCTACGGATTCGTGCGGCACGTCCGCACGCGGGTCGCCGAAGAGGCTGGCCTTTGGCGGGCGGATGCTGTTTACACCATATCGCCAGCGCTCCCGAGCGGGCCAACCAATATCGACGCGGAAGTGACGGTAGAGGATTGCAAGTCTCGGGGCATACCCACGGTTTGAGGACGTAAGGCAGATGGCAGAATTCTTCACCAACACAGGCTTCGGCATCTTCCTCCTGACCGTGGGCCAGGTGCTCTTGCTTGTGATCCCGCTGATGGTGGCGCTTGCCTTCCTGATGTACGCCGACCGCAAGATCTGGGCGGCGGTGCAGATGCGCAAGGGCCCCAACATCGTGGGCGCCTTCGGCCTGCTCCAGTCCTTCGCGGACTTCGGCAAGTACATCGTGAAGGAAATCGTGGTGCCCGCGGGGGCCGACAAGGCGGTGTTCTTCCTCGCGCCGATGGTCAGCCTCGTCATGGCGCTGATCGCCTGGGCGGTGATCCCGTTCAACGACGGCTGGGTGCTGGCCGACATCAACGTGGCCATTCTTTATGTCTTCGCCGTGTCCTCGCTGGAGGTCTACGGCATCATCATGGGCGGCTGGGCCTCGAACTCGAAATACCCCTTTCTGGGCTCGCTCCGCTCGGCGGCGCAGATGATCTCCTACGAGGTCTCGATCGGCCTCATCATCATCGGCGTGATCATCTCCACCGGCTCGATGAACTTTGGCTCCATCGTGGCCGCGCAGGACACCGGTTGGGGCCTACTGGGCTGGTACTGGCTGCCGCATTTCCCGATGGTGTTCCTGTTCTTCGTCTCCGCCCTGGCCGAGACCAACCGCCCGCCCTTCGACCTTCCGGAAGCGGAATCGGAGCTGGTTGCGGGCTACCAGGTGGAATACTCCTCCACCCCCTTCCTGCTCTTCATGATCGGCGAGCTGGTGGCGGTGGTGCTGATGTGCGCCCTGGTGACCCTGCTCTTCTTCGGCGGCTGGCTCTCGCCGATCCCCGGGCTGCCTGACGGCATCCTCTGGATGGTGCTGAAGATGTGCTTCTTCTTCTTCATCTTCTCGATGATCAAAGCCATCACGCCGCGTTATCGCTATGATCAGCTCATGCGGATCGGCTGGAAGGTCTTCCTGCCGTTCTCGCTGGCCTGGGTCGTTGTCGTGGCGTTCCTGGCGAAATTCGAGGTGTTCGGCGCGTTCTGGGCACGGTTTGCGATGGGAGGATGACATGTCGGACCAAGAGATGACCGCCGCGGAGGCGATTGCGACCTGGATGGAAGAGGCGCCGCACGCGGTGATCTACGACGAGGCGGGCAAGTTCCGGAAGGTGATGCTTTCGAGTTTCGGGGCCGACAAGCCGAAGTGGGACCAGATCACCGCCGACAGCACCGGCATGGTGGTGAACAACTGGCTGGCCGAGAAGCGCATGGGCTACGACCTGCCGCAGCTCGAGGGCGAACAGCTCGCCAAGACCGGCCGGGTGGTGAACGCCTGGTTCGAGGGGCTGGCGGGCAAGGTGAAGACACCGGCGCTGGTGAGCGTGGACGACTTTACCGGGGTTCTGCACGCGCTGCACTGTTCGCTTCGGGGCGTCGACCCCTTCGAAGAGATCAAGAGGGCCGAGGAGAAGGCCAAGAACGCGCCGCAGATGCGCAGCGACTTCAACCTGAAGGGATGAAGAGAGCCACATGACCCAGATCGACTGGAACCGGGCCACGAAGTATTTTCTGCTGTCCGACTGGATTGCGGGGTTTCGGCTTGGGCTGAAGTATTTCTTCGCGCCCAAGGCGACGGTGAACTATCCGCATGAGAAAGGGCCGCTCAGCCCGCGGTTCCGGGGCGAGCACGCGCTGCGGCGCTACCCCAACGGCGAGGAGCGCTGCATTGCCTGCAAGCTCTGTGAGGCGATCTGCCCAGCCCAGGCGATCACCATCGACGCAGAGCCGCGCGAGGACGGCAGCCGCCGCACCACGCGCTACGACATCGACATGACCAAGTGCATCTACTGCGGCTTCTGCCAGGAGGCCTGCCCGGTAGATGCCATCGTGGAAGGCCCGAACTTCGAGTTCGCCACGGAGACCCGCGAAGAGCTGTTCTACGACAAGGCCAAGCTTCTGGCCAACGGCGACCGCTGGGAGGCCGAGATTGCCCGCAACCTCGAACTGGACGCGCCGTACCGATGACCGCCGATTTCACCAAGCTCTTCCAGCAGCTCATGGAGCAGGGGCAGGAGATGGCCAAGTCCATCAACCCTGATCTCGCCTCCTTCAAGATGCCCGGGATGGGGGATTTCATGCCCACCATGCCCAAGGACATGATGGAGATGTGGATGGGCAAGACCTTCAACCCCGAGGGTCTGGACGCGCGGACCAGGCTGCTGGTGACGCTGGCGGCGCTGACGGTGCTTGGGGCGCAGGCGGAAGACCAGATCACGCTCACGGTGCGCCATGCGCTGGAGGCCGGGGCCACCCCGCAGGAGGTGGCCGAGGTGATCGCCATGATGAGCATGTTCGGCGGTGTGCCTGCCATGACCAAGGCGATGGAACTGGCCCAGGCCGAGATCCAGAAAACCAAGGGAGAGGGCGCATGACGGTCGCCGACTTTGCCTTTTACGTGGCCGCGATCATCGTGGTGGTGGCGGGCTTCTTCGTGGTGGTCAGCCGCAACCCGGTGCATTCGGTACTCTGGCTGATCCTGAGCTTTCTCAGCGCTGCCGGGCTCTTCGTGCTGCTGGGCGCGGAGTTCGTGGCGATGCTTCTGGTCATCGTCTACGTGGGTGCGGTCGCGGTGCTCTTCCTCTTCGTCGTGATGATGCTCGACGTGGATTTTGCCGAATTGCGGGGCGAGATGGCCCGCTATGTGCCTCTGGCGGCGCTGATCGGCGTGATCCTCCTGATGGAGCTCGGCATGGTTTACGGGGCCTGGGTCAGCGCCGATGGCGTGGCCGTGGCGGGCAGCCTGGGCGAGATCCGGCCCACCAACACGCCCAACACCGGAATGCTGGGCATGGTGCTCTATGACCAGTATTTCCTGCTGTTCCAGGTTGCAGGGCTGATCCTGCTGGTGGCGATGATCGGGGCGATCGTTCTGACGCTGCGCCACCGCCAGGACATCAAGCGGCAGGACGTGCTGGCGCAGATGTACCGCGACCCGGCCAAGGCGATGGAGCTGCGCGACGTGAAACCGGGGCAGGGGCTCTAGATGCTGGACCTGTGGAACATGATGCTGGCTACCGTCGGAATCGGCGGGCTTGCCGGGCTCTGGGCGGCGAAAGCCATTGCCGGCATCGCCGTGCTGCGGGTCTACCGCCGCTGGCGGCTCAGGCGGAGCCATCGCGTGGGGACGGGCATATGAGGCTGGCGGGCATTTCTCTTGCGGCGGTGCTGGCAGCGTCTTCTCTGGCGGCGGCCGATCCTTCGGCCTGTGTGCCGACTGCGCGGCATGGAGCGCCGGAAGGCCATGCGCTGGCAGTTCAGGCGGGCAACACCGTGCAGGCCGAGGCGCTGGCCGAGGACGTTGCGTTCTGGCACAAGACCGGCGCCGGGCCCGGGGTCGCGGCGGTGATGACCTGCCCGCGGGGGAGGCTGGGGGAAGTGATCTTCCTGCCCGAGGGGTCGGAGAGCGAAACCTTGCAGGGCATCCGTGAGCTCGCGGACAAGCAACCCAACCCGATGAGCGGCGGCTTTCTGGGATTCAAGGGACAGATGGGCCGGCTGGTTGCGTCTGCGGGCGGTTCGATCGACGTGACCGATGCGGATTTCGGAGCCTGCGTCTGTGCGGCGCTGGCTGCGGCAAAATAGAGGCAGGCGAAAGACATGGTTGGACTCGAACATTATCTGACGGTGGCCGCCGCGCTCTTCGTCATCGGGATCTTCGGGATCTTCCTGAACCGGAAGAACGTGATCATCATCCTGATGTCGATCGAGCTGATGCTGCTTGCGGTCAACATCAACCTCGTGGCCTTCTCGGCCTTCCTGGGCGATCTCACCGGCCAGGTCTTCACGCTGTTCGTGCTGACCGTCGCCGCCGCAGAGGCCGCCATCGGGCTTGCCATCCTCGTCTGCTTCTTCCGCAACCGCGGCACGATCGCGGTGGAAGACGTCAACAACATGAAGGGGTAGGGGGACATGGAAACCATCATCCTCTTCGCGCCACTCGTCGGCGCCATCATCTGCGGCTTCGGTTGGCGGGCCATCGGCGAGAAGGCGGGCATGGTGATTGCCACGGGGCTCCTGTTCCTGTCGGCGATCCTGAGCTGGATCGTGTTCTTCTCCTTCGACGGGCAGACCGAGCAGATCACCATCATGCGCTGGATCGAGAGCGGCAGCCTC
The DNA here is from genome assembly GCF_900142295.1 of Vannielia litorea. NCBI lineage: Bacteria > Pseudomonadati > Pseudomonadota > Alphaproteobacteria > Rhodobacterales > Paracoccaceae > Vannielia > Vannielia litorea. Next base: position 1,227,243 of record NZ_FSRL01000001.1, read on the forward strand.
TCCACCGACTGGGCGATCCGGCTCGACCGGCTGACGGCGATCATGCTGATCGTGGTCACCACGGTCTCGAGCCTCGTGCACCTCTACTCGTTCGGCTACATGGCGCATGACTCGCACTTCCGGGAGGGCGAGAGCTACCGGCCGCGGTTCTTTGCCTACCTGTCGTTCTTCACCTTCGCGATGCTCAGCCTCGTCACTGCCGACAACCTCGTGCAGATGTTCTTCGGCTGGGAAGGGGTGGGCGTGGCCTCCTATCTGCTGATCGGCTTCTACATTCGCAAGCCCTCCGCCGGGGCGGCCTCGATCAAGGCCTTCGTGGTCAACCGGGTCGGCGACTTCGGCTTTGCGCTCGGCATCTTCGGGCTGTTTTTTCTGACCGACAGCATCGACATGGACGTGATCTTTGCCGCCGCGCCCGAACTGGCGCAGACCAACATCACCTTCCTGTGGACCGAGTGGAACGCGGCCAACCTGCTGGGCTTCCTGCTTTTCGTGGGCGCCATGGGCAAGTCGGCGCAGCTCTTCCTGCACACCTGGCTGCCCGACGCGATGGAAGGCCCGACCCCGGTTTCGGCGCTGATCCATGCCGCGACCATGGTGACGGCGGGGGTGTTCCTGGTCTGCCGGATGTCGCCGCTCTACGAGTTTGCGCCCGAGGCCAAGACCTTCATCGTCTACATCGGCGCCTTCACCGCCTTCTTTGCCGCCACGGTGGGCCTCGTGCAGAACGACATCAAGCGCGTGATCGCCTACTCCACCTGCTCGCAGCTCGGCTACATGTTCGTGGCCGCGGGCGTCGGCATGTACTCGGCGGCGATGTTCCACCTCTTCACGCACGCCTTCTTCAAGGCGATGCTGTTCCTCGGGGCGGGCTCGGTGATCCACGGGATGCACCACGAGCAGGACATGCGGAACTACGGCGGGCTGCGCCACAAGCTGCCCTATACCTACTGGGCGATGATGATCGGCACGCTGGCGATCACCGGCGTGGGCATTCCGCTCACCTACATCGGCTTTGCCGGGTTCCTCTCGAAGGATGCGATCATCGAGAGCGCCTTTGCGGCGGGCACGCCGGCGGGGACGCTGGGTTTTGCCCTGCTGGTGATCGCGGCGGCCATGACCAGCTTCTACTCCTGGCGGCTGATGTTCATGACTTTCTTCGGCAAGCCGCGGGGCGACAAGCACACCCATGAGCATGCCCACGAGAGCCCGATGACCATGCTCGTTCCGCTCGGCGTTCTGGCGCTTGGCGCGGTGTTCGCGGGCATGATCTGGATGTCGAGCTTCTTCGGGCACACCGACCAGGTGGCGAAGTTCTACGGCATCCCGCTGGCCGGTGAGGCCCATGCCACCGAGGAAGGCCACTCCGAAGCCGCTGCGGAAGAGGGCCACGGCGAAAGCGCTGCGGCCGAGGAAGGCCACGGCACGGAGATGGCCGAGAGCCCGGAAGACGTGGAAGTGGTGGTGACCGATCACGCCATGGAGGGCGGCGAGCATCATGCGGCATTCGGCGGCAACCCCGGCGATGGCGCGCTCTATTTCGGGCCGGAGAACACCGTGCTCGACGACGCCCACGAGGTGCCCAAGTGGGTGAAGCTCTCGCCCTTCCTGGCGATGCTTCTTGGCCTCGTCCTGGCCTGGGTGTTCTACATCCGCCGCCCCGAAACGCCCAAGCAGCTGGCCCAGAACCAGCCCATTCTCTACCAGTTCCTGCTGAACAAGTGGTACTTCGACGAGATCTATGACGCGGTCTTCGTGCGGCCTGCCCGAAACCTCGGCGCCTTCCTCTGGAAGAAGGGCGACACGGCGACCATCGACGGCGGGATCAACGGGCTGGCCCTCGGGATCATTCCCTTCTTCACCCGTCTCGCGGGCCGGGCGCAGTCGGGCTACATTTTCGCCTATGCGGCGGCGATGGTGCTCGGGATCGTGGTGCTCGTCACCTGGATGTCTATCACCGGAGGGGCCAACTGATGGACAACCTTCTTTCGATCATCACCTTCATTCCGGCCATCGCGGCGGTGATCCTGGCCCTGTTCCTGCGCGGCGAGGACGTGGCGGCCCAGACCAATGCCAAGTGGCTGGCGATGATCGCCACGGGCGCGACCTTCATCGTCTCGCTCTTCCTGATCGCGCAGTTCGACCCCTCGGACACCGGCTTTCAGTTCGTGGAAGAGCGCGCGTGGCTGATGGGGCTGAAATACAAGATGGGTGTGGACGGCATTTCGGTGCTCTTCGTCATGCTCACCACCTTCCTGATGCCGCTGACCATCTGGTCGGCCTGGAACGTGAAGACCCGCGTGAAGGAATACATGATCGCCTTCCTGCTGCTGGAGACGCTGATGCTCGGCGTGTTCTGCGCGCTGGACCTGGTGCTCTTCTACCTGTTCTTCGAAGCCGGCCTGATCCCGATGTTCCTGATCATCGGCATCTGGGGCGGGGCGAACCGGATCTACGCGGCGTTCAAGTTCTTTCTCTACACCTTCCTCGGCTCGGTGCTGATGCTGGTGGCGATGATCGCGATGTATGTGGATGCGGGCACGACCGACATTGCCATGCTGTTGCAGCACAATTTCTCGACGGGCGGGATCAGCCTGTTCGGCTTTCAGATCGTGGGCGGGCTCCAGACGCTGCTGTTTCTGGCCTTCTTCGCCAGCTTCGCGGTGAAGATGCCGATGTGGCCGGTGCACACCTGGCTGCCCGACGCCCACGTGCAGGCGCCGACAGCGGGTTCGGTGGTGCTGGCGGCGATCCTGCTCAAGATGGGGGGCTATGGCTTTCTGCGGTTCAGCCTGCCGATGTTCCCGGTGGCCTCTGACCTGCTGGCGCCGCTGGTGTTCTGGATGAGTGCCATTGCCATTGTCTACACCTCGCTGGTCGCGCTGGCGCAGGAAGACATGAAGAAGCTGATCGCCTACTCCTCGGTGGCGCACATGGGCTACGTGACAATGGGCATCTTTGCCGCCAACCAGCAGGGGATCGACGGCGCGATCTTCCAGATGATCAGCCACGGGTTCATCTCGGGCGCGCTCTTTCTCATCGTCGGCGTGATCTACGACCGGATGCACACCCGCGAGATCGACGCCTATGGCGGGCTCATCAACCGGATGCCGGCCTATGCGCTGATCTTCTGCTTCTTCACCATGGCCAACGTTGGCCTGCCGGGCACCAGCGGCTTCATCGGCGAGTTCCTCGTGCTCATGGGGATCTTCCAGGTGAACACCTGGGTGGCGCTCTTTGCCACCTCGGGGGTGATCCTCAGCGCCGCCTATGCGCTCTGGCTCTATCGCCGGGTGGTGCTGGGCGACCTCATCAAGGAAAGCCTGAAGACCATCACCGACATGAGCCGTCGCGAGCGCGCAATCTTTGCGCCGCTGGTGGTGATGACCCTGCTCCTGGGTGTTTACCCGGCGCTGGTGACCGATGTGATCGGGCCCTCGGTGGAGGCCCTCATCGGCAAGTACGAGACTGCTGTGGCCGACTTCAGCCCGGCGACGCAAGTGGCGGAAACGGGAGACCACTGATGATTGCGACCGACCTCGCCATTCTCCTGCCGGAGATCTTTCTTTCGCTCTTCGCGATGGTGGCGCTGCTCGCCGCCGTCTACACCGAGAAGGACGGGATGGCCGGCTCGATCAGCTGGGCCGCCAGCGCGGTGATGCTGGCCGTGGCCGTCTGGGTGCTGATGTCGGGGGGCAATGACCGCTCGGCCTTTGGCGGCCTGTTCATCGACGACGGCTTTGCCCGCTTCGCCAAGGTGGTGATCCTGGTCAGCGCGGCCTGCGTGATGATGATGGGGCAGGAGTTCATGGCGCGCCGCGGGCTGCTGCGGTTCGAATACCCGATCCTCGTGGTGCTGGCGGTCGTCGGCATGATGCTGATGGTCTCGGCGGGCGACCTGATGGCGCTCTACATGGGCCTCGAGCTGCAATCGCTGGCGCTCTACGTGGTGGCCGCGATCCGGCGCGACGGGGTGAAATCGACGGAAGCCGGGCTCAAGTACTTCGTGCTGGGCGCGCTCTCCTCGGGCCTGCTGCTCTATGGCGCGTCGCTCACCTACGGCTACGCGGGCACCACGCAGTTTGACGGGATCATCGCCGCCGCGGGCGGGGGCGAGATGCCGCTGGGCCTGCTCATCGGCCTCGTCTTCATCGTCTCGGGACTCGCCTTCAAGGTCAGTGCCGTGCCGTTCCACATGTGGACGCCCGACGTTTACGAAGGCGCACCGACGCCGATCACGGCCTTCTTCGCGACCGCACCCAAGGTGGCGGCGATGGGGCTCTTTGCCCGCGTGCTGCATGATGCCTTCGGCAACGCCACCGGCGACTGGGGGCAGATCCTGGCGCTGCTGGCGGTGCTCTCGATGTTCCTCGGCGCGATTGCCGCCGTGGGCCAGCGCGACATCAAGCGGCTCATGGCCTATTCCTCGATCGCCCACATGGGCTACGCGCTGGTCGGCCTCGCCTCGGGCACCGAGCAGGGCGTGACGGCGATGCTGATCTACATGGCGATCTACGTGACCATGAACATCGGCACCTTCGCCTTCATCCTGAGCATGGAGCGCGACGGGCGGCATATCACCTCGATCGACAGCCTGCGGCAGCTGGGCAACCGGGAGCCGGTGAAGGCGCTGGCGCTCCTGGTGCTGATGTTCAGCCTTGCGGGCGTGCCCCCGCTGCTGGGCTTCTTCGGCAAGTTCGCAGTGCTCATGGCGGCGGTGGATGCGGGCATGACCTGGCTTGCGGTGGCCGGTGCGGTGGCCTCGGTCATCGGAGCGTTCTACTACCTGCGCATCGTCTACTACCTCTACTTCGGCGAGGAGAGCGTGGAGCCGGTGGAGGGCCACATGAGCCCGCTCGGCTTTGGATTTCTGGTGGCCTCCGCGGCGATCATGATCCTCGGCATCGTCAACCTCTTCGGGGTCGACGGCCTTGCGGCGGCAGCGGCGGCCACCCTTGTCAACTGACGCGGACCGGGTCGTCCTCGACAGCTGCCCATCCACGATGACGGTGGCCCGCGACGGCTTTGCGGGCTACCTGCGTCCGACCTGGGTGCTGGCGCATCGCCAGACCGGTGGCCACGGGCGGCGCGGGCGGCCCTGGGCCAATCCGCGCGGGGCCTTCACCGCAACGCTGGCCCTGCCGCGCCCCGGCACGGCGCAGGCGGCGGCGCAGAGGAGCTTTGTCGCGGCGCTGGCGCTCTTCGATGCCGTCGTGGCCGTCACCGGGCGGCCGGACGGGCTCTCGCTGAAATGGCCGAACGACGTGCTGCTCAATGGCGGCAAGCTAGCGGGGATCCTGCTGGAGAGCCTCGGGCCACGGCGCGATGGCACGCTGGACGGGTTGCTCATCGGCATCGGGGTGAACCTGATCGAGCCGCCGGTCGCGGGAGAGGTGGAAGAAGGCGCAGTCAGGCCGGTGGCGCTGGCCGAGGAGACCGGCGTGCAGGTGACGCCCGAGGAGTTTCTCGATGCGCTGGCGCCGGCCTATGCGCGGCACGAGCAGGCCTTCACGGCCCAGGGCTTCGGCCCGATCCGCCGGGCCTGGCTCGACCGGGCAGCGAGGCTGGGCCAGACCATCACCGCGCGACTGCCCGGCGAGGCTGTGACCGGCACCTTCAAGACCATCGACGAGATGGGTTACCTTCAGCTTCAAACCGACACCGGACTGCGCGGCATAGCGGCCGCCGAGGTCTTTTTCTGAGAGGGACGCTGCCATGCTGCTCTGCATCGACTGCGGCAATACCAACACGGTGTTCTCGGTCTGGGACGGCGAGAGCTTTCTGGCCACGCTGCGGACCTCCTCCGAGCATCAGCGCACCGCCGACCAGTACTGGGTGTGGTTCAGCCAGCTCATGGAGCACCGCAAGGTGCCGATCGACATCGACGCGGTGATCATCTCCTCCACGGTGCCGCGGGTGGTGTTCAACCTGCGGGTCTTCTCGGATCGCTACTTCAACTGCCGTCCGATGGTGGTGGGCAAGCCAGGCTGCGAGCTGCCGGTGCCGCCGCGGGTGGACGCGGGCGTGGCGGTGGGCCCCGACCGGCTGGTGAACACGGCGGGCGCCTTCGACCGGCATGGCGGCAACCTGATCGTGGTGGATTTCGGCACGGCGACCACGATGGACGTGGTGGCCGAGGACGGGGCCTATGTGGGTGGCGTGATTGCGCCGGGCGTGAACCTGAGCCTGGAGGCGCTGCACATGGCCGCGGCGGCACTGCCGCATGTGGATGTGACCAAGCCCGAGAAGGTGATTGGCACCAATACGGTGGCCTGCATGCAGTCGGGCGTGTTCTGGGGCTATGTGGGCCTCGTGAATGGCATCTGCGACCAGATAAAGGCCGAGTACGGCAAGGAAATGCGGGTGATTTCGACCGGCGGGCTTGCGCCGCTCTTCCAGATGGGGCACGCCCGGTTCGACGCATTCGAGGACGACCTTACGATGCATGGGCTGACGGTGATCCATGCCTATAACATGAGCCAAGCGGGGCAGACTGCATGAGTGACGAGCGGCTGATCTACCTTCCTCTCGGGGGGGCCGGAGAGGTGGGCATGAACGCCTACGTTTACGGCTACGGAAAACCGGGTCAGGAGCGCCTGATCCTGGTGGATCTGGGCGTGACCTTTCCTGACATGGACGGCACGCCGGGGGTGGACCTGATCTTTCCCGACATGACCTGGCTCAAGGAGAACCGGGACCGGCTGGAGGCGATCTTCATCACCCATGGCCACGAGGACCACGTGGGCGGCATCGGGCACTTCTGGGCCGATCTGCGGGCGCCGGTGTTCTGCCGTCGTTTCACCGCCGCGCTGGCAGTGCGCAAGATGGACGAGCAAGGGCAGGACGTGGAGCATGTAAATGCCGTCGGCGCCTGGCCTGAGACCGTGAAGGCCGGGCCGTTCAAGGTGGGCTTCGTGCCGGTGTCCCACTCGATCCCCGAGAGCTCCGGCCTGGTGATCGACACGCCGGCGGGGCGGGTCGTGCATACCGGAGACTTCAAGCTCGACGGCAACCCGGTGGTCGGCGAGGCCTTCGACCCGAAGCTGTGGAACGAGATCGCCAAGCCGGGCGTGCAGGCGCTGGTCTGCGACAGCACCAACATCATGAGCCCCAACCCGGGCCGTTCGGAGGGCTCGCTGCCGCCGGCGTTGAACAGGCTGGTGGCGGAAGCCGAGGGCATGATCGTCTGCACCACCTTTGCCTCCAACGTGGCGCGGGTGAAGACTCTGGCGGATGCCGGCGTGGCGGCGGGCCGGTCGGTCTGCCTGCTGGGGCGCGCGATGAAGCGAATGGTGGCAGTGGCCATCGACACCGGCGTGCTGGAGAAGTTTCCGCATACGGTGACGCCCGAGGAGGCCGTGGATCTCCCGCGCGAGAGCCTCATGCTGATCGTCACCGGCAGCCAGGGCGAGCGGCGGGCGGCCTCGGCGCAGCTGAGCCGCGGCAAGTTTCTCGGGCTGACGATGAAGGAGGGCGATACCTTCCTGTTCTCGTCCAAGACCATCCCCGGCAACGAGCGCGGCGTGCTCAGGATCGTCAACGCCTTCTCGGAGATGGGCGTCGACGTGGTGGACGACTCGGGCGGCCTGTATCACGTGTCTGGCCATGCCAACCGGCCCGACCTCGAGGCGATGCACGACCTGATGCACCCGAAGATCCTCGTGCCGATGCACGGCGAGCACCGGATGCTGCGCGAGCACGCCAAGGCGGGGGAGGCCAAGGGCATCCCGTCGGTGGTGGCGGTGAATGGCTCGATGGTGGACCTGACCGGCCCGCAGCCGCAGATCGTGGAATATGTCGAGACCGGCCGGACCTATCTGGACGGCTCGGTGAAGATCGGGGCGCTGGACGGCGTGGTGCGCGATCGGATCCGGGTGGCGCTGAATGGCCAGGTCTTCGTGACGCTCATCATGGACGAGAACGACGAGCCGCTGGGCGAGCCCTGGGCGGAGCTGGTGGGCCTGCCCGAGGAGGGCCGCTCACGCGCGCCGCTGGTGGAACTGATCGAGGCGGCGGCGGACGGATTCATCCAGCGGGCCGACGATAAGGTGCTGACCGACGACGACCAGCTCGAAGAGGGGCTGCGCCGCGTGGTGCGCCAGACAGCGGTGGAAGAGATCGGCAAGAAGCCCGAAGTCGTGGTGGTCATCAGCCGGCTGACCTGACGGGCAAGCCGCTCACGGCTGCGCAGGAACAGGGGCGGCTCCGGGGATCGGAGCCGCCCCTTCTGGTTCAGAGCGTGATGCGGAAGGCGGCGAAGCCGTCGGCCCCGTCGCCTGCGGGCTCGATGGTGACGCCCTTCACCGAGGCCGCGTAGTCGGCCGCCTTGGGGCCGGTCTCGAAGAGCACGGTGGTGCCTTCGAGGGGTGCGAAGGTCCAGTTTGCATCGGCGGCGGGGGCGATCTCGCCTTGCTCCACGATGTAGCGCACGATCACGTCGCGGTTGGTATCGGGGCCTTCGAAGATGATGGTGGAGCCATCGGCGCCGGGGAAGCTGCCGCCGCCCTCGGCGCGGTAGTTGTTGGTGGCCACAACGAATTGTTGCGCCGGGTCAATGGGTTGCCCGTTGAACTGAAGGTTGACGATGCGGTTGGCATCGGGGTTCAGCGGCTCGCCCTTGGGGCCATATTTCGACGGTTGGGAGAGGTCGATCTGATAGGTGACGCCGTCGATGATGTCGAAGTTGTAGCTGGGGAAATCGGGGTTCAGCAGGATCGCGTCGGCGCTGCCGGGGTCGATCTGGTTGAACATGCCCGCAGACCGCTCGAGCCAGTCCTTGACCGTTGCGCCGTCGATCAGCACGGCGCGGACGGTGTTGGGGTAGAGGTACAGGTCGGCCACGTTCTTGATGGCGACGGCACCGGGCGCGACATCGGTGTAGTACTCCGGCCCGCCACGGCCACCGGCCTTGAAGGGGGCGGCGGCGGAGAGGATCGGCAGGCCCTCCCACTCGGTGCCCTGCATCATCTGCTCGATATACCAGGTCTGGGCGTTGGACACGACCTGCACGGAAGGGTCGTCGGCCACCAGCGCGAAGTAGCTGTGCAGCGGCACGGTGGTGGTGCCGACGGCGCGGCGTACGTATTCCAGCGTGGCCTCGTGCTCGGCCTTCACAGAGTCGAGCACGGCCTGGTCGTCCTCGACCAGCGCGGTGATGGAGCGGTCCTCGTTGCGCTTGGAGATGGGGCGGGCCTCGGCGGTGTGGCCGGTGACGCGCCAGCCGGAGCCGTCCTTCTCGAGCATCAGGTCGATGAGCCCGAGGTGGGAGCCCCAGAAACCGCCCATGACGGCGGGTTTGCCGTGGATCGTGCCGGCGGCGGCATCGACGGCGGCATAGTCGGCGTAGGTGTCGGAGGGGAAGACGAGGTGGCTGTGGCCGGTCATCACGCAGTCGATGCCGTCGATGGCGGCGAGCGGGACGGAGGCGTTTTCCATCATCTCGGTCTCGTCCGCCGAGCCGATGCCGGAGTGGGACAGGGCGATGACGATATCGGCCCCGGCCTCGCGCATCTCGGGCACGTACTTGCGGGCCGAGGCCAAGATGTCGCGCGCCTCGACGTTGCCCTCGAGGTGCTTGCGATCCCAGTTCATGACCTGGGGCGGGACGAAGCCGATGATGCCGATCCGGATGGGATGCTTCTCGCCGGCGCCGTCGATGAGCTCGCGATCGAGGATGACGTAGGGCTCCAGCAGGGTCTCGCCGCCGCCGGGCTTGACGATGTTGGCGCAGACCACAGGGTAGCCCGCCCCGGCCAGCGCCTTGGTTAGGAACTCGAGCCCGTAGTTGAACTCGTGGTTGCCCAGCGTCGAGACCTCGATGCCGACGGTGTTCATGGCGGTGATGACGGGGTGGCTGTCGCCCTCCTTCATCCCGCGTTCGTAGGCGATGTAATCGCCCATCGGGTTGCCTTGCAGGAAGTCGCCGTTGTCGAGCAGGAGCGAGTTGGTGGCCTCGGCCCGGATCTCGGCCACGATGGAGGCGGTGCGGGACAGGCCCAGCGTATCGACGGGCTTGTCGGCGTAGTAGTCGTAGGGCCAGACGTGCACGTGCAGGTCGGTGGTTTCCATCAGGCGGAGGTGGGCCTGACCAGCCTGGGCGCGGGCGGAGAAGGGGTGCAGCAGGATGAAGCTGCCGGCCGCGGTGGATGCCAGAAAGCTGCGGCGGTTGAGTTGTCGGGGCATGGGAGCGTCCTCTCGGTTGGGTTTTGCGCCCGGTTTGCCCGGGTCGTGTAAAACTGGCGTGTCAGCCGCGCAGGCCGGTCTCCTCGAGCAGGCCGAGGCGCTTGGCCTCATAGTAGTAGCCGCGAGCATACCAGCCAATGGCGCTGTCGATATCGCCACCCGAGACGATCCAGGCGCCCTTCAGATACTTGCCCGCGTATTTGAGGTTGGTCTCGGCATCGAGCAGGTCGGACGGCGCGCCGCGAAAGCCCATGGTGCGGGCGGTCTGTGGCAGAATCTGCATGAGGCCGTAGTAGGGGCCGTTGCGGGCGGCCGGGTTATGGGTGCTCTCGCGGATGCAGACCCGGTGGATCAGCTCGGCGGGCATGTCGTGGATCACGGCGTATTTGTTGATCAGCGCGCGCAGCTCGGGCGTTTCTTGCGGGTAGAGCGGCGGGTTGAACGGGCCACGGGCGGGCGTGTCGGGCTCTGGGCCATCGCCGCATGCAGCGAGAGGCAGGGCGGCGAGGAGGGCGAGAAAGGATCTGCGAGTCGTCATGTGGGGAGCGTGGCAGGCCGCGCGCAGCTTGGCGAGAGGTGCCGAAGCGACACAGGGGAAATTCGCCGAAGAGTGGCAGGGCCGGGTTGCCGCATTTCTGCCCCAATTGGGATGCTGGGATACCCCTCCAACGACTCGCGGAACGGGAGCAGGCAGATGGGGCAGCACGGCACGGTTGAAGCCTTTTTCAAGGCGGGGCCACACGACGGTGGTGCCTGCCTCGCGGAATGGCTGGCCGGGCAGAACCAAGAGGTCTGGGCTCACGTGATCCGCGGCCTGGAGGGCCAGTGGGCCACGGCGGAGGGACGGGTGCTGGAGTGGATGGTGGGGCGGCGCGAGTTGGACCGCTCCAACGCGGTGCGCCTGTTCTGGAGCCTGTTCAACCCCGAAGTCTGGATGGGAACGCGCGAGGATGCACGGCTGGCGGCGGCGATGGCGCGGTTGGCGGAGCGGTTCGGCGCCGGGTTCTATACCGTGCAGGCGCTGGAGATCACGCGGGCGGAGGCCTTCTGCTTTCGCCACAGGTTGCGGCGTATGCTGCGCCGGGCCCGCGGGGAGGGTTGGAGCGAGAGCGGGGCACTGGTGAGCATTCCCGAAGCCTTCGTGCGGCCGATGCGCGGATTGCCGGTGGGCGACCAGCCGGCGCTGCATCCGTCGCGCAGCCTGACGGGCGAGGAGCGACGGGCGGCGGAGGGCCTTGGCGCGGGGTTGATGGTGGCCGGGCGGGCCGTGATGACGCGCCGGAGGCGCGAGGCATGGCGCGGCTGGGTCAAGCTGCGTGTCTTGCAGGGCGCGGCGCTGGCCGGTTGTGCGGCGGCGGCGACCGGGAGCTGGATGTTTCTGACCCAGGACATGCGCCAGATGCTGGCGATGGTCGGCTACTGAGCCTCACGCGGCGGCGAATGTGACCGTGGTCACAAATGCCTGTGGCGAATGAAAAAGGCCGCTCCCGGGGGAGCGGCCTTCTGGATTCTCTTGCCTGTCGAAGGACTTACTTGTCGTCCTCGTCGCCTTCGGCGTCCTCGACAGCCTGGGCGG